>JAAWTB010000032.1 GCA_022801815.1 Oscillibacter sp. | reverse complement strand
CTACAAGTCCAATTCTCCCGCCCTGCAGTTCGGTCTGAACACCCTGAAGACCAAGACCACCAATCAGCCCTCCCCCCAGAAGAGAGGCGTCTGCACCGCCGTGAGAACCGCGACCCCCAAGAAGCCCAACTCTGCTCTGCGTAAGATCGCCCGTGTGCGCCTGACCAACGGCTATGAGGTCACCGCCTATATCCCCGGCGTGGGCCACTCCCTTCAGGAGCACTCCGTGGTCATGATCCGCGGCGGCCGTGTCAAGGACCTCCCCGGCGTCCGTTATCACATTATCCGCGGCACCTTGGATACCCAGGGCGTGTCCGGTCGGATGCAGAGCCGTTCCAAGTACGGCGCCAAGCGGCCCAAGTCCAAGTAAGGGCCTATTCCGAATTACTTTGCCGAATCGGTTTTATATAAATCGGGGCAGTGCCCTTCGGCAGAGGCATTCACGGAAGGCAAACGCCTTTTGAGTACCTATGAGATCATAGAATCATTATGAAGGAGGGAAGCATAGTGCCTAGAAGAGGTAATGTTCCCAAGAGAGAAATTCTGCCCGACCCCATGTACGGCTCCGTGCTGGTGACGCGTCTTGTCAACAACGTGATGCTGGACGGCAAAAAGGGTGTGGCGCAGAAAGTTGTTTACGCGGCCTTTGACCAGATTAAGGAGAAGACCGGAAACGACCCCGTTGAAGTGTTCACCCAGGCCATGGACAACATTATGCCCAGCCTGGAGGTCAAGGCCCGCCGTGTGGGCGGCGCCAACTATCAGGTCCCCATGGAGGTCCGCCCCGCCCGGCGCACCACGCTGGGCCTGCGGTGGCTGACCACCTATTCCCGCGCCCGGAGCGAGCGTACGATGGCTGAGCGCCTTGCCGGCGAAATCATGGACGCCGCCAATAACACCGGAGCGGCCGTGAAAAAGCGCGAGGATATGCATAAGCAGGCCGAGGCCAACAAGGCCTTCGCGCACTACCGCTGGTAAGCTAGTTAGGAGAGAAATCAAGTATGCCGAGAAAAACATCGCTTGAAAACACCAGAAACATCGGCATTATGGCTCACATCGACGCGGGCAAGACCACGACTACGGAACGGATCTTGTTCTACACCGGCGTGAACTATAAAATTGGCGAAACCCATGACGGTACCGCCACGATGGACTGGATGGCCCAGGAGCAGGAGCGTGGCATTACCATCACCTCCGCCGCCACCACCTGCTACTGGTCTGGTTCAAAGAACCAGTTCAAGCCCACCCGTATCAACATCATCGACACCCCGGGCCACGTGGACTTCACCGTGGAGGTGGAGCGTTCCCTGCGCGTTCTGGACGGCTCTGTCACCGTACTGTGCGCCAAAGGCGGCGTGGAACCCCAATCCGAAACTGTCTGGCGTCAGGCGGACACCTACAAGGTCCCCCGGATGATCTATGTCAACAAGATGGACATCATGGGCGCGGACTTCTACAACGTGCTCCACATGGTGGAGGACCGCCTGAAGTGCAACGCCGTGCCCATTCAGCTCCCCATTGGAAGCGAGGAGACCTTTAAGGGCATCATCGACCTGGTGGAGATGAACGCGGATATCTATTACGACGACTTGGGCAAGGATATGCGGGTAGAGGAAATTCCCGCCGACATGGTGGACCTTGCCAACGAGTACCATGAGAAACTGATGGACGCCGTTTCCATGTTCGACGAAGAGATCATGGAACTGTACCTGGACGGCCAGAATATTCCGCAGGAGAAGATTCGGGCCGCCATCCGCAAGGCTACCATCGCCAATGAAATGGTACCCGTCACCTGCGGAACGTCCTATAAAAACAAGGGCGTGCAGAAGATGCTGGACGCGATTGTAGACTATATGCCCGCTCCGATTGACGTTCCTGCCATCAAGGGTGTCAACCCCAACACGGAGGAGGAGGAGGAGCGCCCGTCTTCTGACGACGAACCCTTTTCCGCCCTGGCGTTTAAGATTGCCACGGATCCTTATGTGGGCCGTCTGTCCTTCATCCGTGTCTATTCCGGCACGCTGAACACCGGTACCCAGGTGCTCAACTCCACGAAAAAGCAGAAGGAGCGTGTCGGCCGTATTCTCCAAATGCACGCCAATCACCGGGAGGACATTGAGACCGTTTACGCAGGCGATATTGCCGCCGTGATTGGACTGAAAAACTCCACTACGGGCGATACGCTCTGCGACGAAAAGCACCCCGTTATTTTGGAGTCTATGGAATTCCCCGAGCCCGTCATTCGGGTAGCCATTGAGCCCAAGACCAAGGCCGGTCAGGAAAAGATGACCATTGGTCTGATCAAGCTGGCAGAAGAGGATCCCACGTTCAAGACCTACACCGATGAGGAGACCGGTCAGACTATTATCGCCGGTATGGGCGAGCTCCATCTGGAGATTATCGTCGACCGTCTGCTCCGGGAATACAAAGTGGAGGCCAACGTGGGCGCGCCCCAGGTTGCCTACAAGGAGACCATCAAAAAGACGGTGGAGCAGGATACCAAGTATGCCCGCCAGTCCGGTGGTAAGGGTCAGTATGGCCACGTCAAAATCCGCGTTGAGCCCAACGAGTCCGGAAAGGGCTACGAGTTTGTCAACGCCATCGTGGGCGGCGCTGTTCCCAAGGAGTATATTCCTGCGGTTGACGCAGGCATCCAAGGTGCAATGAATGCCGGCGTCATGGCCGGTTTCCCCGTGGTGGACGTCAAAGTCACACTGTACGATGGCTCTTACCATGAGGTGGACTCGTCCGAAATGGCCTTTAAGATTGCGGGTTCCATGGCCTTTAAGGAGGCGTGCCGCAAAGCGGGCGCGACCCTCCTGGAGCCGATTATGAAGGTTTCCGTCATTGTCCCCGATGAGTATCTCGGCACGGTGATTGGCGATTTGACCGCCCGCCGCGGTCAGATTCAGGGGCAGGAGGCCCGTCCCGGCGCACAGCAGGTAGACGCGCTGGTACCTTTGGCCAACATGTTTGGCTATGCCACCGACCTTCGTTCCAGCACCCAGGGCCGCGGCCAGTACTCTATGGAGCCCCACAGCTACGAGGAGATTCCCAAGAGTATCGCGGAAAAGATCGTAGAGACCCGGGGGAAGAGCAGCTGACCAGCTTTTGCGGTCCACGGGAAAAGCCCTGTCCAAAATTGGGAAAAAGGGATTGATTTTCCAGGTGGAATACTGTAGAATAGACATTGCTGATTATCGTTTCGCAATGCCAGACCGCAACCGAACATGAATTAGGAGGATTTTCAAATGGCTAAGCAAAAGTTTGAAAGAAACAAACCCCATGTAAACATCGGCACCATCGGTCACGTTGACCACGGCAAGACTACCCTGACCGCCGCCATTACCAAGTGGCTGTCCCTCCAGGGCAAGGCCGAATTCGAGGCTTATGACAGCATTGACAAGGCTCCCGAGGAAAAGGCCCGTGGTATCACGATTAACACCGCCCATGTGGAATATGAGACCGAAAAGCGGCACTATGCCCACGTCGACTGCCCGGGCCACGCCGACTATATCAAGAACATGATCACTGGCGCGGCGCAGATGGACGGTGCCATCCTGGTCATCGCCGCCTCTGACGGCCCCATGGCCCAGACTCGTGAGCACATCCTGCTGGCCCGCCAGGTGGGCGTGCCCGCCATCGTGGTGTTCCTGAACAAGTGCGACCAGGTGGACGACGAGGAGCTGCTGGAACTGGTGGAGATGGAAGTCCGTGAGCTGCTGAGCACCTACGAGTTCCCCGGCGACGATCTGCCCATCATCAAGGGTTCCGCCCTGAACGCCCTGGTGTCCGATTCCAGCGATCCCGCCGCTCCCGAGTATGCCTGCATCAAGGAGCTCATGGATTCTGTTGACGACTATATCCCCACTCCTCCCCGCGACGACTCTCTGCCTTTCCTGATGCCCGTCGAGGACGTGTTCACCATCTCTGGCCGCGGCACCGTCGCCACCGGCCGTGTGGAGCGCGGTCAGCTGAAGCTCAGCGAGGAAGTCGAGATCGTGGGCCTGGCCGACGAGACCAAGAAGACCGTTGTTACCGGCATCGAGATGTTCCACAAGCTGCTGGACTTCGCCGAGGCCGGAGATAACATCGGCGTTCTGCTCCGCGGCATCGACCGCAATGGTATTGAGCGCGGCCAGGTTCTGGCGAAGCCCAAGTCCATCAACCCCCACACCAAGTTCAAGGGCCAGGTCTACGTCCTGTCCAAGGACGAGGGCGGCCGTCACACTCCCTTCTTCAACAACTATCGTCCTCAGTTCTACTTCCGTACCACCGACGTCACCGGCGTCATCTCCCTGCCCGAGGGCACCGAGATGTGCATGCCTGGCGATAACGTGGAGATGGCCGTGGAGCTGATCACCCCCATCGCGATCGAGAAGGGCCTCCGCTTCGCTATCCGCGAGGGCGGCCGTACCGTTGGCTCCGGCGCTGTCACTGACATCGCTGAGTAAGTTCTTGCGCATAAGAAGGACTGCCGCAACATGCGGCAGTCCTTTTTCTCATTCTCCCGTTTGAAGCAGCGGCTCCTGGAACCCCCTGGCCCCGGAGGCGCAGACATCTCCGGCCACCGGCGCCTCCTCGCAGATGTAGAGGTTGGCTTGGACGCCCTCGGGCCGGTCCGGGTAATTCTTCACGGTGTAGGTGCAGCGGCTTACTTGCTTACCGCAGCACGCCGACAGGTCGAAGCCCTGGCTGAGCTGAAGCTCGTTATAGGAGCGGTAGGGTTCCTCCAGTTCCGCGGGCAGCAGGAACTGTAACGTCTCAATGGGCTCTGGCTCTACTTCCCAGCCTAGGGACTGAAGGTAGGCCACTCGCTCTTCGTTAGTGGACAGTCTGGGCTGGGAGATATCCGGCTCGTCCGGAGCCCGGCCCGTCAGGACAATCAGCGCCGCCATTACCACGCCCATGAGGATGACGGCGGCAGTGGCTTTCTTTCGGGAAAATTTTGCGGTCCAAATTAACATATTAATCCCTCCTGACAGTTCCTTATTCATTTTTCCTTAGAAATATGCTACAATAAAACAAGCAATTGCCGGGCCCTTGGGAAGGGAATTGGAAAGGAGGAGAGGCGCCATGGCAAAAGAGCGGCTGGACAAGATTCTTGCCTCCACGGGGAAGTGGTCCCGGAGGGAGGCAAAGGAACTGGCTCGCCGGGGGCTTGTGTCGGTGGATGGGGCCGCCATCCGGTCTGTAGAGGAGAAGTTCGACCCAGAGACGGCGGAGATTTCCGTGAACGGTCAGGCGTTGTGCTACCGCCGTTATACCTGGATTATGCTGAACAAGCCGGCCGGATACCTCTCCGCTACAGAGGACGGCAGGGGAGCGACGGTTCTGGACCTGCTGCCCCGGGAGCTTCAGCGTCAGGCGCTGTTTCCTGTGGGCCGCCTGGATAAAGATACGGAGGGACTGCTGCTGTTAACCAATGAGGGAGGTCTGGCGCACGCCTTGCTGTCCCCGAAGCGGCATGTGGATAAGGTCTATTATGTCCGGACAGCAGGCCGCCTGACGGAGGAGGATTGCCGGGCCTTTGCCGCTGGGATGTCTTTGGAGGATGGACTGCAGTGCCTCCCTGCCCGGCTGGAGATTCTTACGGCGGAAGAGGTGAGCGAGGCCCATGTCACCTTGCGGGAGGGGAAATTCCATCAGGTAAAGCGGATGCTGGCGGCCAGGGAAAAACCGGTGCTCTATCTGGAGCGGATACGGATGGGGGGCCTGCCCCTGGACCCAGAGCTTTCTCGGGGAGCCTTTCGCTTTTTGACTGAGGAAGAGATTGAAGAACTCCGCGCCCTTGTGTAGTTCTGAGAAAAAGCCCGAATACTTACCAAAAAGGGAATGAGTTTTTTGTTGAAAAAAGAAAAAACATCTTGCAATTTGGTGAAGTTGACGATATAATAAGGATGTTGTAAAAATGGTATCATTACTTCCCCGGTATTTTAGGTGAGGAGGACGGCCATGTCTGGACGAATTTATCAAAATGTGGTATTGCAGTTGAAGGAGAACACGGATCGCACAATTGGAGTGATGGATGGGGAAGGCGTAGTAATTGCCTGCAGTGAGCTCTCCCTCATTGGCCAGCGATGGACGGAGTATGTCGCGGTGGTGAACAACGCTGCGGGAGTCTTGGTATCCTCCGATGGAAAAACTTTTAAGGCGCTGAATGGCTGGGGGAATCAATTTGACTACGCAGCCTTCGCCTTTGGGGAGAACGATGTCAGCAAGGCGGTGTGTTCCGTGGCCACGGTGGCGCTGAATGCCGCTAAGGCTTACTATGAGGAAAAGCACGACCGGGGATCCTTCATCAAAGATATCATTTCCGATAATATTATGCTGGGCGACATCTACATGCGGGCCAAAGAACTGCGGGTAACCGCCGACGTAGCCCGGGGCGTCTTTGTAGTTCGGGCTTTGAAAAAGGGGGAGTCGGTTCCTACGGATGTGGTCCAGGCCTTGTTCCCCGACCGGCAGAATGACTTTGTGCTGAACATCGGCGACGGGGACGTGGTGCTGGTCCGGCAGATGCCCGAGGGCGCGGGCTTCCGGGAGCTGAACAAGATTGCCGCCTCCATTGAAGAGAGCCTCCGCTCCGGTACGGAGAGTACGGTGGTGGTGGGCATCGGTACCATTGCCACCCATCTGCGGGATCTGGCAAAGTCCTATAAGGAGGCCCAGATTTCCATTGACGTGGGCAAGGTTTTCGACACGGAAAAATATGTCATCAATTATGAGAACCTTGGCATTGGGCGCCTGATTTACCAGTTGCCTACTACCCTGTGTGAGATGTTCCTCCAGGAGGTCTTCAAGAAGAACCCCATTGACGCCTTGGACAAGGAAACCCTGTTTACCATCCACCGGTTCTTTGAAAACAACCTGAACGTCTCGGAGACGGCCCGGAAGCTTTTTGTCCATCGGAACACCTTAGTTTACCGGTTGGAGAAGATTAAGAAGCTGACCGGCCTGGATCTGCGGGAATTTGACGACGCCATTACCTTCAAAGTGGCGCTGATGGTTAAAAAATACCTGACCTCCCGGGGGATTGATTCTTGATAAAGAGGAAGGCGGCGGACAAATGTCCGCCGCTTTCTTGCGTTCTCCGCCAGGCGGTGTTTGCCGTTCGTGCTAAAGGATGCACGAAAACGATCCCGATAGTTTGGCTGCGCTCCGCATTGACGGGAACCGTGCTTTATGCTACAATAAAATCCGAATTATGTCGATTACCCCTTGCTGTTCCCAGTTTTCGACACCAATTGGAGGTGCCCCTATGTTAGAATCAGAAAGCGCCCTCATTGAATTGAAGGACGTGGAAATGGAATATGACAACGGGACTAAGGCAATCCAGGGAATCTCCCTGCGGATTGATCCCGGCGAGTTTGTTTTTCTGGTGGGTCCCTCCGGCTCCGGCAAGTCCACGATTATTAAATTGCTTACCGGTGAAGTGGAGCCCAATGCCGGCCGGGTTCGGGTCAACGGCTTTTCCACTCGGAACATCTCCGAGCGGCAGATTCCCCTGATGCGCCGGACCCTGGGGGTCATCTTCCAGGATTTCCGCCTGATTGATAAAAAGACGGTTTACGACAATCTGGCCTTTGTCATGCGGGCGGTGGGGGCCTCCGCCAAGGAGAGCCGGAAGCGCATCCCCTACGTTCTGGAGCTGGTGGGCCTGGAAAAGAAGGCATACAGCTATCCCGACGAACTCTCCGGCGGGGAGCAGCAGCGGGTGGCTATTGCCCGTGCCCTGGTGAACAACCCGGCCACTATCATCGCCGACGAGCCCACCGGCAACCTGGACCCGGAGCGGTCATTGGAGCTGATGGACCTGCTGGTGAAAATTAACGAATTGGGCACCACCATGGTGGTGGTGACCCATGAGAAGGACCTGGTGGACCACTTTGGCAAGCGGGTGGTCACCATTGATTCCGGCCGGGTGGTCAATGACAGCGTCGGCGGCTATGTGGGAGGACGTATTCATGGGTAAGCACAATATCGGATACTTTGTCCATGAAGGCTTTTCCAATATGTTCAGCCACGGCTTCATGAGCTTCGCCGCCATCGGCATCACTGTGGCCTGCCTGCTGATTATGGGCACCTTCACCCTGGTGGCGGTGAACGCCAACGGGCTTTTGAAGGACCTGGAACGGGAGAACGAGATGCTGGCCTTTGTGGAGGAGGACTTCACGGAGCCCAAGAACCTCCAGAGCAAGCTGGCGGCGATTCCCAATGTGGCCTCCGTTACCTTCATCAGCCGCCAGCAGGCCATGGAGCGGTTTGTAGAGCAGTATCCCGACGAGGAAATGTTCCAGGACCTGGACCCCAACATTCTGCGGGACCGCTTTTCCATTAAGGTCGCGGATCTGGAACGCATCTCGCAGACGAAGGCGGCGGTGGATGCGGTGGACGGCATTGCCTATGTCAACGCCTCTGAGGAGATTGCCGGTGGCTTCATCACCCTGCGGAACGTGGCAACTGTGGTCTGTGTAGCCCTGATTGCTATTTTGTTCCTGGTGTCTGTGTTCATCATCTCCAACACCATCCGCCTTACCACCTTCGACCGGCGGGAGGAGATTGCCATCATGCGGATGGTGGGGGCTACCAACGGCTTCATCCGCTGGCCCTTCGTGTACGAGGGTTTCCTTATGGGCTTCCTGGGGGCCTCCATCGCCTTTCTGATGGAGTGGGGCCTTTACGAGGCCGTGGCCCGGGGGGTCAGCACCAGCGACGCCATGCAGCTTATCGACGTGATTCCCTTTAAGGAGCTGTGGGTCCCGGTGGCGGGTTCCTTCGCGGGGGCGGGTATCTTCATCGGCGTGGGGGGCAGCCTCTCCGCCATTCGAAAATATTTACAGGTTTGAGGAGGGCGGCATGAAGTATCGCAGCAAACGGTTTCTTTTCCGGTCTTTGCCGCTTCTGGCCCTGGCGCTGTGCCTGATTCTGGCGGACCTGAGTCCCGCCGCCGCAGCAGTGACCCAGGCGGACATTGATGCGCTGAAAAGCGACGCCAAGGATTTGGCCCAAGAGAAAAAGGATATCCAGGCCCAGATTGACAAGCTGTCCTCCGATATCAGCAGCACCATGGAGCGCAAGCGTCTCCTGGACGGCCAGATCAGCGTGATGGAGCAGGAGATTTCCAACAAGGAAGAGGAAATTGCCGCCTATGAGGACCTGATCGTACAGACAGCGGCGGAGCTGGCGGATGCGGAGGCCAGGGAAGAGGCCCAGTACGAGCTCTTCTGTAAGCGGGTCCGGGCCATGGAGGAGCAGGGGAAGGTGGAATACTGGTCCGTGCTGTTCCGGGCCAACAGCTTCTCAGACCTCTTGGGCCGCTTGGACGTGGTGAACGAAATCATGGAGTACGACCAGCGGGTCATCGACGATTTAAAGGTCCTCCAGGCCATCACTGCTGAAAAAAAGGCAGAGCTGGAAGGACAGAAAAACGCCTCTGAAGAAGCCAAGGCAGAACTGGAGACCAAGAAGCGGGACTTGGATTCCCAGCGGGACGCAGCCAATGCCTTGGTTGCCAAGCTCCGGGCGCAGCAGCAGGAGCAGGAGGACGCCCTGGACGACCTTTCTGAGGAAGAGGAAGCGGTCCAGGCCCGGATTAAGGCCCTGATCAAGAAGATGGAGGAGGAAGAGGCGGCCCGGCGAGCCGCGGCGGGTCAGTCTGCTCCCGGCTCCAACCCCGGCGGCTATATCTGGCCGGTGAACAGCCGCTATATTACCTCCACCGTAGGCGGCCGGGCCTCTCCCGGCGGCATTGGCTCCACAAATCACAAGGGGACCGACATTGGACGGGTGGGTTACAACAGCAGCATTTACGCGGCCAAGGCGGGACAGGTCATCATCTCCGAGTATTCCAAGTCATACGGGAACTATGTGGTTGTCTACCACGGAGCGGGCAACACGACGCTATATGGCCATATGAGCAGCCGGAAGGTCAGCGTGGGCCAGATGGTGAAACAGGGCGACGTGCTGGGAATTACCGGCTCCACGGGCAACTCCACCGGGCCTCACCTCCATTTTGAAGTCAAGGAGAACAACACGATTATCAATCCCCTAAGCGATGGGGCGGAGCCGAAAAAAGGCTACCTGTCCGGCTACACGCTCAGCGATTAACGGCACATATTTCGGCCTCCCACCCCATAGTATGGGGAGGGAGGTCGTTTTTATGGTAGGTTACTTGGCTTGGGCGGAGCCCAAAAGGGGAGAACGAAGCATCCGGCTGGAGGAGCGGCACATCCTGCGGATGCGGTTTTTACGGGCGGACATTGTAAAAAGCCCCCATGGGGCGGTGGTCCGCCGCCGGGTGCTGGCGGCGGGGAAGAAGCTGCGGAAACGGGGTGTGACCCAGGTGGTGCTGCCGGAAGAGTTTCCCTTTCGGGAACAGCTGGCGAAGTGCGGGCTGCGGCCTGTGTCCACCTTGGCTTTACGGCGGGCTATTGCGGCGGACTGGGTCCGGGCGGGCTTGACGGCAAAGAGCCAGCCGGTGGCCGGGGCCCGGGTGGCGGTGTCGGCGGCGGCGCTGACGGGGGAGGCTGTCCGCACGGTGACGGAGCTGTGCCTTCGGCACCGTTACGTGCTGTTGGACCTGCCCTACGGCGGGGAGGAGCTGTGCCGCCAGCTCCGGCGGGAATACGGTGTGTCGCTGCTGCTGGGTCCCTCCAAGGACCAGCTGGAAGGGGCGGAGGCGCTGGTCCTCTTTGATTCCCGGACGGACCTGTCTTTGAAAAACCCTGTGGCCCTGCGGCTTTACGACGAGAGGCAGGCCCTGCCGTCCCTAGCGCTGCCGCCAGAGGCGGAGGAGGCCCTGCCACAGGGCGCGGATCGGGGACAGCTGCTGGCGGTTCTTCGGGAGGCGGGGGCTTTGAAGAGGGAGCAGATCGTGCTAGGCGCGGGAAAAAGTCCCGTGGATGGAGAGGCTTGACATTCCGGAAGTCCTTCTATATAATATCATCTTGTAAAATTGCGCCTTGGGGAACGTTTCCTCCGGGTAAAGCATATTGAGAAGAAAGGAACCGTCCGACATGGCAAAAGAATACAAGATGAGTCAGGCACGCTACGACGAGCTGCAGGAGGAGCTGAATTATCTCAAAACCACCCGGTCCGACGAGGTGGCGGAGCAGATCAAGGTAGCCCGGGGCTTCGGCGACCTCAGCGAGAACAGCGAGTATGACGAGGCCAAAAACGAACAGGGCAAGCTCTACTCCCACATTGCCGAGGTGGAGGAAATTCTCCAGCACGCGGTTATTGTGGATGAGAGCAGCAACACGGACGTGGTGGCCATCGGATGCAAGGTGACGGTGGAGGGCCCGGACGGCAAGGTGATGCCTACGCCCTACACCATTGTGGGATCTCAGGAGTCCGACCCCATGCACGGCATTATCTCGGAGGAATCCCCCTTTGGCAAGGCTCTTATTGGCAAGAAGGAAGGGGAGACCGCCGTGGTGGAGGCCCCCCGGGGGAATATCCAGTATAAGGTTTTGAAGATCGAGCGCTGAGCATCGTCAGGGAAGGAGAAAAGCATGGCAGAACAAATGAAAAAGCCCGAGATGGACCTGGGCGAGCAGACCAGGGTCCGCCGGGAGAAGTTGGCGGAGCTCCAGGCGGCGGGGGAGGACCCCTTCCAGCTGACCCGCTTTGACTGGGACGCCACGTCCCGGCAGATCAAGGAGAACTTCGACGCCATGGAGGGCAAGCCCGTCAAGGTAGCGGGCCGCCTCATGAGCAAGCGGGGCATGGGGAAAGTGAGCTTCTGCGATTTGCAGGACAAGGACGGCCGCATTCAGCTCTATGCCCGCCAGGACGAAATGGACGAGGCGGTCTATAAGAAATTCAAGAAATTTGACATCGGCGATATTGTCGGCGTGGACGGCGAGGTCTTCCGCACCCAGCGGGGGGAGATGAGCGTCCGGGCGAAGAACATCACCCTGCTCTCCAAGTCCCTGCTGCCCCTGCCGGAGAAGTTCCACGGCCTCCAGGACAAGGAGCTCCGCTACCGCCAGCGCTATGTGGACCTAATGGTGAACCCGGATGTGAAGAACAACTTCCTGGTCCGGTCGAAGTTCATCAAGCATGTGCGGGACTTTATGGACGGCCGGGGATATATCGAGGTCGAAACGCCTGTACTGAACACCATTTCCGGCGGTGCTACCGCCCGGCCTTTTATAACCCATCACAACACCCTGGATATCGACATGTATATGCGCATTGCCACCGAGTTGCCTTTAAAGCGGCTGATCGTGGGCGGTATGGACCGGGTATATGAGATCGGCCGCATCTTTCGCAACGAGGGCATGGACCCTAAGCACAACCCAGAGTTCACCACCATTGAGCTGTATCAGGCCTACGCGGATTTTAATGATATGATGGACCTTTTTGAGGACCTGCTGTCATCCGCTGCCCAGAAGCTGCTGGGGACTTATCAGGTACAGTGGCAGGGTGAGGATATTGATTTGACTCCCGGCTGGCCTCGTATGCCCATGCATGAGGCGGTGAAGCAGTATTGCGGCATCGACTTTATGACAATCGGCTCGGATGAGGAGGCGGTCGCCGCCGCCAAATCCATCGGCGTAGAACTGCCGGAAACAGCGGACAAGACCTGGGGCAATGCTCTGTATGAGTGCTTTGATCAGAAGGTGGAAGAAAAGCTGATTCAGCCTACTTTTATCACGATGCACCCTGTGGATGTCTCGCCGCTGGCAAAGCGGTCTCCCAAGGACCCCCGGCTCACCGAGCGGTTTGAGTTGTTTATCTGCCACAGTGAAATGGGCAATGCCTTCTCCGAGCTCAACGATCCCATTGACCAGCGCCAGCGGTTCCAGAAGCAGGTTGAGATGCGGGCCAAGGGAGACGATGAGGCTGGTATGATGGACGAGGATTTCCTTACGGCTCTGGAATACGGCATGCCTCCTACTGGCGGGTTGGGCATTGGCATTGACCGATGCGTCATGCTGCTGACTGGGGCGGATACCATCCGGGATGTGATTCTGTTCCCCACGATGAAGCCCTTGGACGCAAACTAAACCCTAAAAACCGGAGCGCCCTTTTCAAGGCGCTCCGGTTTTAAAACAGGCTGAGCTGGTCCGTCTCATGCCCCCGGCGGGAGGCGGCGACAATAGAACCCATAGTGTACAGCAGACCCCGGCGATTGCACGCCTCCCGGAAAACCTCCCACAATTTCCGGGCTTTGGGGCTGGCGCACTTATACCGGGGACCGTACCGCCGTTGATACCGGTCCGCCAGACCCCGGCCAGGGAATTGCGCCTCTAGCTTTTGGTAAAAATACTCCCGCTGTCCCGCCCGGCAGGTCATGCCCAGAGCGGGATAGACAAACCGGGCCCCCGCGTCTGCGGCCCGGTCCACGACGGTTTGAATGTTCTCCGGGCTGTCCTCCAGAAAAGGGAGGATGGGCATCATCAAAATGCCTGTGAACAGCCCTGCCGCACTTAGCCGCTCCACCGCCGACAGACGGCGAGAGGGGGAGGGGGCCCGGGGCTCCACCTTAGCGGCCAGCTCGTCGTCGCATGTGGTGACAGTAATCTTACAGATGGCGGGCATAGTCCGGTGGATGGAGGTCAGCACGTCAATATCTCGGGTAATCAGGTCGCTTTTGGTGGCGATGGCCACGCCGAAGCCATAGGCTTCCAGCAGAGTCAAGGCGCGCCGGGTGAGCAGCAGCTCCTCCTCGAAAGGGTTGTAGGGATCGCTCATGGCTCCGGTGCCTACCACGCCGATCTTGACCTTGCTGGCCAGGTCGTCCCGGATGATCCGCAGGGCGTCCGCCTTGGCCTTGACCCGGTCAAAGTCCTCGTTATGGTAGCAATCGCTCCGGCTGTCACAGTAGATACAGCCGTGGCAGCAGCCCCGGTAGATATTCATGTTGTACTCCGTGCCAAACCAGCTGGAGTTCTTGGTCCTGTTTACGATGGACTTGGCGGGGATATACTCCATCCGGTTCTCCTCTCACAGGTAGGGTGGGTCAGGCTTCCGGGGGAATGATCTCCTGGTATACGATGTCAAAGGGAATCCAGTCCTCCGGCGAAAAGGAGGAGCTGTAGAGCTGGGAACCAATCTTTTCCAGGGAGGACTCCGCGTCGTCCGTGATAATGTACTGGATGATTTTGACGCCGGAGGAAGGGACGGTCTGCTCCCGCCGCCGGAGGGAAGGAATAGGTCTCCTCATGCCGTTGGCCCTCTTCATAGGAAAGGGTGGTAAAACGCTCTTCATCATAGGACAAGTCTTTCAGGAACATCATGGGGTAGTCGTCCTTGACGGATTCGTAATAGTCCGGGTCATACCGGGAAGGGTCGTCCAGCGTGTAGTAGCTGCAAAGCCGTACCGAGGCGGCTTTTCCAGCCTCAGCTGCGTTTAAAAACTCCTCCTAGGCCTCCTGCCCGCTGGTTGACGGCTCCGTCCTCCGTGACAAGGCAGCCGTCATCCTTGGCCCGTTCCAGGCTGTAGTCCTGGGGAAGCTCCTCCAGAGGAATCGGTTCCGGTTTCCCTCCGCAGCCGGAGAGGAGGATCAGGCAGAGCAGCGCGGCAAGCATTCCCTTTTTCATGGCGGGCCTCCTTTTTTTGATGTGTCTATCATAGCCAATGCCATTAAGTTAACCAGAAGTTACCAAAAAGAGAGTTGCAAGGCAGGCAGGGGAGTCAACGCGCGGGGACATACACAGGAGAAATGCGGTTG
>JAAWTB010000031.1 GCA_022801815.1 Oscillibacter sp. | reverse complement strand
CTCATAGCGGGCCAGCACCTTGGCGTCAATCTCCGGGTCACCCTCTCCGGTGATCACATAGTCCCCGCCGCCGCTCTGGACCGCCTGGGCCGCCTTCTCTCGGAAGGCCGCCGCCTTCTCCAGCAGGCTCATGGACAGCACCTTGTCGAACTCCCCGATGACGGCCAGCTTGGTGGCGTCATTGGTCTTGGCTTTCAGAGCGTCGAAGACCGCCGTCACCGCCATGGAGGTATTCAGGTCGTTCCCCACCTGCTGGAGGAACTTCTCCCGGTACTCGCCGAATACCGCCTGGTCTACATCCCCCTCAGGCTTCAGCGCCGCGACGCGGTTCAGCAGCTTCGTATAAGCCGCCGCCGCGTTGTCCAGGTTCTCCCAGGTGAACACCAGGGTCTTCCGGTAGTGGCTCTGGAGGCAGAACCAGCGGTAGGCCAGGGGGTCATACCCCTTCTCCTCCAGCAAAGAGACGGTCAAAAACTCCCCCTTGGACTTGGACATCTTCCCCGCCGGGTCGTTCAGGTGGTGGACATGGAACCACTGGGGGCACCAGGGATGGCCCAGGTAGCTTTCGGACTGGGCAATCTCGTTGGTGTGGTGGGGGAAGGCGTTGTCCACGCCGCCGCAGTGGAGGTCCAGGTATTCCCCGTTGTACTTCATGGAAATGCCGGAGCACTCAATGTGCCAGCCGGGATACCCCACGCCCCAGGGGGAGTCCCACTTGAGGGCCTGGTCCTCAAATTTGGACTTAGTGAACCAAAGCACAAAGTCGTTTTTGTTCCGTTTGTTGGAGTCCTCCTCCACGCCCTCCCGGACGCCCACGGCCAGGTCGTCCTCGTCGTGGTCGTTGAAGATGTAGTACCGCGCCAGCTTGGAGCTGTCAAAATACACGTTCCCCCCGGCCAGGTACGCGTAGCCGGTGTCCACCAGCTTGGAGATGATCCGGATATACTCGTCAATGCACCCGGTGGCGGGCTGGACCACATCGGGGGTCTTGATGTTCAGCTTCCGGCAGTCGTCAAAGAAGGCGTCGGTGTAGAATTTGGCGATGTCCATCACCGTCTTGTTCTCCCGTTTCGCCCCCTTGAGCATTTTGTCCTCTCCGGTGTCGGCGTCGCTGGAGAGGTGCCCCACGTCGGTAATGTTCATAACCCGGTTCACGTCATACCCGGCGAAGCGGAGATACTTCTCCAGCACGTCCTCCATAATATAGCTCCGGAGGTTTCCGATGTGGGCGAAGTGGTACACCGTCGGGCCGCAGGTATACATTTCCACCCGGCCGGGGGTGTGGGTTTTGAATTCTTCTTTCTTGTGGGTCGCGGAATTATAAAGATACATGGCTTCATCCTCCATTTTGTGGGGCCGCCGTTCCGGCGGCCCTCTTTTTACAGGCTTCTCACGCGGGCCGCTTTTGATGCGGGTCCTTCAAAGACCGCTCCAGCGCCTCCATTTGGTGGGCCAGCCGTTCCAGCTCCTCCCGCACCGGGTCCTGAACATGAATCTGGTCCACGTTGTCGGCACAGTACACGGGGCAGCCGTTCACCCGGACGATTCGGGCGGGAACGCCCACGGCGGTGGAACCTGGCGGCACCTCCCGCAGGACCACGGCCCCGGCGGCAATGCGGGCATTGTCCCCCACCTTGAAGGGTCCCAGCACCCGGGCTCCGGAGCCCACCATCACGTTATTTCCCAGGGTGGGATGGCGTTTCCCCTGGTCCTTCCCGGTGCCCCCCAAGGTCACCCCCTGGTAGAGGAGGCAGTCGTCCCCGATCTCGGCGGTCTCCCCGATGACGATGCCCATCCCATGGTCAATGACCAGCCGCCGCCCGATGACGGCGCCGGGGTGAATCTCGATGCCGGTCTTGTTCCGGGCGTGCTGGGAAATCCAGCGGGCCAGGAAATACCGGCGGCGGAGATACAGCCAGTGGGCCGCCCGGTGCCACAGCAGGGCATGGACCCCAGGGTAGAGGAGAAAAATCTCCAGCTTGCTCCGGGCCGCGGGGTCCCGGCGCTGGTAGGCGGCCAGCAGGCCGCTCAGGCGAGTCAAATACATCTTCCTTCACTCCTTGCCGGGAGGAACCAAAAACGCCTCCCGTACCGAAGTACGAGAGGCGACGAATCGCGGTTCCACTCTCATTTATCACTCAAGGGGCCCTTGACGGGGGCCGGGCGGAGGGGTCTCTCCCTCCCGCTCACGGACGCACTTCGCCGTTCCCTCCGCAGGCGCGCTTACAGCCGGTGGCGCACCCTCTCTGCTCTTCGGGCAAACGGTTACTCTTTCCGATCATTGCGGTATTCACTTGACTCTCTCAGTATATTAGCAAGATTTCCCCAGCGTGTCAAGAATTATCCGGGAAAGTCCCTTTTAGGGCAAGCGTTCCTATGCGGCAGAGCTTCGGTAGTTTCTGCAAGCGCATGTTGCGATGTACTATGTAAAGGGTGGTTTCACCACCTGCCGCATTACATCGGCTGGCGGCTCATTTGTGGCAGAATGGCAGAAGCCGGAGCGCCTGGGGATGACCTGGGCGCTCCGTTCTCTTTGTCGGCCCTCTTGAAGAGTGCACTTACTCACCGCCGGCAAAGGCCAACGGTGGTACTGCCGCAGCTCTGCCGGGGTGTCGTCCCCTGCCGGTATATGCAGCGGCGGCTTGTGCATCGGACGCAGCCGCGCCAATCACCGGGGGCTCAGAAACCTTCAGCCGCCAACAAGCGGCATAGGGTATATACCCGTGCATTGCTTGCCATTACCATTTTTGGCTGCGTCCGCTGGATACACGCTTGACTTTTTACCGACCCGTTTATATAATAACCTTGTTATTATTGCGCCTTACAATGGAAGGTCTCAAAACAAGAAAGGGGTATTTGCTATGAAAAAGGCGGAATTCTGGAAAGGATTTGGCGCTGGCTTTACGATACTATTGTTACTCATGTGCCTATGTATGACTGCCTTTGCAGCTTCCAAACGGACTATTGATGTAGAGGATGGTATTGGTATCTCTATCAATGGGGCAACCTTTATCCCAAGGGATGCCGCCGGGAATCAAGTTTCGGTCTTTATCTACAATGGAACTACCTATGCTCCTGTCCGCGCTATTGGAGAAGCTGTGGGGCTGGATGTCAAGTTTGACTCGGCTAATCGAAAGGTCCAGCTTACCACACAGGATCGTTTGCTTGCTCAAAGCGGGGCTTCTGGCTCCTATATAAGCGCGGACCGGGCCAAAGAAATTGCCTTGGCGGACACTGGCCTAAAAGAAGGAAATGCTGTGTTCCTGAAGGTCAAATTGGAGCGGGATGACGGACGGTATCAATATGATGTGGAATTTTATAGTGGCACGACAGAATATGACTATGAGATTGATGCCATTACAGGGAAGATTCTCAGTGCAGGTCGGGAATTAGACGATTTTATTGTCCCCACAGACACCTCTGGCGGTTCTGCTGGCAACGGAATAATTTCTGCGGATCGAGCCAAGGAGATCGCCTTGGCAGATGCCGGAATCAATGCGAATAATGCGGTTTTCAAAAAGGTCAAATTAGACCGGGACGATGGTCGGCTGGAATACGAAGTGGAGTTTTATGCTGGCTCTATGGAGTACGAGTATGAAATCAATGCCGAGACAGGAAGCATCATCAGCCGAGATATAGAATCGCACAACTAAACATCCGTGCTTGCAGGGGCAGTGCTTTATGGGCACTGCCCCTTTTCGGTGAAATCCCCCTTGACAAATGTTCTCTTGATATAGCAGGCACAATATGCTATCATCTAAACGAAAAATCGGAGTTTTGGAGGTGTGCTGCGATGCGTTTTTCGGATATGGTTGTAGGAAAAAGCGGATTATTGGTAGAATTGCGCTGCCATAATTCTTTCAACGAGAAAGTCTATATGGATATTACCAATTATCTTCATCAGCATTTGCCCGAATGGAAACAAACCGGTTTTATACCGGTTGCCGATGCAGTGTCCATCTTCAACTTAATTGATGCGTTGTCTGGCGGAAGTCGATTTTGGTGTGAAGAGGTGGCACTGCGGGCGGAAGACGCCACACTGGAAATCCAGGAAATGATGGGTGCATTAGAAGAATAAACCGCATTTTGTACAGGAGGGACCCATGGCCAAACGACCTGCCTTTTTTGTTCGCCAAGGAACCGTGATTAGCGAACCGTATTCATTTGAATGGCATTCCGGATTTGCAGTATCTCAAAAGCAAAAATCTGTAAGAAGTCTGCACCAAGCGATTATAGAAGCAAATATAAACGCGAAACCATTGGAAGTCAGCACGAAGAGCGAAGAACCTGCCGGAATGAAATTAAGCGCGTTCAATCTCAAAATCCATAACCATACCCTTGAGAATCTTTTTCAAAGCGCGAAAGTCTTTGAGAATGGCGGGCCTTATCTTGATCTGCTGGATGTGCCGCCGAAAGAAGCCAAGCGCGATGAGAGATTGCGCAGCTCAGGAAACCTGAAAGCGTTTCGCTGCCAGAATGAAGATTTTCCTTTAATTCCCCCTACAGTATTCTATGATTTCATCTATATGACCGCTGTAAAAAATTCGTTTACAAGAAAGGAAATCCTTGCAATTCTAGATTACAACTTTTTTACTGATATTGAATTTAATCCTGCAAAAAGCATCAATACTCAAGCAAGAGCCGCCGCAATACTTAAGTTGATGGTAGAAGAATATGGATACCTGCCCTCTTTTAATAAAGAGGAATTTATTCAATATCACAAAGAGCATGTTTTGTATTGACGGATTCTGCTTTTTTGCGCAGTCAGCTTCCAAGGCGGCTGCCTCGTCCAGTATTTTAACAAATCGCTTTGTCAAAGGTCGTAGAGCAGCGCTAATCCAAAAAGAGACCCGGAAAATCTCCCGGTCCTTAGGAAAAGGTTACCGCCGCCCCGGTGAAAAGCTCCTTCACCCGCTCCGCGGCTTCGGGACAGCCCGTCAATCCCGGATCCCGGGCCAGCAGAGCGTCCGCCGCCGCCTGGGCCTCTTTGAGAAGCTGGGCGTCGCAGCCGATGTCCGCCACCCGCAGTCCCGGCAGCCCGTGCTGCCGCTGGCCGAAGAAATCGCCCGGACCCCGGAGGCGCAGGTCCTCCTCGGCGATTTTGAAGCCGTCGGAGGTCTCGGTCATAATTTTCAGCCGCCGGCGGGTTTCCTCGTTTTGATTGTCGGAGACCAGCACGCAATAGGACTGCCAGGGTCCCCGGCCCACCCGGCCCCGAAGCTGGTGGAGCTGGCTGAGGCCGAAGCGTTCCGCGTTTTCCACCACCATAACGGCGGCGTTGGGCACGTCCACCCCCACCTCAATGACGGTGGTGGACACCAGGATGTCCGTCTCCCGGGCGGCGAAGGCGGCCATCACCGCGTCTTTCTCCCTGGGCTTCATCTTCCCATGGACATAGGCCACCTGAAGGTCCGGGAACACCTCCTCCCGGAGCTTGGCGGCGTACTCCGTCACAGCCTTGCGGCCGTCGCCTCCCTCCTCGCTCTCGGAGACCTGCGGGCAGACGATGTAAGCCTGACGCCCCTCTCCCACCAGCCTCCGCAGGAATTTGTAAATCCGGGGGTGATAGCTGCCGTCCACAAAAGAGGTCTGAACCGGCCGCCGCCCGGGGGGGAGTTCGTCAATGACGGACACGTCCAAATCGCCGTATAAAATCAGCGCCAGGGTCCGGGGAATGGGGGTCGCCGACATTACCAGGGTATGGGGGTGGTTCCCCTTCCCCGCCAGGGCCGCCCGCTGCCCAACGCCGAAGCGGTGCTGCTCGTCCGTCACCACCAGTCCCAGGCGCCGGTATTCCAGGCCGCCGGTAATCAGGGCATGGGTACCCACAATGAAATCCGTCTCCCCCGCCGCCAAGGCGGCGGCAAGGTTCCTCTTCTCCTTGGCGGTATGGGACCCGGTGAGCAGGGCGCAGCGAATTCCCAGGGGCTCCAGCAAAGGAGCCAGCCCCTCGTAATGCTGGCGGGCCAAAATCTCCGTGGGGGCCATCAGCGCCGCCTGACAGCCGTTTTTCACGCAGAAGAAGGCGCAGGCGGCGGCCACCATGGTCTTGCCGGACCCCACGTCTCCCTGGCAGAGGCGGTTCATGGGCCGCCCCGAAGCCATGTCCGTCAGGGCTTCCTCCACGCAGCGGCGCTGGGCTCCCGTCAGGGTGAAGGGCAGGGCGCCGTAAAATTCCCCCATGTCCACCGGACGGAAGGGCTTCACCTCCGCCGTCTCCCGCCGCTGCCGCAGCCGCCGGAGGCCCAGGGTGAAGAAAAACAGCTCCTCAAAGGCCAGCCGCCGCCGGGCCAGCTCCAGGGCCTGGCCGCCGGAGGGAAAGTGAATGTTCTCATAAGCAAAACCGATATGGCACAGCTGATGCTCCCGCCGGACCGCATCCGGCAGAGCATCCGGCAAAATGTCCGCGCAGGCGTCCAGCCCCTGACGGATGGACCGGGAGAGGACCAGCTGGCTGACCCCGACCGTGAGGGGATAGACGGGCACGATGCGGCCGGTGGCCTCCCGCCGCCCTTCGGGCTCTGCAATGGGGTTCGCCATCCGGCGGCGGAGCAGGTTCCCCTCCGCCTTGCCACAGAAGACGTAGCTCTCTCCGGTCCGGAGGCTGTTTTTCAGCCAGGACTGGTTGAAAAACGTCACATCCAGCACCCCGGTTTCGTCCACCGCCCGAACCTTCACCAGGTCCAAGCCCTTTCGAATGTGGGATACCGCGGGAGGCGCGGCCACCATGGCGCAGACACAGGCGGTCTCGCCGGGGACCAGGTCCGCGATGCGGCAGGTTTTTGTCCGGTCCTCATAGCGCCGGGGAAACCAGGAAATCAGGTCCCGAAGGGTGCGGATGTCCAATTTGGCCAAAGCCTTGGCCCTCTGTTCGCCGATTCCCTTGATATAGCGCACGTCCGTCTTCAGGTCCGCCATGGGGGCCCTCCTCTCCGCTGTTGTTCTCCCCTGCATTATACTCTGGGTCCTGTGAAAAAACAAGGGACTTCCGGGAACAGACGTTCCCGGAAGTCCCTTGGCTCTTCAGCCGGACAGCTTCGTGTTTACGTACTCAAAAAAACAGAATTTCAGGCCGTTCTCCTCCATCGGCTCCCCTTGAGAAGCCACCTCCCAGTTGGGCAGTTTGTCCAGGTTGGGGAAAAAGGTGTCCGACTCCTCCACCCGGGTCTCCACCCGGGTCAGGTACACCCGGCGGCACCGGGAGAGCAGGGCGGCATAAATGCTGCCTCCGCCGATGATCCACAGGTTTTCCGCCTCCGGCCCCCCCGCCAGGGTCAGGGCCTTTTCCGGGGAAGAAACGCCCTCCGCGCCCTCCGGCAGGGCGGAGGGGTCCCGCGTGACAATGATGTTTCGCCTTTCGGTGAGAGGGGCGCCTCCCGTGAAGAATTTCAGCCGTTCGGGGCCCATAATAACCGTTCCGTTCCGGGTCAGGGAGTGAAATCGCTCCAGGTCCGCAGACAGGGAGAAGAGCAGCCCGCCGTTCCGGCCAAAGGCCCAGCGCCGGTCTGCGACTACATAAGCGTTCATAGCGTCACCTCATACAGTGTGGAAATTGGGGCGGTTCTGATCCTCATGGATATGCCAGAATATCTTACCTATAACTATAACAGATTTCAAGAAACCCGTTTGCCCAAAATTTCGGTTCCGGAGGTCCGGCTTTTTGCCGCTTCCGCCAAAGATGCGGAAAATCTTTTTCCAGGTTTGTTGGATATTCGAATTGCGGGGAGGCAAAAAGTGCGCTAGGATAGAGGTCACAAACCGGGAAAGGAGGGAGCCGCCGTGCGCATTGGGGAGACCGCCGGCAAGCGGGGGTATCTGAACGAGGATTTCCGCCTCTTCCACCTGAAAGACAGCCGGGCCCAGAAGGTGGACTACCACTACCACGAGTTCGACAAGCTGATCCTCCTCCTGGGAGGGAAGGTGACCTATCTGGTAGAGGGCGTCACCTACTTCCTTCAGCCCTGGGACGTCCTGCTGGTCCAGCACAATCTCATTCACCGGCCCATCATCGACCCCTCGGAACCCTATGAACGGGTGGTGATCTGGCTGGGCCGGGACTGGCTGGCCGCCAGAAGCGACCCGGGCGAGGCTCTGGACGCCTGTTTCGGCGCCGCCCGCCGCCGGGGCTTTCACCTGCTGCGGGCGGACGCGGATCGGCGGCTCCAGTACATGGGGGCCGTCCAGCGGCTGGAGGAGGCCCTGCACTCCAAGGAGTTCGGCGCGGCCCGCCTGGCAGACACCCTCTGCCAGCAGCTCTTAATCGGCGTGAACCGGGACCTTCTCCGGGACCGCACCGCCCAGGAGGAGACGGACAGCTACCGGGTGGACCCCAAGATTGAGGAGATTCTTCGCTATATCGCCGGGCACCTGGACGCGGATTTGACCGTCAGCGCCCTGGCGGGGCGGTTCTACCTCAGCCGGTACTATTTGATGCACCGCTTCAAGGCCGTCACCGGCTACACCATCCACCAGTATATCAGCCAGAAGCGCCTCCTCCGGGCGGGGGAGCTTATCCGGGCGGGAATGCCGGTGATGAAGGCAGCGGAGCAGGTGGGATTTTCGGAGTATTCCACCTTCCTCCGGGCCTTCCGGAACACCTTCCATATGAATCCCCGGGAATTTCGATAGTTTTTGATAAGGAGCGCTCATGGAACCCAAACCAATCCAACTTGATTTCAGCAGGCAGGACCTCCGGCGGCTCATCGTCCCCCTGGTCATCGAGCAGCTGCTGGCCATCACCGTCGGCCTGCTGGACTCCGTCATGGTCTCCCAGGTGGGGGAGGCGGCCATCTCCGCCGTATCCCTGGTGGACACGGTAAACGTGCTGTTAGTGGGGGCCTTCGCCGCCCTGGCCACCGGCGGCGCGGCCATTGCCGGGCAATACCTGGGCCGGCAGGAGCGGGACAAGGCCGGCCACGCCGGGGAACAGCTGCTGCTCTTCATGGCCGAGGCGTCTCTGGTCATCATGCTCCTCTTCTACCTGGGAAAGGGCTTTGTGCTGAATGTGGTCTTCGGCCAGGTGGACCCGGACGTTTCGGCCTATGCCAACGTCTACTATCTCATCGTGGAATCCTCCGTCCCCTTTCTGGCGGTGTACAGCGCCGGGGCGGCCCTCTTCCGAGTCATGGGGAACTCCAAGATTTCCATGTGGGTCTCCCTGGTGATGAACGTCATCAACGCCGCGGGAAACGCCCTTCTGATTTTCGGCTTCCACATGGGCGTGGAGGGCGTGGCCATTCCCACGGTGGTCTCCCGGGTCTTTGCGGCGGCGGCCATGCTGATTCTGCTCCGGCGGCCCGGCCTGGCCCTTCAGGTGGAAAAGCTGAGTTTGCGGCACGACCCCTACATCGTGAAGAACATCCTCCGTTTTGGCGTGACCAACGGATTAGAGAGCAGCATGTTCCAGCTGGGAAAAATTCTGCTCCTCTCCACCGTCTCCGTCCTGGGAACCGCCTCCGTGGCGGCCAACGCCATCGGCAACTCCCTGGCCACCTTCCAGTGCGTGGCGGGCAACGCCCTGGGCCTGGGAATCGTCACGGTGGTGTCCCAATGCGTGGGAGCCGGGGACTATGGCAAGGCCCGGTTTTACACGAAGAAGCTGCTGAAAACGGCCTATATCTCCATGGACCTTTGCATTTTGCTGGTATACCTGGCCATGCCCCTGGTCCTGCGGCTGTATAACGTCTCGCCGGAGGCAGAGCATTACGCCCGGCAGATTGTCTGGATGCACGGCTTCATGGGCATGCTGTTCTGGCCCCTCTCCTTCACACTGCCCCAGGCCCTCCGGGCCGCCGGGGACACCCGGTTTACCATGGTGGTCTCCTCTGTCTCCATGTGGACCATGCGGGTGGGCTTCGGCATCTTGCTGGGGCGGTTCCTGGGCTTTGGCGTCGTGGGTATCTGGATGGCCATGTTTGCGGACTGGCTTCTCCGCATTGCCTTCTTCCTCCCCCGGTTCCATGGGCACAAGTGGGAAACCATGGCCCTGTAACGGCGGCGGCATAAAAAAGGCCGGACGGAATTTCCCGTCCGGCCTTTTTTATGGTTTCTTCTTTCCCACGAAGGACTCCCGGTATTTCCCCGGCGGCATGCCCACGTGCTTGGAAAATTGAAGATTAAAGTAGTTCTGGGTCTCAAAGCCCACCTGCTCCGCAATCCGGGCCATGGGCAGGTCCGTGGAAATCAGCAGGTTCTGTGCCTCGCCGATCCGGCGGCGGAGGAGGTACTGGGTGGGCGAGTAGCCGCTGGCCTCCTTGAAGGCGTGGGAGAGGTAATAGGGACTGACGTGGAGGGCCTTCCCCATGTCCTGGAGAGTCAGGGGTTCGCTGAAATGCCCGTCGATGAACGCCTGGACCCGGCGGCCCAGGGCCTTGGGCTCTGTCTCCGCCCGGTCCCGCCGGGGCGCGTCCCCGGTGAGCTGGAGAACGCGGCCCAGCAGGGCCAGCATCAGGTGATGGCACAGGGCCTCGCAGCCCGGGCGGTCCTCCCGCAGATAGCGGTACATCATGTCCAGCAGCAGCCGCAGGTCCTCCGCCTCCTCCCCCGCGCGGAGGAGGGGCGGGGCCCCGTCGGCGGTGAGGGCATTTTCCCGCAGTCCCGGCAGACGCAGCCCGGCGATGGCCGCGCAGTAGGCGGAGATGGCGTTTTCCTGGCTGGAAAACTCGTCGTGGACCACGCCGCTGTTATAGATCAGCAGGTCCCCGGCCTTCACACTGTAAAAGGTCTCCCCCACCAGGAAACGCCCCGCGCCCCCGCAGATCAGCAGCACCTCCGCCAGGTCCTGATGCGCGTGAAGAATGCTGTGGTAAGCCCGGTCCGAGGGCAGGGTTCGGCTGACATACGCCAGCCGGGGCATGGTCTCCAGTGTAAACAGGGGCTGCGCCTCTCGCTTCACAAAGCATAAAATCCGCTCGTCCTCCAAGGGGGACCTCCTTTCCTCCCGCCCGCGGGAGCGCAAGATGTTATAAACCCATCCGACCCGCCCGCCTCGGGCCGGGCCCTCTTCCGGAAAAACCCGGCAAGATATTGAATGTCTTTTTCCCGGGGCTGTGGTACTCTTATTCCAGCTTCAAAGGAGAGGCGGAACCGCGCCCGCCGTACTCGCAGGCGTTCCCCCCGCCCGCGTCAAGCGGCGGCGTGCACAACGATTTTTGAAAGAAGGAGGTGCCCCACATGCTGTACACGCTGTTTTCCATCGTGGTACTGGGCGGTGCCGTTTGCCTGAACCGCTGAATAGCCAAACCGCTTCACACAGGCGGCCCCATTGGGGCCGCCTGTTCCTATCTTCAATAGCCCCGGGCCCGATCCACCAGCCCGTTCAGGGGCCGCCCGGCGGCGTAGTTTTCCAAATCCCGGCAGAACAGCTCTACATTCCGGTCGCAGGTATAGCCCAGCGTCATGTTCCCCGAGACGTGGGGAGTAATCAGGATGTTCCGGGCCCCCCAAAGGGGATGGTCCGGCGGCAAAGGCTCCGGCTCCGTCACGTCCAGGGCCGCTCCGCCCAGGCGCCCGGCGTTCAGGGCCTCGGCCAGGGGTTCCTGCTGGATGGCGGTGCCCCGGCCCACATTGACCACATAGGCCCCCGGGGGCAGCAGGGCAATCCGCGCCCGGTTCAGGATGTGCCGGGTCTCCGGCGTGGAGGGAAGGGCCATAATAAGATTCCGCGTTTGGGGCAGCGTTTCGTCCAGCCGGGAAATGGGCAGCGCCTCGTCAAAGCCCTCCCGAGCCTGGCCGCTGCGGCTCAGGCCGGTGATCTTGGCGGCGCCAAGCAGCCGGAGCCGCTCCGCCACGTTGGAGCCGATGTCTCCCGTGCCCAGGATGGTGAATTCATTGTCCCGGATGGAGCGGATGGGAAGCTGGCTGCTCCATCCCCGGTTCCGCACCACCGCTTCATACTCCGGCATCCGCCGCAGGAGCATCAGCAGCACCATAACCACATGCTCCGCAATGGTGACGCCGTAACAGTTAGAGTTGGTCAGCAGACAGTCCGGGTTTGCAAAGAGGGACGGGTCTTTGCAGTAGGGGTCCACCCCGGCGTAGGAGCAGCAATACCATTTCAAAGAGACCGGGGCCGCCCGGAGCAGGTCCGGGCTGTGGGCGTAGAGAACCTCACAGTTTTGAAGGCAGGTCTTCGCCTCTTCAAACCGGTCCAGTGCAAAGAAATGGGGGGCGAAGCCCAGGCGCTCCGCCGTCTCCCGGATTTGAGCCTTGTGGAGCTCGGTGAGGAACTCCTGGTAAACGCAGATATTTCTCATAGCGTTTCGTCTCCTTGTCGCAGATTGGCCAGCAGGGACTCGGCGGCCTTCATTCCGTCGGCGGCGGCGGAGAGGATGCCCCCGGCGTAGCCCGCCCCCTCGCCGCAGGGGTACAGGCCGCCAAGGGCGGACTGTCCGTCGGGTCCCCGGGAAATTCGGACGGGGGAAGAGCTGCGGCTCTCCACGGCAGTGAGGACGGCGTCAGGCGCGTCGTAACCCCGGAGCTTTTGCCCCAGGAGGGGCAGGGCCTCCTCCAGCGCAGCCGAGACAAAGGGGGGCAGGCAGGCGTGAAGATCCGTCCAGGTCACGCCGGGGCGGTAGCTGGGCCGGACCCGGCCCGGTCCCGCGGAGGGCCGGCGGGCCAGGAAGTCTTCCACCCGCTGGGCGGGGGCCCGGTAGCCGCCGCCTCCCAGGGCGTAGGCCGCCCCCTCCAGCCGCCGCTGAAATTCCACCCCCGCCAGGGGAGAGCCATCCCCGCCGAAATCCTCCGGCGTTACGTTCACCAAAATGGCGCCGTTGATATTCTCCCGGTCCCGGGCAAATTCGCTCATGCCGTTGGTAACCACCCGCTCCGGCTCCGAGGCGGCGGCCACTACCTCTCCCCCGGGGCAGACGCAGAAGGAAAACACGCCCCGCCCGCCCGGCAAATGGCAGGAGAGCTTGTAGGTGGAGACGGGCAGCCCGGGATGCCCGGCATATTGGCGGTACTGGGCGGCGTCGCAGTCCGCCTGGCGGTGCTCAATCCGCAGCCCCACGGCAAAGGGCTTGGCCTCCATGGGCACGCCGCGCCTGCACAGCATTTCAAAGGTGTCCCGGGCGGAGTGGCCGGGGCAGAGAATCAGGCTTTGGCAGGGAAGCCGCTCCCCTCCCGCCGGGCCGGAGACTTCTATAGCAGTGAGTTTCCCGTCAGCGGCGCACAGGTCCTCCAGCCGGGTCTCAAAACGGATATCCGCCCCCAAGGCCATCAGCTCCCGGCGGAGGTTCCGGAGGACCATGTGGAGATAGTCCGTCCCCACGTGGGGCTTGGCGTCAACGAGGATGTCCGGGGGTGCGCCGCAGGAGACCAGCCGCTCCAAAATGAAGCGGTGGCGGAGGTCTTTGGTGCCGGTAGACAGCTTTCCATCGGAAAAGGCGCCGGCTCCGCCCTCGCCGAACTGGACGTTGCTGGTCAGATCCAGCTCCCCCGAAGACCAGAAGCGTTCCACGTCGGCCTTGCGGGCCTCCACAGGACGGCCCCGCTCCAGGAGGATGGGCCGCTGGCCCGCCTCCGCCAGCACCAGAGCGGCAAAGAGCCCCGCCGGGCCCGCGCCCGCCACGACGGGGGGAAGCTCCGGCGGCGGCAGGACCCCCGGCAGGCGGTAGGCCGGTCCCGCCTCCCAGCGGACGGCCTTCCGGCAGCGGCGAAGGACGGCGGACTCGTGTTCCACCGATACCGCCACGGTGTACATGACCGACACGCCCTCCCGGGCGTCCACGCTGCGGCGGAGGACCCGCAGCTCCCGGAGATCCGCCGGGCGGAGGCGGAGCAGCCTGGCGGCCCGGGCGCGGAGGTCCGCCTCCCCGCCGCCTGGGGGAAGGCGGACGCCTTCAAGCTTTATCATGGGGACTCCTTTCCTGGTGTGTTTTTTTGATTATAGCACAATTCCGCCTCCGGACGGAAGGGGGGAAGGGACGGATTTTTCCCCGAAAAAGAAATTTGGAAAAAATTCTGAAACCCCCTTGACAAGGCGGATTTTTTTAGTATAATAATAGCTGTTCCACAGGGATACAGCGGGTTTGTGTAAAGGTAGCACAGCAGACTCTGACTCTGTATGTGAGGGTTCGAATCCTTCACCCGCTGCCAACTCAGAAAAAGCCCCAAGGCGTTTCACCGCCTTGGGGCTTTTTACGTGCCGGAGACTCCCTGGCGAGAGGGGCACGGACGCCTTCCGACGGGGGTATGAGCAAAACCGGCAGCTTGTCAGCAGTTTGTCCCATAGCGGCCGGAGATTGATAACTCCTTGACAGAGCTGCCTGAAAATGGTATCTTTATGATAGCTGTTACGACAAGAGCAAAAGGGCCTCCACCCGGTCTGCGGGCGGAGGCTCAAATGCGAAAGGAGGAGGAAAAACATGAACCAATCTGATCAGCGCTACCATCACTTTGTCCAAATCCTGCGGGAGGAGCTGGTGCCTGCCATGGGCTGCACCGAGCCCATCGCCATCGCTTACGGCGCCGCCAAGGCCCGGGAGGTCCTGGGCCGCCTGCCGGACAAAATTTTGGTGGAGGCCAGCGGAAACATCATCAAAAACGTCAAAAGCGTTGTGGTGCCCAACACCGGCGGGCTGAAGGGCATTGAAGCCTCTGCCGCCGCCGGCGTGGTGGCGGGAGACGCGGGAAAAATCCTGGAGGTCATCGCCCAGGTGACGGATGCGCAGAAGGAGGAGATCAAAGCTTACCTGGCGGAGCACGAGGTCCGGGTGGCCCCCGCTCCGGGAGACGTGGTGTTTGACATCATCATCACCCTCACCGCCGGGGAGGATTCCGTGCGCCTGCGCATCGCGGACTACCACACCAACATCGTCCTGATTGAAAAGAACGGCGAAACCCTGCTGGAAGCCGGGAACGTGGTGTCCCAGGACAGCGCCGGCGGTCTCACAGACCGCAGCTGCATGTCGGTGGAAGCCATTGTGGACTTCGTGAACACAATGGCTGTGGAGGACGTGCGGGAAATCGTCCAACGGCAGATCGACTACAACTACGCCATCGCCCAGGAGGGCATGAAAAACCCCTGGGGGGCCAACATCGGCAAGGTCCTCCGGGAGCACTACGGCGACGACATCAA
>JAAWTB010000030.1 GCA_022801815.1 Oscillibacter sp. | reverse complement strand
ATCAACAAGATGGACCGGGAGAGCCGGGACCCCCTGGAGCTCTGCGGCGAGGTGGAGGCGGAGCTGGGCATCGACACCTACCCCGTCAACTGGCCCATTGGCTCCGGCAGGGAGTTCCAGGGGGTCTATGACCGGGAGTCCGCCCATATCCTCTTCTTCTCCGGCGAGGGCCACGCTAAAAAGGCCGCGGCCACCGCCGTGGACCTGGACGACCCGGCGGTGGGCGGCATGATCGGCGAGAGCCGCCGCCAGCAGCTCCAGGAAGAGGTGGAGCTTCTGGGGGCGGGCCGGGACTTCGACCTGGAGGCCGTCCGGGCCGGGACCCTCTCCCCCGTCTTCTTCGGGTCCGCCCTGACCAACTTCGGCGTGGAGCCTTTCTTGAACGCCTTTCTGCGCATGACCTCCGCCCCCTTAAGCCGTATGGCGGGGGAGGAGGAGATCGACGCTTTCTCTCCGGACTTCTCCGCCTTCGTCTTCAAGATTCAAGCCAACATGAACAAGGCCCACCGGGACCGGCTGGCCTTTATGCGCATCTGCTCCGGCCGCTTCCAGCGGGACGCGGAGTACTTCCATGTCCAGACCGGCAAGAAAATGCGCCTCTCCCAGCCCCAGCAGATGATGGCCGCCGAGCGGGAGATTGTGGACGAGGCCTACGCCGGGGACATCATCGGCGTATTTGACCCTGGTATTTTCTCCATCGGGGACACCGTCACCGTACCGGGAAAGAAGTTCCGCTACGCGGGCATCCCCACCTTTGAGCCGGAGCACTTCATGCGGGTCTCTCCCAAGGACACCATGAAGCGCAAGCAGTTCATCAAGGGTACGGAGCAGATCGCCCAGGAGGGCGCCATCCAGATTTTCAAGCGCCCCGGCGGCGGCATGGAGGAAGTGGTAGTGGGCGTGGTAGGCACACTGCAATTCGACGTTTTCCAGTACCGCATGAAGGCGGAGTACGGCGTGGAACTCTATATGGAGGGCCTGCCTTACGACCACCTGCGGCTCATCACCGAGTGCCCCTGCAAGCCCGACGAGCTGGTCCTGTGCACCGGCGCGGCGGTACTGGAGGACTTCAAGGGCCGCCTGCTGGTGGCCTTCGGCGGCGAATGGTCCGTGGGCTTTTTGACGAAGCACAACCCGGGCCTGACGCTGGAGGACGCCTTGTCGGTTTCATGAAACGGATTTTAATTGCGGAGGACGACCGGGCATTGGGGGATGGGCTGTGCCTGGCCTTGAAAGGCCCCGACGCAGAGCCGGTCCTGTGCCGGACTCTCTCCGCCGCCCGGTCCGCCCTGGGGGCGGAGGATTTTGACCTGCTGGTCCTGGACGTGAACCTCCCTGACGGAAATGGGCTGGACTTTCTCCGCCGTCTTCGGGCCGGGGCCAATCCCATCCCTGTCATCCTGCTTACCGCCAACGACATGGAAATGGACATCGTAGCGGGGCTGGAATCCGGGGCGGACGACTATGTGACGAAGCCCTTCTCCCTGGCGGTGCTCCGGGCCCGGGTCAACGCCCAGCTCCGCCGGGGCGGAGAGGCCGCCGGGCCCCTGACGCTAGACGGGTTTTCCTTTGACTTTGAGCGTATGGAATTCCGCCGGGACGGGCGGCTCATCGACCTGAGCAAGACGGAGCAAAAGCTCCTCCGGGTCCTGGTGGAAAACCGGGGGAGGACCTTGCCCCGGGAGCTTTTGCTGGACCGGGTCTGGAGCGGCGGGGCGGAGTACGTGGACGAAAACGCCCTGTCCGTAACGGTGAAGCGTCTCCGGGGCAAGCTGGAAGAAACCCCCTCCAAACCCCGGTTTCTAAAAACCGTCTACGGCATCGGCTACACCTGGGCCGCCAGGAATCCGGAGGACTGAGGCATGGCGGGATATCTTGGCCTTGCCGCCCTGGCCCTGGTGGCGCTGCACCTCTGGCACCGCCGGCAGATGAAGCGGCTGCTCCGCAGCCTGGACCGGATGCTGGACGCGGCTATCCGGGGAGAGTTCCGGGAAGAAACCTTTGACGAGAGCCTCCTCGCTGCCGTGGAGACGAAGCTGGCCCACTACCTCAGCGCCTCCGCCGTCTCCGCGCGAAATCTCCAGGAGGAGCGGGACAAAATCAAGGTCCTCATCGCCGACATCTCCCACCAGACCAAAACCCCCATTGCCAACGTGCTCCTGTACACCCAGCTTCTGGAGGAACAGGAGGACTGCCGGGTCTATACCGCCCCCCTGGGGGAACAGGCCCGAAAGCTCCAGTCTCTCATTGACGCGCTGGTAAAGACCTCCCGGCTGGAAGCGGGGGTGCTGGTCCTCCATCCCCGGCCGGGGCCTCTGGAGCCCATGCTGGAGGAGGCGGCGGCTCAATTCGTCCCCAAAGCGGAGGAAAAGGGCCTGGAGCTGATTTTGGAACCCACCGGGGCGGAGGCCGTGTTTGACCCCAAGTGGACGGCGGAGGCGGTATGCAACCTCATTGACAACGCCGTGAAATACACGCCCTCCGGCCGCGTCACCGTCAGCGCCCGGGCCTATGAGCTCTTCGCCCGGGTGGACGTGGAGGACACCGGGCCCGGCATCCCGGAGGAGGAGCTGGCCAAGCTCTTCCAGCGGTTCTACCGTGGCGGGGCGGCCCTTGAGGCGGAGGGTGTGGGCGTGGGGCTTTACCTGGTCCGGCAGATTGCCCAGGGCCAGGGGGGCTATATTAAGGCCTTTTCCCGGCCCGGAAAGGGGGCCAGGTTCTCCCTGTTCCTGCCCCGAAACTGATTGATGGCAAAGGAGCGTCCTGTATGAACTTAGATTTTGTCCCTGTGGGCCGCATCGCCGGCGTCCACGGCATCCGGGGAGAGCTGCGGGTTCTGCCTTTGGAGGGAGACGCGGATTTCCTCACCGGCTTTCAAGCCTTCTATCTGGAGGGAACGGCCGTCGCCGCCGCGTCCTGCCGGGTCCACAAGGGCATGGCCCTTCTCAAGCTGGAGGGGGTGGAGGACCGCACCGCCGCGGAAAGCCTCCGGGGAAAGGAGCTGCTGATCCGCCGGGCGGACGCGGGGCTTGCGCAGGGGGAGTATTTCGACGCCGAGCTCCTGGGCCTGGACGTGTACGACGGGGAGACCGGGGCGTGCGTGGGGGAGCTGGTCCGGGTGGACCGCTATCCCGCCAGCAAGGTTTATACCGTCCGGGGGGTAACGGAGTTCCTGGTCCCGGCGGTGAAGGACGCCTTCATCCTGGGGGTGGATCTGGAAAACAACCGGATGGACATTCGAATGTGGGAGGGATTGACGGAGTGAACATTGACATTCTAACCCTCTTTCCGGACTCTGTGGACGCCATGCTGAACGTCAGCATCCTGGGCCGGGCCCAGGAGCGGGGATACATCGCCATCCGGACCCACCAGATTCGGGAGTACACCACCAATAAGCAGATGCAGGTGGACGACTATCCCTACGGCGGAGGCCGGGGGGCCGTCATGCAGGCGGACCCCCTTTACCGCTGCTGGATCCACGTGACGGAAACCCATGGGCCAGGGCGGACCATCTTCCTCTCCCCCTGCGGGCGGACCTTCACCCAGGATGTGGCCCGGGAGCTGAAAGAGAGCTATGCGCACCTGATTCTGGTCTGCGGGCACTACGAGGGCGTGGACCAGCGCTTCCTGGACGAGTGCGTGGACGAAGAGATTTCCATGGGGGACTTTGTCCTCACCGGCGGGGAGATTCCCGCCATGGCGGTGGCGGACGCAGTGTGCCGTATGGTGCCTGGAGTCCTGCCGGACGAGGAGTGTTTCCAGGAGGAATCCCACTGGAACGGGCTTTTGGAATACCCCCAGTACTCCCGGCCCGCCGTGTGGCATGACCGGGCGGTGCCGGAGATCCTGCTCTCCGGGGACCACGGAAAGGTGGCGGCCTGGCGGCGGAAGGAGAGCTACAAACGGACCATGCGCCGCCGCCCGGACCTGTTCGCCAAGTTTGATGAAAGCCAGTTAACCACCAAGGCCGAAAAAAAGACCCTCCAGGAAGCCAAAGACGAGCTGGCCCTGGAAGAGGCGTAAAAAAGACCGTCCGGCAAAAACCGGACGGTCTTTTTTCATGTAGATTTCATGCGGCGGTGGTTCCAAGGATAGCCGTGGGGCCGTCGGCGGCGCCGATGACCTCTTCAAAGCCCGAGAAATCGGGGAAGGAAATCTTTACCGCGCTGCCGCTGGCGGAAACGTCCATTTTCATCTCCATGATCAGGCCCAGCATCGCTGTGCCCGCAGTCTCATCCTCCGAGATGGTCATGGACATAGCCGCGTCGGCGGAGGCGCTTTTCAGCGTGCCGCCCTTCACCACATAGCGGATGGTGAAGGCCTGCACGTTCATCTTCCCCATCATGCTCTCAGAGAGGCCGGCCGCCTGGAAAGCCTGCGCAAAGATTCCATTCACCATGTTCTCCAAGCCGTTGTTCAGCTCCATGGTGTAGGTAACCTCGTCCCCGGAGACCTTTTTGTCAACGTCCTCCACAAACAGGAGGGAGAAGGCGCTGTTGTTCTTGTCCGCACTGGCCTCCAGCAGGTCCGCGTACTCCTGACCCACTTCCATTTTAAAGGTTTCCTCGCCGGACTGGGCATACACCCAGTCGCCCTGCAGCCACATCTTCACATTCTCGCTCTCGCCGTCGGCTGTCACAGTGAGGTCCAGAGCCATCTGAGGGTTGCCCTTCATGAGCATCTTAATCTCGCCTTCCACAGCCGCCTCCATCTGCTCCACCTGGCCGCTGGGCTGGGTCTGGCCCGGAGCGACGGTAGAGACGGTAGCCGCCATGCTCATGCTGAGCTTGGCGCTGAGCCCCTCCTGAAGAGACTTGCCGGAGGCGGTGACCGCCCGGTAATTCTCAACCTTCTCCACCAGCTGCTCGCCGCCTTCCACATTGAGCTCGCAGTCCTGAATCAGGTGGTCCAGCAGATAGGTCTTGCCGTCCTTCATATCCGTGGCCAGAGCCTGATAGGTCAGGGCCACCAGATCGTCCCGGAGGAAGTTCCCGCCATGGAGGGCGGAGGTGTCCACCAGGCCCAGCTCCGCTGCGAAGTTCTGGGCGCCGGCGGTGGTAAAGTCCTCCTTATCCTGATAGCCCAGGGCGCGGAGCAGGAAGATGGTATAAGCCCGGGCCGTGCAGGGGTCCCCGGCGCCAAAGGTCGTTTCGCTGGTGCCGTTGGCCAGGCCCTCGTCCGCCAGCCACGCCACATAGGGCGCGGTGGTCTCGTTGACGTCGGTAAAGGGGCAGGTGATGCGGCCGGAGCGATAGGTGTCCTGAGCGCGCTGCTCCGCTCCGTAAAGCCGGACCAGCATAATGGCGGCCTGGCCACGGGTGGGGACCGTGTCCAGGGCAAAGCCGTCGGCCCCGCCCTTGAGCATGCCGATGGTGGCCAGCTCCTCCGCCGCATTGTCAAAGCTGGAGGCGGAGGCGGTGACACACAGCAGTCCCGTCAATGCCAGAGTGGCGAGCAGGATGGTTAAAAAGCGTTTCATGAGAAATCTCCTTTCTTTTCTGGCGGCGCTCCGCCGGGGTAAACCGTACTTTTTATTGTACACCTGGAAAAATCCGCCGTCAAGGGCGGGTTTGCAGGAAAAAACTTCAATTCCTTCTTAATAATAGATTCACTCTATGTTGCCTTAAAAAATCGCACATGAGCTGCTGGGGAATTTTGTAATTTTTCAGCTGAAGGTAAAATCTTTTACAGACTCGTCAAAGAACGCGCTGACAGCTTTGGCAAAGGATTCAGAGTCTCCCTGCTCAAAAGCAGCTGCCACACTCTGCCGCTTTTCCACAGAAGTTTTGCGGTTGTATGGCGACTCGCAGATTTGCAGCGCACTCTTCCGCCGCAGCAGGATAATGGTCTGCATTAATTTATAAAAGACTTCATTTCCGCAATGCTTTGCCACGTATATGTCCTCATCCTCCAGAAGCTGGTTAAAGTCCGCCGCTGAAGCATTGTCTTGGTATGCCTGAGCCTGAGCTGTTACACATTTTCGGATATCCGCTACAATCTCCTTAGTCCGACGGCGGAAACACGCCTCATACACCGCGCTTTCAATCAAACGCCGTGCCTCGTAAATTTCACTGTAATTGCTGACCTTCTGCCGGAACATCCAGATAATGGTCTCCTCCGGCATCTGGTCGATTCGATTTCCCACATAGGTGCCGCCGCCAGGTTTGATAGACACAAGGCCAATCAGAGACAGTGCTCGAAGCGCCTCCCGTACACGGCTTCGGGAGACTTGGAGCATCTCTGCCAATTCCCGCTCGGGCGGAAGCCGTTCTCCAGGCTTCAGCTCGCCGTTAACAATTTTCGCTGCCAGCTGCTGCATAACCTGTTCGGTTAACGTCACCTTGTTCAATGTCTCAAACTGTAAATCCATACTCACACCGCCTAAGTAATAGTGTTCCTTTTTATAACGTTCATATCAGCAGTATAACATAACTGCGCCCATTGTAAAGGCCGAAAACCCGGTGAAAACCAGAGAGAACACCGCGCATTGGCGGAAGCGCAAAAAATAGACAGCAATTTTCGTAGAAAATCACCGCATGATAATCTGCATAAATTCAAAAATAGCTCTTGACATTTTTCCTGTGAGTTATTACAATGATTTTGGAATCTGGTACTACCAAATACCATTCGAAAATGTCTTGCACAGTATGGAGGAAACATGATGGCTGTCGAGTTAACAGGGATGACTTGGTCCCATAGCAGAGGTTATTCCTCTATCGCCGCGGTCTCGCAGCGGTATGAGGAATTACATCCCGAAGTGACGCTGCGTTGGGAAAAACGGTCTTTGGCGGATTTTGAAAACCAGCCGGTTGGGGAGCTGGCTAAGCGGTATGACCTGCTGATCATCGATCATCCTTGGACAGGATTCGGTTTGGAGTCCGGCGTACTGCGTCCTTTGGAAACATTGTTTCCAGCGGAATTCCTGGCGGACCAGGAAGCGCACAGTACCGGCCCATCCTATCGCAGTTATACATTGGCCGGGCATCAGCTGGCACTTCCGGTGGACAGCGCGGCGCCAATCGCAGTTTACCGCCCGGACCTGCTTTCGCAGGATGCCCTTCCCCAAACCTGGGAGGAGATGATTGAGCAGGCAAAAAAAGGAACCACCATTCTTGCGGCGGCCCCCTTATATACGCTGCTGGATTTCTTCATGATGTGCGCTACCATCGCCGGGGGAGAGGAGACTCTTTACCGGGAGGAGGTCGCGCCTCCGGAAGTTGCCAGAGAAGCCTTGGAACGGCAGCGGGAGCTAACCTCCCTGTGCCCCCCGTTCATTTTTGATATAAACCCGATTCAGGTTTATGAAATGATGTGCGGAGAGGGTGAGAACTATATGTATTGCCCCTTTATTTTCGGCTATTCCAATTACAGCCGGCCCGGATACGGCAGGCATATTGTAAAAGCTGCCAATGTGGTGCGCTATGGCGCGGGCCTGCTGCGAACTACCTTGGGGGGAACCGGCCTTGCCATCTCTTCCAAGTGCCGCAATTTGGCGGAAACGGTGGATTTCTGCCAGTATGCATTGTCGGAAGAGATTCAAAAAACCATTTTCTTTGACGCGGGAGGACAGCCGGGGCATTGCGCCGCATGGCTGGACCAGGCAGTCAACGCGCGGTCCAACCGCTTCTTTTTGGATACCTTGGAAACAATCAGCCACGCGTCCATGCGGCCCCGTTACAATGGCTATATGCACATGCAGGATAACGGCGGCGCGGTAATCCGGGAATACCTTATGACTGGCCGGGACCTCGGCGGCACTCTGGAAAAGCTGAATAAAATCTATCATGTATCAAGGAGGCTTCCATTATGAAACTGTTGGAAGGCATTGTCGTTTTGGACTTCTGCCAGTTTTTATCCGGTCCCTCCGCCGCTATGCGGCTGGGTGATCTGGGGGCCCGGGTCATCAAAATCGAGCGGCCCGAAACGGGAGACGCAGGCCGCCGGCTGACGCTGCGGAACTTGGTATCCGACGGGGATGCAGTCAATTTTCAAATTATCAATCGCGGAAAAGAAAGCTATACCGCCAATATGAAGGACCCGGCGGATCTGGCCCGGGTCAAGAAGCTGGCGGCCCGGGCGGATGTAATGATTTCCAATTTCCGTCCCGGCATCATGGCCCGGATGGGATTGGACTATAAGACGGTGCGTGCGTTGAATCCCGGCATTGTCTATGGAACAGTGACCGGGTATGGCACGGAGGGACCCTGGGTGAAAAAACCCGGTCAGGACCTGCTGGCGCAGTCCATATCCGGCGTTGCTTATTTGAGCGGCAATGAAGCGGATCCGCCGGTGGCGCTGGGGCTCTCCCTGGCAGATTCCATCACCGGCACTCATTTGGCCCAGGGACTGCTGGCCTGCTTGGTGCGCCGGTCCAGAACCGGCGCGGGCGGAAAGGTGGAGGTCTCCTTGCTGGAGTCCATGCTGGACCTTCAGTTTGAATCCTTTTCCTACTTTCTGAACGATGGCCGGAAGCTGCCCCGGCGCAGCCGCATCAGCAATGCCAACAGTTACCTGGGCGCGCCATACGGCATTTATCAGACCAGGGACGGTTACCTTGCAATTGCAATGGGTTCGGTCCCGGTTCTGGGAAAGCTGATTGGGGAGCCGCGTCTGCTGCCCTATGCGGGGGCGGAGGTCTGCATGGAGAAACGGGACGAGATCAAGGCCGTCATTGCGGAAAAGCTCCTGAAACATACGACCCGGCACTGGCTGGATATTCTGGAGCCCGCTCATTACTGGTGCGACGAGATCTATGATTGGACGCAAATGGTGGAGTCGGATTTCTTCACTTCTTTGAATATGCTGCTGGATATCCGCCGCCCCGGGATGAAGGTTCCCTTGTGGACGACCAAATGTCCCATTCGGGTAAACGGACAGCAGCTGGGCGATGGGACGCCCGCGCCGCGCCTGGGCGCCGATACGCAGGCGATTAACCGGGAATTCGGACTGTAAGGGGAGGCGGATATTTTGGAAAAGCCATTGGAAGGATTTACCATTCTTGATTTTAGCCAATTCTTGGCTGGTCCCTTTGCTTCCCTGCGTTTGGCTGACCTGGGGGCCGAGGTCATCAAGGTGGAGCGGCCCGGAATTGGGGACTCCTACCGAAGAAACCACGGCCCCGCGCTCAAACTGAATGGCGATAATGCGGCATTCTATTACGTGAACCGCGGCAAAAACAGCATCAGTGTGGATTTAAAAAACTCCCAGGACCGGGAAAAGCTGCTGCCGCTTCTCCGCCGCGCGGACGTGATGCTGATCAATTTCCGACCGGACGCCACCCGGAAACTGGGACTGGATTATGAGTCGGTCAGAGCGGAAAATCCTGGAATTGTGTACGGTGAAATCACCGGGTATGGCGCGGACAGCCCCTGGAAGGACCGCCCGGGCCAGGACCTGCTGGTGCAGGGTTATACAGGGGCCTGCTATCTGAACGGCAGCGGGCCGGACCCGGTTCCCTTTGGCGTGTCTGTCGCAGACGAGTTCAGCGGCATGTATCTGGTGCAGGGAATTTTGGCAGGGCTCTATCACAAGCAAAAAACCGGACAGGGATGCAAAGTGGAGACCAGCCTGGCCGAGGCTATGATCGACATCGAATTTGAGAACTTCGGCGCGTTCCTCAACAGCGGTCGGGAACTGTCCCCCCGCAGCCGGGTCAACGGCGTCAACCCCTGCCATGGCGCGCCCTATGGAATTTATGAAACCCGAGATGGAAGCATGGCCCTGGCTATGACCTCTGTTCCGGAGCTGGGAAAACTGCTGGGCTGCGAGGCCATTGTCTGCTATGAAAAAAAGTCGGACTGGTTTGACCGCCAGGACGAGATTAAGCTGGCTCTGCGGGAACATTTGGCAAAGGAGACAACGTCCCATTGGCTGGAAATTCTGGAGGCCGCCGATATCTGGTGCGCTCCGGTTTACAATTGGGAGCAGCTGACGGCAGACGAAGGGTTCCAGGCTCTGGATATGCTTCAAACCATTGAGCGGGATGGAACGGCCTTTGAGACCACCCGCTGCCCCATCAAAATTGACGGGACTTATTTAAAAAATATGAGGCCCGTCCCAAAAATTGGAGAACATAACCAATACTACGGAATTTAAGAAAGGAACATGGACATGGATGCTTCCGCAATTTATTTTGAGGACTTTAAAGTCGGCGAAACCCACACCACATATTCCCGTACGATGACGGAGACGGACATAGTGCTTCACGCAGACCTGGGCGACGTATTCCCCCATCATATGGACGTTGAGTTTGCCAAAAAAAGTGAGTTTGGCCAGCGAATCGCCCATGGCGCCCTGACCTTCAGCATGGCGGTGGGAATGAAGGCCAATACGATTAACACGGTTGGCTTTTCCTACGGATATGACCATCTGCGCTTTGTGAAGCCGGTCTTTATCGGAGACACAATTCACGTAATTGTCACGATTACAGAAAAACGCGACCATCCCAAGCGACGAGACATGGGGATTGTCGTGGAACATATGGAGGTGGTAAATCAAAGGGATGAGGTGGTTCTGGTTTGTGATCACCTGACCATGAACGAGCGGCGCATCCCACTGGAGTAAAACCGGCAGCTTTTGTTCCGCACAGTATAAGCATACGCCATACAAAACGAAAGGAATTTTGAAACATGAAAAAGATTCTGTCCCTTTTGGCAACAATAATGATTCTGTCCCTGACGGCGTGCGGCGGCTCCCCCGAGAGCGGTAACGACTCCAGCGGCGGTTCCGGAAATGACTCGGATGGAAGCCCTGTTTATACCCTGAAAATGACCTACACAATCTCCGGCGGCGAGACGGTGGCAAAATGCGCCCAGGAGATGGCGGAGAACATCAAAGCGCGCACAAACGGCGGCCTGATTTTGGAGAATTATCCCAACGGCGAGCTGGCTACCGACACGGACGCGCTGGAACTGTGCGCCCAGGGCGCAAATGTCATTACCTTCGGCACTCCCGACTTTCTGACGGCCTATGTCCCGGACTTGGGCGTTCTGGACGGCCCCTTCCTGTTTTCTGACCCCAGCGAATTTGCGAAGGTGGACCAGTCGGACTGGATGTCCGGCATGCGGGCACAGTTGGAGTCCCAGGGCATTAAAAACATCGGCATGAGCTGGCTCTTTGGGTCCAGGCACCTGACCTACAGCGGCAGCAAGCCGGTTACCGGTCCTGCGGACTTGAAGGGCATGAAAATGCGTTCCGCCTCTTCCGCTACCCGGGTGGGCATGATGGAGGCCATGGGCGCTACGGTTACACAGATGAACTGGAGCGAGGTTTACAGCGCGCTGCAGCAGGGTATCTGCGATGGCTGCGAGGCTCCGCTCTCTACGCTGTACAACTCCAAGATTTATGAGGTCTGCAAAAATATTACCCTGGACGGCCACATTCTGGCGATCTGGTGTGTGAATATGTCCAACGACGTGTTCAATTCCCTCCCCGCGGAATATCAGGAAATTTTGCTGGAGGAAGTGCAGAACATGGGCCCCGTGACCATTGAGCGGGTCACTGCCGATGAAGCTGAGTATCAGGCCAAGCTGGAAGAGCAGGGCGTTGTCTTCTACGAGGGAGATTATGAGGCGTTCTCGGAAGCCACCCGTTCCGTCTATGACTCCATCCCCGACTGGAGCGCCGGCCTCTACGACACAGTTTCCGCCGTTATCAAGGGGTAATGCCTTTTGCGCTTGAAAAAGGAAGGGGGCCCCGCCCAGACACGGTGCGCCGCCTGGGCGGGGCGGCAGAGAAGGGAGGTTTAAGCAGCTTGAAACAGGTCAAATGGGCAGCGTCCCATGTATTGGAGTTGGTGGCCGGTACCGTTTTCCTCATAATGATTACCGTGGTATTCGCAAATGTCATGCTGCGGTTTACGACAGGAAAGTCCCTGGTCTGGACAGAGGAGGTGGCGGCAATCGGGTTTATTTGGACGATCTTTCTGGGAGCGGCTGTCTGTTACAAAGACCGGGGTGGACTGATCAGCGTGGATATGCTGGTTACCATGCTGCCGGGGAGATCGGAAAAATGCGCGGCACTGGTGATAGACGCTTTTCAGATTGTCGTGTGTGTAGTTCTGTGCGGGCTTGGGTGGAAATTTGCTGTAAGCGCATCCAACAAAACATCCCTGGCACTGAAGCTGCCGTACACGGTGTATGACATTCCCGTCGCCGTCAGCTTTGCCTTTATGGCCTATTACGCTGCCAAGCGTACATTAGAAGACATCAGAGCCCTCTCTGCCGGAGAGGAAGACGAACAGGAGTGACGCTATGAATTTTATGCCCCTGATTCTTCTGCTTGTGCTGTTCGTTTGCAATATTCCCATCGCTTTTTCGCTGATGCTGTCTGTGCTGTACTACTTTGTCTTTTGCAACGACACGCTGGCTCCCTATATGATTTTTCAAAAAATGGTGGCGCAGGGGGAGTCCTTTACCCTGCTGGCAGTGCCCTTCTTTGTGGCGGTGGGCGTCATCATGAATTATTCCGGCATCGCCGGACGCCTTATGAACGTGGCCGATATGCTCACGGGCCGTATGATCGGCGGCCTGGCACAGTCCAATGTCGTACTCAGTGCGCTTATGGGCGGCGTTTCCGGCTCCGCCAACGCGGACGCCGCTATGGAGGCCAAAATGCTGGTGCCCGAGATGACCAAGCGGGGCTACAGCAAAGGGTTTTCCGCCGGCGTTACTGCGGCGTCGGCGGTGCTGACGCCCATCATTCCTCCTGGAATCTGTTTAATCCTCTATGCCAGTTTGGCTGATGTGTCTGTCGCCAAAATGTTCATGGCCGGCTATGGCCCCGGAATCTTTCTGATGGCCTGCCTGATGATGGCGGTTCACTTTGTGGCAAAGCGTAAGGGATATTCCGGCACCAGAAGCCACAAAGTCGCGTGGAGGGATGCCGTTCACACGCTGAAGGATGCTTTTTGGGCACTGCTGATTCCGCTAGGCATTATCATGGGTCTGCGCTTAGGCGTGTTCACCGCCACGGAAGCCGGCGCAGTTTGTGCCTTCTACTGCATTTTTGTCGGTATTTTTGTCTACAAAGAGCTGAAGCTCCATATGATTCCGCAGATGATTAAAGAGTGCGTTACCAGCACGGCTGGGGTCATGCTGATTATCTGTGCAGCATCCTCATTTGGCAACTATCTCAGCTGGGAGCGGATTCCCACCCAGCTCTCGGAGCTTCTTCTGAGTTTCACAGACAATAAGTATCTTATGCTGTTTCTGGTGAACATCTTCCTTCTGGTGGTCGGAATGTTTCTGGAGGGCACTGCGTCCCTGATTATTCTGACGCCTCTGTTGGTCCCTACTATGAAAGCATTGGGGGTGGACCCCATCCTCTTTGGCATTGTGATGTGCATTAACGTGACGATGGGCGGTATTACCCCTCCCTTTGGGACCTTGATGTTCCTGACCTGCTCCATTGTCAAAGTCAGCGTGAAAGACTTCCTGAAGGAGTCGTGGGTATTGATTCTGACGATGATCATCGGCCTGCTGTGCATCACCTATCTCTCTCCCATCACGCTGTTTCTGCCAAATCTTTTGGGCTGAGGCTAGCCGATGGAGAAATTGTTTGACCTGACAGGGAAAAAGGCCATCGTAACCGGCGCATCCCGCAAGACTGGCCTATGCTTTGCCCAAGCCCAGGCATTGCGAAAAGCGGGAGCAGAGGTTGTCCTAATGGGCGGCTCTCCCGAAAATCTAGCGCAGATGGAGAAAATGACCGGCGGGGCAAACGGATATCATATTGTGTACGCCGACTTGTTGAAATCCGGGGACCGGGAGCGGGCGTTTCAGGAGTCAATGAGGATCTTTGGCGGACAGCTGGATATTTTGGTAAACGGCGCAGGCGCGCAGCACCGCTGTCCTGCAGCGGAATTCCCCCCGGAACAGTGGGAGCGGCTGATAGGCGTCAACCTCTCCGCCATGTTTTACCTCTGCCAGTTGGCCGGGCGTGTAATGCTGCGGCAGGGAAGCGGAAAAATTATCAACATTGCCTCTGTCAACTCCTTTCTGGGTGGTCAGATTGTGCCTGCCTACGCGGCCAGTAAAGGGGGAGTTGTCCAACTGACCAAAGCCCTTTCCAATGAATGGATGCCCTACGGCATTCAGGTCAATGCGATTGCGCCCGGTTTTATGGAAACAGAATTGAGCCGCGACCGTATGGTAAGTGCGTTGGGAGCAGAGATTACAAAGCGGATTCCAGCCAGACGCTGGGGAAAACCGGAGGATTTACAGGGCTTGACTATTTTTCTGGCGTCCCGAGCTTCGGACTACGTTTCAGGGACTGTTATTCAGGCTGACGGAGGATATCTGGCAAATTAGAGGTCGTTCCGCCGATGGGAGCTGTAGAAAGGAAAGGCCGGCACAGTTCGCCGCCATCTCAATGATGGCAGAACGTGCCGGCCTTTTTTGCTTTGCGGGAGAGCTGCGCATGCACCGGGAGGAGGCCCAACATGGCGGATTTACAGGCGGCACTTTCGGAGGCTATCGAGCTGAACCGAAGCATTTCACAGTTCCTCAAATTTTCCGCCTACCTGAACTGCAATGATCTGAGCGGCCTTGACATTGATTTTTCTGACGGCGAACAGCTTCTTCTCCTGGATGAACTGCGGCACATCACGGACAAGCTGGCGGATGTGCAGGAGTACATTCCCTATCTGACCCGACCCATTATGAAGGTCAGCCGCCTGCGGAAGGGGACCGCCGGGAAGTACCGGACGGCAAAGTGGCACTACTATGATTGCCGCAGCAGCATTAAGGCCCTGGAGACAGACGAATATCACAACATTCCCTAACTCGCTACTCGTTTTGTTCGTTCAAAAAAACCTGAGACAATTTTCGGTTCTTTATCCGCTCTTTCTGCTTCTCAAAATATTCTCGTTTATCTTCGCAGGAGGCCCCCTCTACTTCTTTAAGATATTTTATCTCCTTAAAAAGGCCCCAGAGATATTCATTTTCTAATCCTTCCATAATCACATCGGATTTTTCAATCTGTGGCAATGTATTGTAACTGTTGCATGCTTCTATTCGATATTCGATTGATCTTCTCAGGCAGGCGTGTACATCCACATTCTCATGAAACAACCGTTTCTGCGCCCAATACGCCGCAGCAAAATCATTCCACAAAAAACCCTTTAAAAGAGCCATATAGAACCTTGGAGATTTACTTTCTTGAAAATAAATCTCTTGGATCTGAT
>JAAWTB010000029.1 GCA_022801815.1 Oscillibacter sp. | reverse complement strand
TTCCTGCTTTGCACCAAGCGCCCGGTAAAGCCCTTCATTTTCCAAAACCGCCGCAAGCCGCAGCTCGTCGCCAAGGACGACAACTCGGCCCTGCGATTCCTGGACCGCTGAGCTTTTCTCATGAATTTTGGGCGCTGCTCTAATTCACCGGCCCTATTGAAACCGCCGTCTACGGCAGCAGACACGAGAAGAAATAGAAAAGGCTCCCTGCCTGCGCAGGGAGCCTTGCTGCTTTGCCCTAGTGGACAGAAGCGATTAAGAATTACAGGAAGGGGACAAAGCTCTGGAACAAGTCCCGCTGTTCCTTCAAGTTGGCGGCGCTGTCCGCCACATTCAGCACAAAGGGATCCTGACAGCAGTAATCGTTGACCATGGTTTTCCACTCGTCGGTGCCGGTGACCTTCAAAATAGCGGCATTCATGGCCTCCACCAACTCGGCAGGAGTGCCCTTGGGAGCCAGCAGAACATACTCGGTGTCCACAATCAGCTCGGGGATGGTTTCGCTGGCGGACTTCTGATCGGGCATCATGGTAGGAGCCTTGGACAGGCAGGTGCAAAGGCTCTTCAACTGGCCGTTTTCGATGTAGTCGGCGGCAGTGGAGTAAGGCAGGGACGTACCGTCCACCTCACCGCCCAGCAGGGCGGTCAGACGGTTGGCGGCGTCTCCGGCGTCGATGATATTGAACTGTGCGCCGCCCAGATTGGTCATAACGCAGGTTTGGATATACACGCCGCCGCCGGTAGAGGTACCATACTTGATTTGACCGGGGTTGGCCTTGGAAGCCTCAATGAAGCCTTCCAGGTCATCGTAAGGGGCGTCAGCAGGGACAACGATGTTCTCGCCGGACTGGATGCCGTAGATGGCCACGGGTTCAAATGCATCATAGCCGAAATCCACCATTCCAGTGGCTTCGTTGCCGTTCAGCGCCGCCGTGTTGGAGGCAATGAAGGTATACCCATCGGCGTCTCCGTCCTTATACTGCTGCATGCAGGTGGCTCCATTGGAACCTGTGACATTGGTGCAGACCACGGACTGGCCCAGCTCTTTCTGGAGGGCCTCGCCCAGCTGACGGGCCATATAGTCCGTGTCGCCGCCGGCGGCGTGCGTCACGTAGATATTGATCGTTTTTTCAGGCCAACTGGAGCCGCCCCCATCGTTGGAGGAAGAGCCGCCGTTTCCGCCGCAGGCCGCCAGGGCCAGGAGCATCACCAAAACGGTGAGCAGAGAGAGCATTCTTTTCATGTTCATGTTTCCTTTCTTCACTGACAGAGAGTTTTATTTATCACCGACACCGGACTTCAGGCTCTGCTGCGCGGCGGCCTGGGCACGCTGGGCATCTTTGATATTGGCCCGCGCGGAGAAGATGACCACGAAGACGGTGGCAATGATCAATACACAAAAAATGGGGTGATTCCAGAAGGGATCGCTGGAGGTCAGCTGGGACACGCGGCGCAGGTTCTGCTCAAAGGTGGGCCCCAGGATAAAGCCCAGAATCATGGGCACGGTGGGAACCTTGGACTTGATGAGAAGATAGCTCATAAGGCCAAATCCCACCATGCAGTAGGTGTCGAAAATCATGTTGGCGTTTCCGATGGCTCCGATGGCACAGAGCACCACCACCACGGGGAGCAGGAAGTTCTTGGGCACCTTCAGCACCGTGACAAAGAAGCGCATCCCCAGCAGCATGAAGAGCATCATGAAAATAGCGGCCAGGACCATGGCGAAGAAAATGGCATAGACCACCACACCGTTCTTCTCATAAATCAGGGGGCCAGGGGCCACGTTATGGATTTGGAGGCCGCCCAGCAGCATGGCGGTGGCCGCGTCGCCGGGGATGCCTAAGCTCAGCAGGGGAATCATGGCACCGCCGATGGTGCCGTTGTTGGCCGTTTCCGAAGCCACCACACCATCCATAATGCCGGTGCCGTAGAGTTCCCGGCGCTTGGAGGTGTTCTTGGACACGGTGTAGGAAATCATGCAGCTGACGCCGCCGCCGATGCCCGGCAGAATTCCGATGCCCACGCCGATGAGAGCGGACACCACGGCATTGCGAATCTGTCCCACGAACTCCTTGAACGTGAACCCAACACCCTTGATTTTCACGTTGCTGCGAATCGTGAAGTCTTGCTTTTGGCGGACCGTCTCGGCGTACGCCATGACCTCCGCAATGGCGAAGAGTCCAATCAGCAGCACCACCAGAGCAAAGCCGTTGTTCAGCTGATAGAGCCCGAAGGTGAAACGGGGCTTAGAGTCAATGGGGGCCAGGCCCACGGTGGCCAGCAGAGCGCCCAGCACGGCGCTGATCAATCCCTTGGGCATGTCGTGGCCCGTCAGGGCGATGACCATGGACAGGGAGAAGATCGCCAGGGCGCAGTACTCGTATGCCTGGAATTTCAGGGCGAAGTCACACAGCACCGGGGCCAGAATCATCAGAAGGCCGATGCCGATAATGGTTCCCACGAAGGAGAACACCACGCCGGTGCCCAGGGCCCTTCCCGCCTCGCCCTTGTCAGCTAGGGGCTTGCCGTCGAAGCAGGTGGCCACAGAGGAGGGGGTGCCGGGAATGTTCAGCAGGATGGCGGAGATGAGGCCGCCGGAGATGCCGCCGATGTACAGAGCCATCAGCATAGAGATACCCTCGGAGGCGGTCATGGAGTAGGTCACCGGCAGGAACATGACGATGGCCATGGTGGCCGTCAGGCCGGGGATGGAGCCGAAGATGATACCCACCACCGTGCCGATGGCCACCAGGACGATGGTCATGGGCTGGAGAACTTCCATCAAACCTTGTAAAACCATATCAAGCCCTCCTTACAGTCCGAAAAACTTCAAAACGCCCACCGGCAGCAGCACGTTCAGAAGATACCGGAAAATGTAGAACAGCAGCACGCCGGAGACTGCCGCCGTAACGGCAGCGGGGACATAGGTCTTCCCCCACTTCTCCCGGGGAGTTAGTATTAAAATCTGGACAAAGACGTACAGGATCGTCATGATGACGAAGCCCACCAGGTCCATCAGTCCCACGTAGAGGGCCAGGGCGATGAAGCTGGCCACCACCTCCCGCTGCTCCATCAGCGCGTTTTTCAGGGAGGTCTTTTCAATCTTGCCTTCCTCCGCCAGATACTTTTTCCGTCTCCTGAAGCCCCGGACGATAATCCACAGGCTCAGCGCCAGCAAAGAGCCGCCCCAAAGATAAGGGACGAAATGGTTCGTCAGCGGTGTGGAGCCCAGACCGGTGAAGGTCTGGATGCCGGGAACCAGCGCCAGATAACCGATGGAGAAAATTGCGATGACAATACCGGGGATGATATCCGTCTTGTAATTTTTATTTTGCAATGTCTTCCGCTCCTTTCTGTGTGACTTGGGGGTTACGCGAAGTCCAGCAGCGCCCCTGTCCCGTCGAACCGCAGGGGCCGGGGCTCCTCCAAAATCTCCATATCCTCATGAGACCGGACCTCCTCCAGCAGCGCCTCGGAAACCAGGATTTGTTCCAGAGAAAGGGTGTTTTTGATGTAAACAAGCCGGACACGGTTATGGTCTACTCCGGTCAGCGTCTTGACGGCCGTCTGGAGAGCCAGCCTGTCATCTTCCAACACCATGGGAATCTTACCCACCTTCAGCACCGTGGAGGTGATCATGTTGAAATAGGTGGCATTGGTTTGCAGCTTTTCAAAGGCCCGCTTGGTGGTGACATCCGCCATGCCCAGGCCTATAAAGCTGCCGTGGCTTTCCGGGGAGATGTCCAGCACCGCCACTCTCTGCTTTTTAATGCCGCCGCTGGCGAAGGGTGTGCCGAAGGTTCCGGTGACGTTGGGGTCCATGCCGCTGCCGGAGAAATTCTTTCCCACTTCCCGAACCACCAGGATATCCGTCTCCGGGAGAATGATGCGGGGCAGGCGCGTTCTGGCGTAATTCAAAAGTTCCGGCTCCCGATCAAATATCTCTTCCGAAGGAACGACCTCAATCCTGCATGTTTGGTCTATCTCGTTTTCAATGACCGCCACGCCGAAAACCACGCGGCTGTGGTGGAAGACGGCCTTTGCGAACACCGGCAGCCGCTCTCCCATTTTGCCGAAGCCCTCTTTATGCAGGGAGTCCGCCCCCTCCCGCTTTCCAAGACCAATGGCCATCATCTTGATGAGGCCGGACTCGTAGGTCCCCCGGAACGCGGTGTGGGGCTTTACCCGGCCGAAGACGATGATGCCGTCCGCGTCATGAGCGGCCTTGTCCATCCGCACCTCGTCCCCGTTAGGAAGCACATCCACCCGGACCGTCTCCATACTGGAAACGATGGGGCAGCCGCAAAACTCCTCCGTAACGCCAAAACTCTCCAGAATAACCCTCTGGCCCTCAGCGGTGGCCCCGCCGTGACTGCCCATGGCGGGAACGATGAAGGGTTTCGCCCCCTGTGCTTTGACAAAAGAAGCAAGCTCTCGCAGGAATACCGTCATGTTTGCCACCTGACGGCTGCTTCCGGTGATGGCCACCCGCATCCCGGGGCGAACCCGATTTTTCACAGCCGCCAGCTTTTCACTCAAAACGGCGGCGGGGTCCAGAATGCCATCCTGGGAGAACCTTTGCCGGACCAGACATACCTTGGGCAGGGGCGTGCCGGACAACACCGCCCGCAGACCGGACTGCTCTTGAATATCCATAGGCGCTCTCTCCTTATCCTTTAGTAGCCCGGCGGCCAAGTCGCATAAGGCTTGCCAGGGCCAAGAGCCGTTCTGCCTCTGGGAAGGGATTGACCGCCATGCTCTGCTCCGTAACCGGCATCAGTGGATTTATCGGAGAACCCAGAAACCGCCCTCGCAGCAACACGGTTATGGACTCCCCACCTGCCCGGAGATACAGGCTGCCGGGAATCAAGGCCCCCAAGTCCTCCAACAGCTCCATTTGTCCCTTTGGGAGCTGGAGACCCTCCAGGTTTCCCTGGCGCACCTCAACGGCGGGAAAGTCTGCCCCGGGCCAGCGGAGGCAGAGGCAGGCGCCGTTGAACATGCTGTTTTGGCTCTCCTCCTCTATCGGGAACGCCACGTCCGCCAGCTCCACCTCCATGCCGCCTTTGTGCCCGGTGATATGCTCCCGGCTGGCAAAGGCTTTCCCGCTGTTATCTGCCAGAAGGCCGGAATCGCGAACCACTTGCGGAGAAATTCCCTCCTTGCGGCTGTAGCAGAATCCCTCCAGATCCTGGCAGACCACATGCTCCAGAACCGCTTCCCGCACCGCCCCCGTATAGCGGCGAATCGCCGGACGGACCAGCAGCAGATAAACCGCCGCGCAGAAAGCAATCAGTCCATAGGCGGTGACCGGTCCGGCATCGTTCAGGAACACCGCGGCGCCCACGGCCAGCAAACACAGGAAGTAGCCCAAGCTCAGCAGGATGATCCCTGTTCGCCTCCGCCGCAGCGATTCCATGGCTTCCCTCACGTCTTAAACCTCGGCCCAGTCCCTGCCTGCCCAGCGGGGATGGTCGTAGACGGCCTTGTCGGCCACAAAGGGCCACTTCTTGCCCGTTGTTACGGCAAGGCAGCCCTTTACGCACATCTCCGCCATCTTGATGACGGCCTCCCGGGTTTGGGCGGCGCTGTGGGGACTGACGACGACGTTGGGGCAGTGGAGGATTTCATCATCGGTATGAGTAGGCTCGTTCCAAAACACGTCGAGCCCCGCCCCGGCGATGCTCCCGCTTTTCAGGGCGGCGCACAGATCCGGCTCGTTGACGAGTTCACCCCGGCTGCAGTTGATGAGAACGGCGGTGGGCTTCATGGTGTCCAGCTCCGGTTTGGCGATGGTGTTGTTGGTGACACCTTCAATGAGGGGCATTTGGACAATGACTACGTCGGCGGCCCGAAGGGCCTCAAACTTGTCTTCATACTTCTCCACGCCCAGCTCCGCCATCTGCTCCCGGCTGAGGAAGGCGTCATAGCCGATGACCTTCATGTCCAGGCCCAGGCACAAATGCGCGATGATTCTGCCAATGGTGCCCAGGCCGATGATGAGGCAGGTTTTTTCTTCCACCTCAAAGACCTTCTTGGCGTCCCGAATCTTCCAGTTGCCCTTGCGCTGCTCCACATCGCTTTCCACCATATTCTTGGAGAGGGCCAGCATCAGGGTTACGGCGTGTTCGGCCACGCTGCGGTTGTTGGCCCCCGGCGTGATGACCACGGGGATGCCCAGAGCCGTGGCGGCTTCCACGTCCACGCTGTCATATCCAATGCCGGTCCGGCCGATGACCTTCAGCGCCGGGCTGGATTCCATAGTTTTCCGGTCAATAGCTCCCTTGTCCGCCACCCGGACGATAAAGGCGTCGGTGTCCTTCAGCTGGTCCAGGTAATGGTGGGGATGGGCGTCGTGTGCCACGAAAATTTCGGCCTTTCCGTCCAAAAGGGCCATGCCCTCCTGACAGATGGCTTCCGTCATGGTAACTTTCATAGGTTGGTCCCCCTTTTTGTCCGTTTGGCGCTTACTTCTCTGTCTTGGCGTTGGCCATGCGGATGCCATAGTCCATGGCGTTCACCAGGCTGAGCTCGTTGGCGTGTCCGTCTCCGGCGTGGCCGAAGCCCGTACCGTGGTCCACGGATGCCCGGATGATGGGCAGACCCAGGGTGACGTTCACGCCCGCCACGGCATCCCAGTGTCCCGCGGCCTTGTTGTAGACGAAGCCCTTGACCTTCAGGGGGATGTGACCCTGGTCGTGGTACATGACGACGACGATATCATACCAGCCGCCCAGGGCCTTGGAGAAGACGGTGTCCGGCGGGGTGGGCTTCTTCTCGGGGATGATGATGCCCTCGGCCATAGCCTGGTCGATGGCGGGCTGAATCTCCTGAATCTCCTCGGTGCCGAACATTCCGTTTTCCCCGCAGTGGGGATTCAGGCCGGCTACGGCAATTTTGGGTTTCTTGATGCCGATGGCCTTGCAGCCCTCATTTGCAATGCGGATGACATCCAGGACCCGGTCCTTCTTCACCCGGTCGCAGGCCTCCCGGAGGGAGACGTGGGTAGAGACGTGGACCACCCGCAGCTCCTCGTGGGCCAGCATCATGGTGTATTTGGATGTCTTCGTGTAGTCGGCGTAAATCTCCGTGTGGCCCGAGTAATGGTGATCCGCCATATTGATGGCTTCCTTGCTCAGGGCATTGGTAACAGTGGCGTCCACTTCCCCGGCCATGGCCAGCTCGATGACCTTTTTCACATACTGGAAGGCCGCCTCGCCGCCCAGAGCGGTGGCGCCCAGGCCGAAGGGCTTGGGATTCTCCGAGTCGCCGGGGATGTCGGAGTCCTTGAGGAGGCCCAGGTCAAATACGTCGATGACGCCGTACTGGAAGTTTGCCTCACTGACGGCCTGGATGCCCCGAATCTTCATGTCGATGCCGGAAACCTGTTTGGCTGCCTTGGCGGCGTACTCCATGGCGGAGACGTCGCCCACCACCAGGGGGCGGCAGCGGTCATAAATCGCTTTGTCAGCCAGAGCCTTGACAGTGATCTCGGGACCGTTGCCGAAGGGGTCGCCCATGGTAATGCCCAGAATCGGTTTGTTCATATGTACTCCTCCTTATATGTTGTCATCCAAGATGCCTGGTCTCTTCCAGAACCTGTTTCAGTTCCGCGATGCCTTCGTCACAGAGGTAGTTGAAGGGTCTGCGGCAGTCTCCCACGGGATAGCCCAGCAGGGCCACGGCCTTCTTGATGATGGTGTTGGGGTTGCCGAACTTGAATACCCGCTGGAGGGCCACAATGGCGTCCTGCGCCGCCTGGGCCTTCTCCAGGTCCCCGGCAACGAAGCTGTCATAGATGGAGGCGATGGTCGCCGGCCAGATGTTGGCCCGGCCCGCCACGCCGCCGGCGCCGCCGGCTTTCAGGCAGGGCAGGATGTTGCCGTCGTTCCCCGCCAAGACGGCGAAGTCCTTTCCAATATCCCGGGTGAGCTGGATATACGCCTTCAGATTCTCCAGATCGCCGCTGGAGTCCTTGGCGCCCAGAATGACGTCCACGTCCTTGGCCAGTTTTGCCACCGTCTCCGGGAGGAGCTTATTCCCGGTGCGGGCGGGGATGTTGTACAGCACAATGGGGATGTTCACATGCTTGGCCACCTCGCAGTAGTGGTCGTAGAGCTCCTTCTGGCTGGCTAGGGCGAAGCTGGGGGTGATGATGGACAGCGCGTCTGCGCCCAGCTCCTCGGCCCGCTTGCTCATGTAAATGGTGTCCCGGGTGGAGATGCAGCCGGTGCCCGCGTAGACGGGGATGCGGCTCTTCACCTGGTCCACGGTGGCCTCCAGGATTTCCTCCTTCTCCTTCAGGCTGAGGATGTACGCCTCGCCGTTGGTGCCGAAGGGGAAGATGCCGTGGACGCCTCCGGCGATCTGCCGCTCAATCTGGTTGCGCAGCTCCGGGATGTTGACGCTCTCGTCCGCAGGGTTCATGGGGGTGACTATCGGGGGAATGATGCCCTTGATCTCGACTTGCTTCATGTTCGCACGCTCCTTATTCAAATTCCTGCCGGATTTTTATGATTTTATCAGTTCAGAGAACTTCCTGATAAATTTTCCGGGCGTCGTCGGGGGTGACCTGGCGCATGTTGTTCACCAGCAGACGGGTGACCTCCATACCCGAGGCCACCAGAGCCTCCAGATCCTCCTTGGGTACGCCGAACTCCGTGAGGCTGGTGGGGATATCCAGGTGCTTCACGATGCCCTCCAAACGCTGGATGACGGCGGCGCTCTTCTCCTCCTCGGTTTTGGCGTCTCCTTTGAGACAGCGGTCATAGGCCTTGGCCAGCAGGGGGCGGCAGGCGGGCTCGTTGAAGCGCATGACCGGAGCCAGGAGGATGGCGTTGGACACGCCATGAGCGATGTGGTATTTGCCGCCCAGAGGATAGCTCAGGGCGTGGACGGCGGTGGTGCCGGAGGCGGTGATGGCGACCCCGGCATAGAAACTGGCTAAGAGCATGGTGTTCTTGGCGTCCATGGCCTCCTGGTCGTCGCAGGCCCGCTCGATGTTGTTCAGAATCATGTCCAGGGCCTGGAGTGCAAAGATGTCGCTGAAGGGATTGGCCTTGTTGCTGGTGAAACACTCAATGGCATGGGCCAGGGCATCCACTCCGGTGGCGGCGGCGATTTTCCGGGGGAGGTTTTTGATCATCACCGCGTCCAGAATCACATAGTCCGCGATCATCTCCGTGTTGACAATGCCCACTTTCAGCTGCTTTTCCGGCACGGCCACAATGGCGTTGGGCGTGGCCTCGGAGCCGGTTCCGGCGGTGGTGGGAATCATCAGGGTTCTCGTGCTCTTTTTGGCCCGGCCCGGTGTGTCCAGCAGCTCTTTGATGCCGTATTCATCGGTCATCAGCACGCTGGCCAGCTTCGCCGTGTCCATGACGCTGCCGCCGCCTACGGCCATGATGAAATCCGCGCCGCTTTTCTTGCACTGGTCTACCAGCTTCTGCGCCTCCATGTAGGTGGGCTCTGCCGGAAGGTCGTCCAGGACAACAGTTTCTACGCCGGTCTTCTTCACCTCCGCCATGGGGAGGTCCAGGAGTCCCGCGCCCTCAATACCCTTGTCAGTGAAGACCACCAGGCGCTTTACCCCGTTGGCGGCAAATATTTCCGGGATTTTTCCCAGAGCGTCCTCACCGCTGTATACGGCGTGGGGCATTTTCAATTCGTACTTTGTCAACATACTAGCTCCTCCTTTTTAGTTTCCAGCACCGATGGATCGGGCCAGCCTAATGAACAGGTCCGGCTCGCCAAATCCCCCGGATTTTGAAATGATATGGTAGGTTTTTCCCTTATACACGAAGTCTGTCAGCACCGCTCCGGTGTCCAGGTCGCATACGGGCTTCAGCTCCGACACGCCCACGGCCCGGGTCAGGGCCAGAAGGGTGTCTCCGCCCGTGCAAAGAAGGGTGGCGTCTAATCCCTTGTCCAGCAAACGGTGAACCAGCCGCCCCAGCTGGGTTGAAATGCGGACTCGAAGGTCCTCCGTGCTCAGGCCCCGCCCCTTTGCGAAGTCCGCCGTGTCTTCACAGCCCGCGGGATCGTTCACGTCCAGGATGAAGCGCTTTCCCCGTCCCGCGTCCTCCAGCCAGGAAGCGGTCATGGCGGCGCAGTCCTCCGTCTCCAGCCAGTAGGCTTCCAATTTCTGAACCGGGGTCAGGTGGACATGGGTGAAGCCCGCCGCCGCCGCCGTCTCCATCTGGCGCAGGGTCACCGGGTTCACGCTGCCGCAGGCCACGACCAGGGACGGGACCAAATGGGGCGGTACCGGCGGTGTCCCCCGCAGATCCAGCAGCTCCGCCAGCACCGCCGCGAAGCCCGCGCACCCGGCGCAGAACCGCAGCCCCTCTTTTCCCAGCGTCTGCCCGATGCGCAGCAGATCGCTGTCGCTCTGAGCGTCATAGACCTGGATGCCGGGGCGGCGCTCCGTTTCCGCCGCGTTCATTTCGTGGAGCACCACAGGGATGTTCGACTGCGCACCGATAATTTCCGCTATGGAGGAGGCAATCACTGGCTCGAAGGGGTCCTGGCCGAAAACACTCTCTGCCACGGGAAGGTTGTCGATGTATTGGACCCCCCCGCAGGTAACCCGGTTCATTTTCGGCAAGGCCGGGATGAACGCCAGGCGGTCTGCCCCGGCGGCCTCCATCGCCGCCGTCAGCTCGGCGCCAATGTTGCCCCGAAGAGCGGAGTCCGTCTTTTTATAGACATAGGTAAATCCGTTTTTCAGGGCGCCCTGCACCATCCGGAACACCACGGCGTAAGCGGCCTCCGGCGTCAGGTGCCGGGTTTCGGCGTCCAGGACCAGGACCTGAACATCCTCTTCCGCCCGCGAGAAATCATAAGCCGGGTTCGTCACTACGCGGGTACTGGCACCCCGCGACGCAAACTGGACGCCGCTGTCCAGCGCGCCGGTGAAGTCGTCTGCGATCATCAACAAACGATCCATGATAACGCCCTCCTATATGTTTATATTTGAAACATATGCAGTTCGGCCAACGGACTTGCGGGCGTTCCTGAATGCTTCCCTTTATTTCGTCCTCTATTTTACAGACCATTCCGGGTATGCGCAATCTTTTTTGCTAAAAAAACAGTTTATATTTGAAACGCACGAAAAAAGTATTGCGTGACTTTTGTGCATTTGTTATAATATATACGATTTTGAAACAACTGGAGGGCAGACTATGGAGTACCGTATCCGCGCATTGGGAATTGCCCCATACGAAGGCATGAAGCATCTTATGGCCTCTCTTCAGGAGGAATATCCCCAATTGGACCTGACGCTGTTTGTGGGAGATCGGGATGAGGGCCTGGAAATCGCCCGCAGCAACTTCCATGGCAACTATGATGTAGTGATCTCCAGAGGCTGCACCGCCAATATGCTCCGGCAGAATCTGGCCCTTCCCGTCATTGAAATCGACCTGACTGTCTACGACCTCCTTTGCGCACTGAAGCTGACTGACGGTCTGACGGGGAAGATTGCGATTGTATGCGCCGCCAATCTTTCCAGCAGCGCCCGGCGGCTGTGTGACCTGATGGGGTATGACATGGCCATTTTTACCTATGACGCCCCGGAAACCGTGGAACAAATTATGCAGAAAATCCGGGACGAGCAGTACCAAACGGTCTTGTGCGATATGGTGGCGGATACCACGGCCAAGCGTTTGGGGTTAAACTCCTGCCTCATTGTCTCCAGTATCAGCAGCATCCGCAGAGCGTTTGACCAGGCCATTCTCCTGTGCCAAAGCCAAGAGAAGCTGCGGGCCGAGAATTTGTTTTTCCGTGATCTCATACAGGGGCAGCTTAGCCAGACTGTGGTATTTGACAGCGAGGGCCGTCTGTTCCTCTCCACACGGAATGAGTCGCGGCCAGAGCTGCTGGAATTGCTCCGCCGGGAGCTTCCGGAATCCCGGCAGACAGGGGAGCGGCGAATTATCCGGATTCTGGGGGGGATGACCTACACCATCCGTTCCCGGCATGTTGTTACAGAAGGTCATGTCTATACGGCGTTTTTCTTTGAGGCGCATAGAACGCCTCTCACTCCCAACCAGACGGGCATCCGCTTCGCCACGCGGCCCGAGGCCGAGGATGCCTATTACAGCAGTGTTTTCAGTTTTGCCGGCACCGTTGCCGACTCCCAAAGTCAGATTGACCGTATCAGCGGAAGCTCTTCTCCCGTCATGGTCACTGGCGAGGATGGCACAGGGAAGGAGTCCATTGTCAGTATGATCTATATGCGGGGCCCTTTGCGCAACAATCCGCTGGTGACCATACAATGCAGTCTTCTGAACGAAAAGAGCTGGTCGTTTTTGCTGGAGCACCATAATTCCCCGCTGGCCGACGAGGGGAACACGATCTATTTTGCCAGCATCGACAGCCTGTCTCAGGAGCGGAGGTCTCAGCTCCTTGCCGCTCTCTCTGAAATGGAAGTCTGCCGGAGAAACCGGGTAATCTTCTCCTGCGTCTGCCAGCCCGGAGAGTATATGTCTGAAATCGGTTCTCTGTTTATTGACAAACTGTGCTGCCTTTCTTTGCATCTTCCGCCTCTGCGCACGATTTCCAGCCGTATACCCGCCTTGGTCAATCTGTCCCTGAGCCACCTGAACGCGGATCTGCCCCGTCAGATCATTGGTGCGGAGCCAGGGGCAATCCGTCTGCTCCAAAACTTTCAGTGGCCGCACAATTACACACAATTTCGCCGGATCATTGGTGAGCTGGCCGTTACCGCCGCCGGGCAATTTATCACGGCTGAGGAGGTCCGCCAAACATTGCGGAAGGAACGGCATGTAGGCGGCTTCCACCTCGGCGCGGAGAATGCGGCGACGCCCTTGGACCTGAATCGGACTTTGGAGGAAATCAATCAGGACATTGCGCTCCGTGTAATCCAGGAAACCGGAGGCAATCAGACCGCCGCTGCCAAACGGCTGGGTATCAGCCGCACGACTCTATGGCGCCTGGTGAAAAAGCAAGAGAGCTCTTCTCAAGTCTAACCGGCGAAATTGGCGGTCTCCCTATGGATATCCAAGGCGGAAATCCGTTGGTTCCGTGCATAGCCGGACACTGCGAAAAAACCTCTGCGGTATATAATCCCAATCTTCCGGAGAAGTCGAACCCTGCGGCGCGGGGCAAAAAACCGGGCGATGTCTTGTGGACATCGCCCGGTTTTTGCGCTGCTTATTTATTTGCGCCGTACCGGGACCCGCTGGGCAAAAGCAAAGGCCCGTTCCAAAACCGGAACGGACCTATGCCCATGACTCAATTCACCCTCTCGTAGGACTGCTCAAACGTTGATTTCGGGATGATGTACGCGTTTTGATGGTCATCCTCCTGGCAGACCAGCCAGTCCCCGATTTCGCCCAAACGCCAATCTCCCCATACAAGAACCTCCAGCCGGCAGTTCAGCTGGGCGGCCCAGACTTGGGCGGCATCCTTTGCCACGCACTTTTTTGCGTGCGGAGTCAGCGGCACCGCCTCCTTTTTCCCGGCGTGGTACACCTTCGGCTGCCACAGCAGCTCTCTGTCCATAGGAAATTCCTCGTCCGTTAGCTCGTAATTCCGCCGCAGTTCCTCTTCCGTGATGTGAGAGACCTCGTGTTCCGCGTCAATCATAATGTAGAGTTCGGGGGAGGCTTTCTTGATGATGTCCCCTTCCGGCGTGCGGAGAAGAATCTCCGTCCCCTCCGGGAGCAGGTCCATGGTCCGCGCATAGCCCGCAGGCGCCTTTTTCTTGTGGTAAAGCTCCGCCTTCTCTTTGCAGAACTCCTCCGCCCGCGCGGGTCCATACTTCTCCGCCCTGGGGGCAAGACGTTTGAGGGGCGTGCGGAAATAATCGGTCAGCCGCTGGAAAATCAGTTCCCCGGCGGTATAGAGCAGATTGCCGTCCGGGCAGTTCTTTTCCAGCAGCGCCAGCGGCAGCCGTCCCGCAGCCTTGGTCCGGTCGCCGCCGCCGTCGTCCCCCATGTCCCGGACAAGCCAGTGCACCAGCTCATCCGCCCGGTCCCTGCGTTTGCAGCAGCGCACGGAAACCTTGATGCACCGCTCTCTTTCCAGCAGGCAATAGGCAACGCACACGGACAGCTCATGAACGTCCATCATCATATCGCTGACGATGCCCAGCATGTACGGCTCGGAGGTGTTCACAGGGGCCAGGGCAAAATGATAGTCCGGATGGTAGCGCAGATTCATAAAAGCGCTGCCCGCGGTCCGGAAATCATCCAGGGCCAGGTCTGCGCTTTGGAGCAGGAGCACGATATCCCAGTCGAACCGCAGGGCGTCCAGCATTTCCCGGTCCAGTTTCTCGGTGCCCTTGAACTTCTGGGTATCCATGTATAGGCCGTAGTACAACGCGGTGGACAGCAGACGGTCCTCAATGGGGAATCCGGCCTTTTTCAGCATAATCCAGATCACGGTGACGCAGGCGCTGCAATCCGTCCGCACCTCCCGCAGTTCCGGCAGGACCTCTCCCATGTCAAGCTCGTGGTGGTCAATGACCGCAAGATTTTGGCGGGGCAGTACGGAGACATTGCGCTGTCCGGCCCGGCAGTCCACCGTAATCAAAAGCTCCGCCTCATCTTCCGTCCTGCGCACATATTCCAGGGGGATGCTCAGCTTCTCAATCATCAGCAGCAGATTGTTTTTCGTGACTTTCCGCCCGCCGCTGTATACCAGCCGGGGGAACTTCCCCTTGCTCTCCAGGTATTTCAGCAGCGCGTAGCCGCTGGCGATAGCGTCTGCGTCCGGGTCATCATGGCATTGGATTACAATATCTTCATAGCGCAGTAAATCCTCTAATGTCATCAAACCGTACCTCCTCGTCAACTTTTGGCGCCGTCTCAAACAACACCGTGTCTTTTTATTTGCAGCCGCAAAAAGAGCAGTCTCTCTATACTGCAGCGGCTGATCCTTTTCATTATATCCGCTGTTTTCTCTTTTTTCAATACACACTTTTCAAGTTTGAAAAATAGTGTTAATTTGCCATAGAAGCGCAAAAGGTCGAAAGAGCTTGAAGCCCTAAAATGGTAAATCAAGATAGTTTTAAAAAATTTTGAAAAAAGGTATTGCATTTTCTGGAGAAGTGTGCTAATCTATACAAGCTGACACAAGAGAGCACAGTTTATCCGGGTGTAGCGCAGTTGGTAGCGCACTTGACTGGGGGTCAAGGGGTCGTGAGTTCAAGTCTCGCCACTCGGACCAATCCATGATAATCCGAACGCTGTCCTCCAGGTGGGGGATGGGTTCGGATTTATCATTTCTATTAACAATATCCTGTGAGGGACAA
>JAAWTB010000028.1 GCA_022801815.1 Oscillibacter sp. | reverse complement strand
CCCGCCCGGCTGTGGGCCTGGGGCACCAGCTCCTCCACCACCACGTACAGCATCGCCCCGGCGGCAAAGCTCAAAAGCCAGGGCATCATGGGATGGGCCCAGGCGGCAATCAGCACCACCAGGATGCCGAACACCGGCTCCACCGCCCCGGACAGCAGCCCGCCGGTAAAGGCCCGCAGCCTTCCCCGGCCCTCCTGCCGCAGGGGCAGGGCCACCGCCGCGCCCTCCGGGAAGTTTTGAATGCCGATGCCCAGGGCCAGGGCCAGGGCTCCGGCGGCTCCCTCTCCGTTTGCCGCCAGGGCGAAGGCCAGGCCCACCGCCATGCCCTCCGGCACGTTATGTAGGGTGATAGCCGTCATGAGGAGGGTATTCTGCCGCCAGGCGTCATGGACCTCCTTCTCCCGCCGCAAACGGGGCAGCAGCGCGTCCAGCGCCGCCAGGAACACCACCCCCAGCAGCATCCCCGCCGCCGCCGGAAGCCAGCCGGGGACCTTCCCCTCCGCCGCCGCCTGATCAATGGCGGGGAGCAGCAAACTCCACACGGAGGCCGCCGTCATCACCCCGGCGGCAAAGCCCAGCATCGCCTTTTGGAACCGGGGCTTTGGCTCCCCGGAGAGAAAAAACACCATGGCTGCGCCCAGAGTGGTCATCAGGAAGGTGAAGCCCGTGCCCAGGGCGGCCCAGCCAAGAGACCGCAGCATATGCATCAACGCCTTTATTTCAATTCAGGCGGCCCGGGGTCCCGGTCCGCCCGTATGCCAGTATAAGCGGAGAGGTCAGAAGTGGTGCTTGCTTTCCCCGGGAGTGTGTGGTATACTAAAGGCAATTCGATACAAGGGTAAGGACCTCATATAAGCCCGCTGTATGGCGCGGGCGTTTCTACGAAGCCGCCGGAGGCTTCTCTATGGGTGCCTGCACGGAGAGGGGATTCCCCTGCCCGGGCAGGCGGCCTTTTTGTTTTGTATCGGCAAATTTGCAAAGGAGTTGTTGGCATGTCGATTACCGTTTTGAAAGGCACCATCGTCTCCGCTCCGGCCCTGGGGGAGCTGGACATCACAGAAAACGGCTATCTCGTGGCGGAGGACGGCAAAATCACCGGGGTCTTCCCTGTCCTGCCGGAGCAGTACGCCCCAGCGGCGGCGGAGGATTACGGGGACGCGCTGATTTTGCAGTCCCCGGCGGATCTCCACCTCCACGCTCCCCAGTATCCCATGCTGGGGATGGGCATGGACCTGCCGCTTCTGGACTGGCTGAATACGTACACCTTCCCCACCGAGGCCCGTTTCGCCGACCCGGACTACGCCCGGGCGGTCTACCGCAAGCTGGCCCGGGAGCTGATCGAGAACGGGACCACCCGGGTGTGCATGTTCTCCTCCCTCCATCGGGAAGCCACCCTGATTTTGATGGAGGAGCTGGAACGGGCCGGGGTCACGGGCTATGTGGGCAAGGTGAACATGGACCGCAACGGCATCCCCGCCCTTCAGGAGGAGACGGAGGAATCCCAGCGGGAGACCCTCCTCTGGCTGGAGCAATGCCGGGACTTCCGGCACATCAAGCCCATTCTCACCCCCCGGTTTACCCCCTCCTGCACCGACGGGCTCATGGATTTTCTGGGAAAGCTGGCGGCGGAGCGGAACCTCCCCGTCCAGTCCCACCTGTCGGAGAACACGGGGGAGATACAGTGGGTCCGGGAACTGCACCCCGGCTGCGGCCAGTATTGGGAGACCTACGCGAAATACGGCCTCTGGAACGGCCAAACCCTCATGGCCCACTGCGTCTGGTCCGACGAGCGGGAGCGGGCGGCCATGCGGGCGGCCGGCGTCACCGTGGTCCACTGCCCGGACTCCAACCAGAACCTCTGCTCCGGCACGGCCCCGGTCCGGGCGATGCTGCGGGAGGGGCTGAAGGTGGCCCTTGGCAGCGACATCGCCGGCGGGGACCGCCTGAGCATGTTTGACGTGGCGGCGGCGTCTATCCGGGCCTCCAAGGCCCGGCGGATCCTGGACGGCTGGGAGACGGATTTCCTCACTGTGGCGGAGGCCTGGTACCTGGCCACCTCCGCCGGGGCGGCCTTCTTTGGGGAAAAGCCGGGCTTTGCCCCGGGGAACGCCCTCCACGCCGTGGTGCTGGAGGATGGGGACCTCCCCCATCCCCTGACGGCGGCGGAGCGGCTGGAACGCTGCCTCTACCGGCGGCAGCGAAACGCCATCCGGGCTGTTTGGAGCGCGGGGAGAAAGGTGTTTTCCACCTGAGGAAGGGCGAAGAAAAGCCGGGCGGCAGAAGCCGCCCGGCTTCATTTTTTGGGGCTTCTTCCAGAACCTGTTCCTTGCCCCGCCGGGGCGCATGGGATAGAATGAGGCGAGGAATGATGCGCGGGGCGGGCTGTAGTCTCCGCCGCGCCGGATGGAAGGAGACTGAACCATGCGGAACATACGCCGTTTTGCCCTGCTGCTTTTGATGGTTTCCCTGCTGCTGTCCCTGGCGGATCCCGGGCGGGCCGCCGCCGCTGGAAGCGGCGGCGAAGGGGAGGTGGTGGGATACTACGCCTCTTGGGCCGCCGCCCAGGGGTACACGCCGGACCAGCTCCCGGCGGAGCGGTTCACCCAAATCAACTACGCCTTCGCCAACATCGCGGATGGCCGGGCCACTCTCGGCGACCCGGCCCGGGATGGAGAGAATCTTCGAAACCTGACGGAGCTGCGGAGGCGAAACCCGGATTTGAACATTGTGCTCTCCCTGGGCGGATGGGACGACTCCGCCGGCTTTTCCGACGCGGCGGCCTCCCCGGAAAGCCGGAGGACCTTTGCCCGGTCCTGCGTGGATCTGCTTGCGGCCCACGGGCTGGACGGGGTGGACCTGGATTGGGAGTATCCCGTCTCCGGCGGGGCCCCGGGCACAGTCCACCGGCCCCAGGATAAAGAGAATTTCACCCTGCTCCTCCGGGAGCTTCGCCGTGCCCTGGACCAGCAGGGGCGGCGGGACGGGAAGCGGTACGTCCTGACCATCGCCGGGGCGGTGAACGGGGGGTATCTGTCCAGCATCGAGCCCCAGGCCGCGGCGGAAATCGTGGACCACATATTTCTCATGGCCTATGACCTCCACGGGCCCTGGGACGCCTCCACGGGCTTTAACGCCCCCCTTTACACTCCCTCGGACGGCCCGCTCCGTTCCCGCGCCAGCGTGGACGGCGGCATCTCCGCCTGGCTGGGCCGGGGAGTTCCGGCGGAAAAGCTGGTGCTGGGAATGCCGCTGTACGGGTACATATTCCAGGGCGTTTCCAGCCGAGGCAACGGGCTGTACCAATCCTTTGACAGCGCCAAATCCGTGTCCTGGGACAAGGTGAAGGAGGCGTATCTGAACCGCTCCGCCTACCGGCAGTTCCGCCATGAGGAGGCGGAGGCCCCCTACCTCTATGGAAACCGCGCCTTCCTCTCTTACGACGATCCGGACTCCATCGCCGCCAAGGCGGCGCTGGCCCGGCGGCGGGGCCTTGGCGGCGTGGGCTTTTGGGAGCTGTCCCAGGACCGGGGCGGGGACCTCATTCAAAGCGCCTGGGCCGCCTGGAATGGCGGACGCTTTCAGGATGTGCCCCAGGACGCGTGGTACGCCGGGCCGGTGGAGCGGGTCTGCGCCGCCGGGCTGATGAAGGGCACGGGGCCGGGACTCTTCTCCCCCGGGGGAACCGTGACCCGGGGACAAATTGCCGCCATTCTCCACCGGCTGGCGGGGGAACCCGCAGTCCGGGGCTCCTCCTTCTCCGACGTGGCCGACGGAGCCTATTACAGCGAGGCTGTGGCCTGGACCGCCCGGCAAGGCGTGGCGGAGGGCTTCCCCGACGGGACCTTCCGCCCCGATCTCCCGGTGAGCCGCCAGCAGCTGGCAGCCATCCTCTGGCGTTATGCCAAATTGGAACAGGCGGACAGCGGGAACCGGGCCGCCCTTCAGGGCTTCCCCGACGCCGGAGACGTCAGCTCCTACGCCCGGGAAGCCATGGGCTGGGCCCTGGCGGAGGGCATTTTGCGGGGAACCGGCGACGGAAAGCTCCAGCCCCAGGGAAGGGCCGCCCGGGGACAGACCGCCGTGCTGCTGGAGCGGTTTCAAAACCTGCTGGAGCAGAAATAAGGCCGGCAGGGCTTTTCCTTGTCAAAATACAAAGGTCTGCCCGGTTCGTTCCACCGGCGCGGCAAGGTCTGTAAAGGCAGGATGCTTTTCCAGGAATTTCCTGGTAAAATCGAAGTCCCCCCACTGATGCATCGGCAAAAATCGCCGGATGTCCGCCTTTTCAAGGAAATACGCCGGCCCCCAGAAGCCTGCCTCCCCCAGCCGGGGGTCCAGGGGCAGCATGGCCAAGTCGATTCTCCGGCCCTGAAGGGGCTGGGTATACCGCTTGAAGTTCGCTTCCATATTCCGGTTCCAGCCCTTGTCCTCCCCTTCCCAGTGCCACCAGTTTAAATCTCCGGCGTGGAAGACGGTCCGGCCATCGGGCAGCGTCACCAGGAAGGCCACGCCCTCGTCGGTGGAGGTCAGGGTCTCGATCTCCGCCTGGGGCAGGGAGAGGACCTGGCCGCCCTGACACACCCGGATCTTTCCCGCCGTCTCCGGGGAGATGCCCCAGAGGCGGCGGCGGCGGAGATCCAGAGAGACGCCCTTGCCCAGAAGGAAATAGACGTCCCGGTCCCCGTCGTCCAGGACCTCCTCCTTCCACGTATCCAGGGCGAAGATTTGGGGGTTGAAATGGTCTTCATGCCGGTGGCTGGCAAAGACGTACAGGGGAACTCCCGGCTTCATCGCCGGGAGTTCCCCCTTCCACCAATCAAACAGCAGCGTGACAACGTCTGTCTCCACCAAAAAGCCGCTGTGGTCCAGGAAGGTGACTTGCATCATTTCAGCTTCACCGCCGTGCCGTAGGCCACGACCTCCGCGGCCCCCTGCATGACGGAAGACGAACCGTAGCGGACGTTGACCACCGCGTCGGCCCCCAGGGCCTGGGCCTCGTCCACCATGCGCTTGGTGGCAATCTGCCGGGCTTCGTTCAGCATCTCGGTATAGCCCACGATCTCGCCGCCCACCAGGGTCTTCATGCCGGCCATAAAGTCCTTGCCGAAGTTCTTCGACTGAACCACGGTCCCCTTCACAATTCCCAGGGCCTCCATTTCCCTTCCGGGCACATGATCAATATTCAGCAGCAGCATCGAATTCTCCTCCTTCAATTTCTTTCAAACGTTCTTTTAACACTACCAGGGCGGGGATAACCGGCAGTCCGCATCCGCCCGACAGGGCGGCGAACAGCCAGAACACCGGCCTGGGCAGGTCCGGAATCAAGCACAGCGCGGCGAATACGGCGGCGCAGGCCGTCTGAAACAGGACGAACAGCGTCACGCTCAGCAGGGCCTGCCGCCTCAGGCGGCGCTTTTGAAAATTCATGGAGACCGTCACGGCGGTCCCTCCCTTCATCGTATAATGGGGGGGATGAAAATTCCCCCTGAGTTTCCCTCCTCCGTAAAAATGGGGAAGGGCTTGCGGCGGGAAAGGTTTTATGCTATAATGCCCAGTAAGCGGCGATTCAGTCAACGAATCGTCTCCGGCCGGACAGGCGTGAAATACTTGATACAGGTGGTGCGGTATGGGTATCTTTTCTTTTTTCAACCGGGACCAAGACCTTGACGACTACATCCCCGCGCCGGCGGCGCCGGCCCTGGAGGACTCTCCCCCGGGTCTTCCGGAGATGTGCAGGGAAATGCCCATCGAAGTGGTGGAAAAATCCGGGCGGGTGCTGAACACCGGCCTCATCACCGAGCACGGGGGGAAGGAGCTCACCATGGGCCGCCACCCCGGCGGGCTGTCCTTCAAGGTCTGCGAGCCGGACAGCACAGTGTACATCCGGGGCTGCGACAACAAAATGAACCAGTTCTATCTCCGGGCCACCGTGGCGGAGTCCTCCCGCATCCTGATGCGGCTGAAGGACCTGGAGCCGGAGGTCCACGAAAACCACCGGGACGCCTTCCGCCTGGCGGTGAACAACATCCCCATCAGCATCTACTACCTGAACGACGAACGCTTCGAGCGGCCGGAGGAGTGCAGGCTGGTGGACATCAGCACCGGCGGCTGCTGCTTTACCTCGGAATACCTCCACGGGGAGGGCGAGGTACTGCGCCTCAAGGTCAAGCTGGAGGATTATGTGGCCATGGACTTCATCGGCGAGGTCATCCGAGTGGTAGAGTGCGGACCCAGCGAATTCCGCTGCGGCGTTCTCTTCGCCCAGCTGAAAAAGGATGAGATCAACTCTCTGACGAAAATTCTCTTCAACATGCAGCTGGGAAACCGGCGGGAGCACAGCCGCACCGAGGAAGGGCACTGGTAAACCATTTCTTCCCGAATGGGGCGCTTCTTCGGAAGCGTCCCATTTTCGCGTCTCAGTACCGGCTGGCCTCTTCCTCCTCGCCGCCGTCAATCTCATCCAGCCGCTGAAGAAGGGCCTTGATGACCCCAATGATCACCGCACCGCCGATCAGCAGATAGGCCGCGAGAAAGATCAGAGGGAAAAAGCCCCCCTTTTTGAAAAGGCCGCCCATGGCCGCCAGAAGCGCCAGAACCAGCGGCCCGACATACAGCACCACCGCTGCGGTGACAACAATGGGTGCGATCTTCTTTTTAGTAGTTTTTCGCATCGTCAATCTCTCCCTTCCCGATTTCCCGAATCCGCTGCACCAGGGCCAGCACCACGCCGCCGCTGATCACCAGGGGAACCAGGGCGATGATTGCCAGCATGAAGGCGGGGGGCGCTTCCTCGGCGCTCAGGGCGGTGAGCCAGAGAATCAGCCCCGCGACGCTCCCCATTAAAAGCACCATCAGCACGGTGATGACCACCGGGGCCACATAGCGGATGCGAACATCCTGCCTCTGCTTATTCTGGAAGGTGGCGCCGCCCTGCTCCATGGCTTCCATCTCCTTTAAAATACTGCCCGCGTCCAGATCCCCCAGCCGCTCCTGCCGGTCCGTCAGCCCGGCGCAGAGGCGGATAGCCTGCTCCAGATTATCCCGGTCCCGCTCCAGGGAGACCAGGTGGCGGCGCATGCCGTCCCCCACCGTGTGGGTCCCGCTCTGCATCCGGCGGATCTCCTCCAGGGGCACGCCCAGCTTCCGCAGCAGCTTGATTTGCAGCAGAGTCTGCACCTCGGCTTCGCCGTAGTCCCGGTAGCCGTTCTCGCTGTTCCGCCGGGGGGTCAGGAGGCCCTCGCCCTCGTAAAAGCGGATATTCTTCCGGGTGATGCCCACCAGAGCCTCCACCTCGTTGATTTTCACGTCCCTCACCTCAATTTCCGCCCTTATGGTACACCTTCCAGCAGGGGGAAGGTCAAGAGGAATTTTGTAAATTCCCCGAAAAGGGTGAAAAAACGCCGGAGGGCAAACCTCCGGCGCGCTGGTTTAAATGGCGGACTGCGGCCGCTCCTCCCGCTCCAGGGTAAGCTCCGGCCGGGCGGCGGCAATGGCGTCCAGGACCTCGTTGGCGTTGGCAAGCTTTTCAAAGGTGAAGTCCTGGTAGAACTCCCCGCCGTCGTAATACAGCCGCAGCCGGGTCACCGGAAGGGCCTTGCCGCAGCAGCCCGTCAGGGGCAGGCTGGTATTCCGGGTCAGGGCCCTGGTCAGGGAGGCGAAGGAGAGGTACTGTGTCCCGGGGAAGGCCGGGAAGTAGACGGCCTTTTTGCTGAAGCGGTACTGCTCCGCCCGGCGGGCGGTCTTGTAATCCCCGGCGGGGTCCTCCAGGGGGCAGGATTTGGCAAGGGGCTTGGGTGTGAAGACGGCCATGGCGAAGACCTCCCGAATCACGAATTTCTTTCAGTATAAGCGGCTTTTTCCAAAGCCCCCATGGCAAAAGCAACAAAGAGCGGAAAATACCGTGGAAATGCCACTTGCCCCCGGGAGAAAAGGACGCTATACTAATACCGGAATCCCGCCCGGCGGGCTTCCTCTTTGAACAAACATCTCGCTTCACCGGAGGTTTTTCATGTACCGTATCAAAGTATTCAACAAGATCGCCCCCCAGGGGCTGGAGCGGCTGGACCCCGCCCGCTATCTGGTGGGAGAGGACGTAGAGGCGGAGGACGGCGTCCTGGTCCGCTCCGCCAATCTCCTGGACTACTCGTTTCCCAAGAGCCTGCTGGCCATCGCCCGGGCGGGCGTGGGGGTGAACAACATTCCCCTGAACCGCTGCTCGGAACAGGGCGTGGCCGTGTTCTCCACCCCCGGCGCCAACGCCAACGCCGTGAAAGAACTGGTCCTCTGCGCCATGCTCATCTCCTCCCGGGACGTCACCGGGGCGGTGCGCTGGGTGAAAAACCAGGCTGCCTCCGGCGTGGATTTGGAAACCGTGGTGGAAAAGGGCAAGGCCGCCTTCGTGGGCCCGGAGCTCTACCGGAAGGCCCTGGGCGTCATCGGCCTGGGGGCCATCGGCTCTCTGGTGGCCAACGCGGCGCTGGGCCTGGGCATGGACGTGTATGGCTACGACCCCTTCCTCTCCGTGGACGCCGCCCTGCGGCTGGACCGCCATGTCCACGTGGTTCGGGACGTAAACGAGCTCTATAAAAAGGCGGACTATATCACCGCCCATATTCATTTCAACGAAAAGACCCGGGGCATGATCGGCCCGGCGGCCTTTGCCGCCATGAAGCCCGGCGTCCGGCTGGTCAACCTGGCCCGGGGCGGCGTTGTGGACGACGAGGCGCTGCTGTCCGCCCTGGACGCGGGGAAGGTGACGGCCTATGTCACCGACTTTCCCACCAACAGATTGGTGGAAAATCCCCACGTCGTCGCCATGCCCCATCTGGGGGCCTCTACCCCGGAGAGCGAGCAGAACTGCGCCGTCATGGCGGCGGAGGAGCTGCGGGACTACCTGGAAAACGGGAACATCCAAAACTCTGTGAACCTTCCCGACGTGTACCTGGACCGCAGCGGCGCCCAGCGGCTCTGCGTCCTGCACAAGAACATCCCCGCCATGCTGGCCAGCATCACCGCCCTCCTCAGCCGGGACGGCGTGAACGTGGAAAACCTGAGCAATAAGAGCAAGGGGGACTACGCCTATACCCTGGTGGACCTGGGGGCCAAGGTAGAGCCCGCCGTTTTGGAGGATCTGCGGCGCCTGTCCAATGTGATACGGGTCCGGGTCATTGACTAAAGGCCAATGATAGGAAAGGAGTCCGCTTATGTTTGACCTGAACGGGGCCTTACAGCGCTTCGCCGGGAAAATCGCCCTGGAGAACCTCCTGGCCGCCGCCCTCACCCTGGCGGTATGCATGGTGGCGGCACGGCTGCTTTTAAAGCTGGCCCGCCGTCTCCTCCGCCGGACAAGGCTGGAAGAGCGCATCCAGAGGTATGTCCTGATGTTTTTTAAGCTGCTGCTGTACACCCTTACGGTAGTCTTCACCGCCGGGTGCCTGGGAATCAACATGACCTCCCTGGTGGCGCTTTTGTCCGTGGGGTCCCTGGGGGTCACCCTGGCAGCGGAGGACGTGCTGGGCAACGTGGCGGGGGGGCTGGTGATTTTATCCTCCCACCCCTTTGCCATCGGGGACTTCATCGAGTCCGGGGGGGTCTCCGGCACGGTGGAGGAGATCAGCCTGAACCACACCAAGCTCACCACCCCCGACGGACTGACGGCCCTGCTGCCCAACAAGGAATTGGCGGCCTCCAAGGTCATCAACTACTCGGCGCTGGGGAGGCGGCGCATTGCCTGGAAGATGAGCGCCGCCTACGACGCACCCACCGAGGCGGTGAAGACCGCCTGCCGCCGGGCGGCGGAGGCCACGGAGGGCATCCTCCCCGACCCGGCGCCGGCGGTGTGCCTGACGGAGTTCGGGGAAAGCGGCATCTGCTTCACCGTTTACTGCTGGGCCCTGGCGGAGGATTTCTGGGACGCCCAGTTTGCCCTGGCGGAGAACCTGCGGGAGGAGTTTTCCAAGGCGGGGGTGGAGATTCCCTATAACAAGCTGGACGTGCATATCCAAACGGGCTGAAACATCAAAGCGGGTCCCCGGCAAATGCCAGGGACCCGCTTTGTCTCTCATCCCGCCGGGCCGATGATGGTCCCGTCGTCCCGCTCCGCCTCCAGGCTGTCCGCAATGCGCAAAAGCAAAAAGCCCGTCAGCGTCAGCGCCCCTCCGGCATAGAGGAGCAGCGTGGAAAGGTACGCGCTCCCGTCCGCCAGAGAGGCGGCGCAGAGCACCAGGGAAGCGGCGGCATAGAGCCCGAAGCGCCGGGTCCGCCCCGCCTGGAAGGCAAAGGAGCTGAGCCGGTAGAAGCCCAGGGTCATGAACACCAGGGCCAGAAGTTCCACGTAATACATGGTGAGGGAGGGATTTACGGAGTCCACGCGGTAGGTCAGCACCAGCCGCACCACCAGCGCCGCCACAGGCAGCAGCGTGATGGCGGAGGGAGCCTTATGCCTGGGTCCCCCCTCCCGGCGGCGGCAGCCCGCCAGCACCGGGAACAGCGAGACGGCGGCGGCCAGGGTCAGCCCGCCCATCAGCAGCTGTCCCTGGGGAGTGAAGCCCAGCCCCCCGGCTCGAAGAATCCCATAAATGGCGTGCCGGGAGGAAACCAGCCCCTCCGGCAGCAGCCGCAGGCCCTCCGCCAGGTCGCTGAGACCGCTGAGGGCCAGGAGGAACACGCCGCCCATGGGAAGGGTCAGCAGCCCGGCGTTCTCCGTGGAGAAGTCCCTGGGCAGGACGGGGCCGGGATCCTCCTCCGACGGGAGGAACCGGGCCGTCAGGGCCAGGGCGGCGGCCAGGCCCGCCAGCAGCACCGCCAGGGCCAGGGCGGCGAAGTTGCCGGGGATGGGGAGGCCGGTATCCGCCTCATAGCCGGTATGGTTTTGCAAAAGCCGCAGCACGCAGGCGGCGGCCCCGCCCAGCGCCGCCGTCAGGGGAAGCGCGTATTCTTTCTTCATAGCAGAAGCGTCCTTTCCGGATCCGGTCAAAATTCAGCGTCCCTTAGTATAGCACAGCAGGGGCCTCCTAAAAAGGGGAAATTTCCCCCTCATTCCTCCCGCAGCATCACCCGGGGATTTTCCTCCGCCGCCCGGCGGAGCAGGCGTACCAGCGCCCGCCCCCGGCGGCCCAGCCGCTCCTCCAAGTCCTCCCGGCGCAGGAGACGGACCGTGGCAGGTTCCCCCAGATCCGTCAGGCAGTCGAACAGGGCGTCCAGATTCCGCCCGTACCACGCCGGCAGGCCCAGGGCTTGGGCGAAGCGGTCGTGAACCGCCTCCAAGGACTCGATTTCCAGGCCGTCCAATACAATCTCAGCCATCGCCCGCGTCTCCATACAGCAGTTCAAAGGACTCGTAGTGATCCTCCGTATAGTAAATCAGCCCGTCGTTGGAAAACACAATCCGCTTGGCTCCCCGGCTCTTGGCCCCCAGGGTGTCAATGTCGCACTCCGTATAGGTCCGGCCCTCCGCCTCCGGGAGAAAGCCCTCATAGTTTCCAAAGCGGTTTCCGCCGATGCACAGTCCCTGACCCGGGGCATAGGGCTCCAGGGCCCCGCCGGACCAGCCTAGGTTCTGGGCCTCTTGTTTCGTGATGAAATTGTCCGGCAGGCGGCCGTAGAGGTGCAGGTAGAGGGCCACGTCCTCCTTGGTGGTGTAGGCTCCATCCTCCGGGAGAAACGGCTTCTCAGCTTCCTGGAGGTCCGAGTTTAATTCGTTGCTGCCAGCGCCGGAGAGCGTCAGGTCCCCGGTTTCCGGCGTCTCCACGATGGAAAATTCCCCCGCCCCGGGGTCTTTCTCCTCCGGTCCGGCGGGGTCCTCCCCGTCTTCCACGGCGGGGAGCTCGATTTTTGTATCCCCGTTTCCCTCCCCCGGGACCTGGGTCAGGTCCGCGACGCCGCCGCAGGCGGTGAGGGAGAACAGGGTCAAAGCGGCCAGCAGGCCGCTGAGCCAGCGTTTCATATCCATCATCCTTTCTGTTGATGGAGACAGTATACCAGCTCCGGGGCAAAGAGGCAAGGGCCTTCCATCAGGGGAACGCTCATTCCTCTTTCAGCAAATACTCCGGGCCAAACCCATGGGGAAGCAGCTCCCGCAGGGTCCGGACCAGTTCCTCCCCCCTGCCGTTGAGGCTGATAATCTCCATATCCGGGGCAAACTCGTAAAGCACCTGGCGGCACACGGCGCAGGGGACGCAGAAATCCTCGCACCGGCCCGCCACCACGATGCGGACAAAGTCCCGGTGTCCCTCGCTGACGGCCTTGCCCACCGCCACCCGCTCGGCGCAGAGGGTGGGGGAATAGGCGGCGTTCTCCACGTTGCAGCCGGTGAACACCGTGCCGTCGGAGCATTCCAGCGCCGCGCCTACAGGGAAGTGAGAATAGGGAATATACGCCCGGTCCAGCATCGCCACCGCGGCGGCTTTCAGCTCTTCTCTTGTCATAATAAAACTCCTTTCTCACGCTTCCGCCCAGGAGATTTCCCGCTGGGGGCGGACAGTTAAGTCTATGATGTCCCTGGCGTCGTAGAATTGCAGATATCGCTCCCGGGAGTGGCGCAGAGTGGTGCCGTCCGGGTGGAGGCGGTCGCAGATGACGGCACAGATGTCCCCCTTGATGGCGCTGAAACTCTCAATGCCCACGGAGCAGAAGATCCGGAAACCCTGGCCCTGTAAGTACTGGAAGGCCGGGCCTGTCATGGTCCAATCGTTGCCGTCGGGCCGCTCGCCGTGAGGGTAGAAGAGAATCGTGGTCTCCCCCACCAGGCTGCCCACCTCGTCCAGCCAGCGCTGGGTGTCCGCCTGGATGCGGGTCATGTTCCCGTCCCCCAGGCGGATGTGCCCCCAGGTGTGGCTGCCGAAAGTCCAGCCGGTGCGGCGGAGCTCCTCCACAATGGGGGCCACAGCCTCCCGCTCTTTCTGGCGGTTGGCCTCCTTGGCGTCGTCCCACTCCTTGGTGTCCGTCTGGGTGCGGTAGCCCAGGATGCCCTCGTAGCCCGTCAGGCTCAGGCAGCCCTTGGCCCCAAAGGGGGAGAAGTCCGGATGCTCTTCCACGAACTTGTCCAGAATGGGGATGGCGTCCAGGTCCCGGCTGACCACCTCGTTCCCCTCCGGGTCCAGGCCCCAGGAGGCGATTTTCAGATCCTCTCCAATAATGAGCTTGTGGGCAAAGCCGTTTTCCAGCATGTAGGGGTAGTAATTCGTGTCGTCATAGCTGAGAATCAGGGGCTTTTTCCCCTCGGGAAGATAGAGATCATTGGCTTTCATCCGCGGGACGCCGTTGTCGCTGTATTCACTCCAGACGCTGTTGATGTCCACCAGGACATAGCCCTTTTCATAGACGCTTTGGAGGATTTTGTTGTACTCGTCCACCGTGACCATGAAATCGTCCAGGCCGTTGGCCTGGCTGTCCCCGTCAAAGGCCAGCTCCGGATAGGCGATGACAGGGTGGAAGAACAGATGCTCCACCCGGCCCCGCCAGAGAACATACCCCTCCCGCTCCTCTGTGGGGTCCTTGATTTCATAGGGTTCCTGCACCGGGGCGGGGGGCGTCTCCGGCTCCTGGAGCTCCGGCTCCGGCGGAGGCGGTTCCTCCTCCGGCGGGGCGGAGGGGGTGCAGGCGGTCAGGAGGAGAAGCAGGAAAATAAGGCTGAATATTCGGCCCATAGCGTCGGTTCCTTTCTGTCGAAAAATCAATAAATTTAGTATACCAGATTTCCGGCGGAAAGGGGTAACAATTTTGTGACAGTTTTTTGGGCCTTTTCCGGCCCTGGGTCGGAGCGGAGCGGGGCTTTATCTGTCCCTTTTTTTGATTATCAATTTATTTTTATCGAAAAACAATAAATTCTTATTGACAATCATCAGAGGCGGTGGTAGGATACCAGAAAAAGGAGGCGGTTTGCCATGGGATTGACGATGATCCTGCTGCCCGCCGCCCTGGCGCTGGCCCTCTGGGGCGGCGTGATGGCGGTGAGCGGCTTGCGAAAGAGAAACAAGCTGAAAATTTTTTCCGCCGCCGGGGTGTTTGCCCTTTTGGCAGCGGGGATGGCGGTGATGATGGAGTTCATCACGAGGCCGCTTTGAGAGGGGGGGGGGACGTCTATGGAGAAGATCCCGGTGCGGAAAATCGCCAGGGTGCTCTATGTCCTGGTGTTGGTTACGTTGGCCTGCAATTTGATCGCTTTGTTTTTGGTTCCCACTTTCGTGGCGTTGAAGGGAAATCTGTTTGAGCTCCTGGACATATGGCATGACCCGCAGGACCCGGCCAATCCTCTGGTTGTCATGCTCCTCATGTGGCCCAACATGATTTTGAGGGAAAATATTGCTTATGAGCAGGTTCTGACCCTGTTCCTCCTCTTCTCCGGCTGCTGCACCGCCGTTATCCTCTGGCAGGCCCGGCGTGTGCTGCAAACCATCCTCCGGGGGGAACCCTTCGCGGCGTCGAACGCCGTCAGCCTTCGGCGGGCGGCGTGGGCGTGCTTCCTCATTGCCGGGGCGGCCTTGGCACGGGTGATTTTCAGCGTGTGTTACTATCGCTCGCCGCTTCCCCTGGCCAGCTACAACGCCCTCTTCGTGCCGATGTTCGCCATGGGAGGGCTGTTGTGCCTGGTTATGTCCGCCCTCTTCCGCCAGGCGGCGGAGCTGAAGGCGGAAAACGACCTGACCATTTGAGGTGCCGCCATGATTGTTGTAAATCTGGACGTGATGATGGCGAGACGGAAAATGAGCCTCTCCCAGCTTTCGGAGAAGGTGGACATCACCTTGGCGAATCTCTCGGTATTGAAGAACAACAAGGCCAAGGCCGTCCGCTTCTCCACCCTGGAGGCGGTCTGCGCCGCCCTGGACTGCCAGCCAGGGGACATTTTGGAGTACGTCCCGGATGAAACCGGCGGCGCGGAATAAAGGAAAACTGTCCGCTTGAGGCGGACAGGCGGATAGGAGAATTTCATATGGATGAGCTGAAAAACGCCCTTCCGTCGGAAGGGTCCCTTGCGTGCGCCCAAAAACGGAAATTGCCGGAGGAATCCATGGCCCGGTACCGGCGGAATCTTCTGCTGACCCTGGGATTCTGTCTTCTCCTGGCGGACGCGCTGAACTGGCCCTGGGGCATGGGGAATACCGTGACGGTCTTCGCCTGGTATCTCCTGCTGGCGCTGGCCGTGGGGCGGGAGGAGCTGTTCCGCCGCCGGGAAAGCCGGGTGCTGCTGGGGGTGAATCTGGCCCTGGCGTCCACGTTTGCCCTGACCTCAAACCCTCTTTTCCGCTGGTGGAATTTCCTGGCGCTGGCGGCCCTGGTCCCCCTTCACGCCGTGTCCGGCCTGGGGAGCCGCCCCTGGTGGGACCCCAGGATGCTGCTGGAGCGGTGCGGGCTGTTTTTCCAGGGGCTGTTCGGGAATTTGTGGGCCTGTTTCGCGGTGGCGGTTCCCGCGGAACGGAAGACGGAAAAGCGGGACGGCCGGACGCTGACCGTTGTCCTGGGGCTCTGCGGGGCGGTGGTCCTGGTGTCCTTCCTGATCCCGGTGCTGGTCTCGGCGGACGCCCTGTTTGCCGCGTCGCTGGAACGGCTGAACTGGAATTTTCAATTTCGGATGCTCCATTTCGGGGACCTGTTCCAGCGGCTGTTCTGG
>JAAWTB010000027.1 GCA_022801815.1 Oscillibacter sp. | reverse complement strand
TCCGCCACCACGGCCTTCATGGCCTCCACGGTCTTAGCCCAGTTGATGGCGTCGATTTTTTCCTCGGTGACGGCGTTGACGCCGCCCAGTGCCGCCGCCACCACCACGCAGGTCACCAGCAGCGTTACGGTCAGCTTTATAATGTATGCGGGGTCCATCTGGACCTTTTCCTTATTCGCGGTGCTCATTTCGCAGCTCCCTCCTTCTTCACAACGCCGAAGCGCACGGGCTTGGTGTACTTGTCAATGAAGGGCACAAACAGGTTCATGACCATGATGGAATAGCACACGCCCTCGTTATAGGAGCCGAAGTAACGGATCAGCACGGTGAACAATCCGCAGCCCACGCCGAAGATCAGCTGGCCCTTCTTGGTGACGGGGGAGGTGGCGTAGTCGGTGGCCATGAAGAACGCGCCCAGCATGAGGCCGCCGCCGAAGATGCTGTAGAGCATCCAGTCCAGGCTGCTGCCGGCCTTGGGGAAGAGGAAGGTCAGGACGGCCACGGTGCCGATGTAGGCCGCGGGGGTCTGCCAGTTGATGACCTTCCGCCAGATGAGGTACGCGCCGCCGATGATCAGCATCAGCGCGGAAACCTCGCCCAGGGAGCCGCCGATCTGGCCCATGAACATCTGGCTGACGCTGTATGTACCCGTGAGGTTTCCAAAGCTCTCGGCCAGGGCCACGGGGTCCGTGCCCTTCATGTAGGCCAGGGGGGTGGCGGCGGTGACGATGTCCACGTTGGACCCGAACAGGGCCGCTTGATTCATGGCGGGGTCCACCCAGGTGGTCATGGACCCGGCGTAGCTGGCCAGCAGCACGGCCCGGCCCGCCAGGGCGGGGTTCACAAAGTTTTTGCCGATGCCGCCGAAGAGCTGTTTGACAATGACAATGGCGAAGCAGTCGCCGATGAGAATCATCCAATAGGGAATCTGCACGGGGCAGACAAAGGCCAGCAGCATGCCGGTGACCACGGAAGAAAGGTCCTGAACGGACTGGGGCTTCTTCATCACCTTGCGGTACAGCCACTCGAAGAAGATGCACCCGGCCACGGACACGGCCGTCAGCGTCAGGGCCCGGAGGCCGAAGTTAAAGCAGGCGTAAGCCAGGGCGGGCAGCATGGCGATGATGACGTCCTTCATGATGCCCTGGGTGGTCTCGCTTCCGCGGATGTGGGGCGAGGAGGTGGCGATCAGCTTGAGATTCTTATAGTCCGTCATTTGTTGACAACCTCCTTTTTCGCCTCTTCGGCGGCTTTTTTGGCCTCGGCGGCGGCCTTGGCCTTGGCCGCGGCGTCCTTCACCAGCTGCTTGCCGGTTTTGAACATATGGGTCAGGTGCAGCCGGGCGGGGCAGGTGTAGGCGCAGGCGCCGCACTCCATGCAGTCCATGATATGGGCGTCGTTCAGCTCATCCACCAGACCCTTGGAGGCATACTGATACAGGAACAGGGGCTCTAAGTGCATGGGGCACACGCCCACGCACTTGCCGCAGCGGATGCACTGGGGATGCGCGACAGTCTGCTCTTCCTTCTCGCAGAAGGCCAGCATGCAGCCGGTGCCCTTGGCCACGGGAATGTCGGCGGTATACTGGGCCATGCCCATCATGGGGCCGCCGGCGATGAGCTTGTAGGTGCCGTCCTTCAGCCCGCCGCAGAAGTCGAACAGAAGGGACACGGGGGTGCCGATGGGGCACTCCACATTCTTGGGCTCCACCACGCCGGAGCCGGAGACCGTCACCACCTTGCTTACCACAGGCATGCCCGTGGTGATGGCTTTGTAGATGGCGCAGGTGGTATTGATATTGAAGACCGCGCAACCGATATTGCTGGGAAGTCCTCCCGGGGGAACCTGCTTGCCGGTGATGGCCTGGCAGAGCTGTTTTTCGCCGCCCTGAGGGTAGCGGCAGCGGAGGCCCTCCACCACCACGGGGGCGTGCTTCTCAGCAATGGTTTTGTTCAGTTGGTCGATGCCGTTTTGCTTGTTGACTTCCACGCCGATGACAACTTTTTCCACGCCGAACATCTTGGCCAGGTAGGTCGCGCCGCCGATGATTTCCTCGGAGCGCTCCAGCATGGCCCGGTGGTCGCCGGTGATGTAGGGTTCGCACTCCGCGCCGTTGATGATCACGGTGTCCACTTTTCCGATGCCGCCGGAAATTTTCACATGGGTGGGGAAGGTGGCGCCGCCCATGCCGACGATGCCGGCATTCTTCACGATTTCCACCATCTCATCAACCGACAGCGCGTCCGGGTTCGCGGGGGCCTGGACCTCCTCGCTCACCTCGTTTTGCATATCGTTGTCAATGACCACGGACAGGATGTTTCCGCCCATGGAATAGGGCCGGGGCTCCACCGCCTTGACGGTGCCGGAGACGCTGGAGTGGATAGGGGCGCCAAGACCGCGGAACTCGCCGATCTTCTGGCCCACCTTCACGTGGTCGCCGGCTTTCACCAGGGGGGTGCATGGCGCGCCGAAATGCTGGGACATGGGAATGACCACCTGCGCCGGTGCCGGCAGCTGTTCGATGGCCTTTTCATTGGTCGCGGCTTTCATGTCGTGGGGATGAACGCCGCCAAAGAACGCTTGTGCCATTATTTCACCTCATTTTTTACTGCTGACAGCGGCCCGGGCGCGGAGGTCAGAACTACCCACCGTCGGGACGGCTGACGTGCCTGGACAGACTATCACATACTTCCTGACATTGTACACCCTTCTTGTAAAAATGTCCAGTCTGTGAACGCCAATTTTTCTGGAAATTTTGCCGTTTCCTGCGAAGCCTTTACGGCCCCAAAGGCTCCCGGACCCTGGAAAAAGAAACGCGCCGCTCCTCTGTTTTCCAGAGGGGCGGTACGTAATCGTTTGCTTGGAGGTTTCCTCCTTTTAGGGGGCCAAAACCAGCTCCGCCAGCCGCTCCGCCGGGTCCAGAACGGGTAGGCTTGTACGCTTTCCCAGGGCCTCCTTCACATAGGGGAAGTGGGTGCAGCCCAGCACCACCGCCTCCGCCCCGTTGTCCTCGAAGAAGCGGAGAAGAAGCCCCAGGCCGCAGTTCTCCACCAGCGCCTCCGGCGGCGTCCCGGCTTCTATGCCCAGCACCAGCGGCAGCACCCCCGCCCCAAAGACCAGAGTCTCGGGGGAGGCGTTCACCATGGCCCGCTCCACTCCGGCGGCCCCCTGGCAGTTGGCGGCCAGGACGCCGATGCGGCGGTATTGGAGGGCGATCTCACCGTAAACGTCCATGGGCGTCCAGATGCAAAGGCCCCTCCCTTCCGCCAGGCCGTGCGCGTCGATGGTGGCGCTGAGGGAATTGCAGTAGAGCAGCACCCGGTCCATCCCCCGGATTTTAATGTTTTCTAAAACAGCCCCCACCGCCGCCTCCCGGGCGGACTGGGAGCCCACCTGAAAGGCGGTCTGTTCCTCCGGGGTCCGGGAGATGGGGAAGCCCAGGGCCTCCACTCCCCGGCTTTTCAGCAGCTCCACGCCCATCTGTGTGTCTACCGGAGTCCCGGCGATGACGGCAATTTTCATATGCGTTTTCTCCTTTGTGTGCGTTTGATTCCATCAAAATGATGCTCCCGAAAAGAGCCGAAGGCCCCGCCTACAAATCAAAGGGGATTTCCCCCTCCATAAACAGAACGACCTTTCCCCCCAAGAAGACCCGGCCTCCTTCCAGCCGGACGGCCACCACGCCGCCCCGCCGGGAAATCTGCCGGGCCGTCATGCGGGTTTTTCCCAGCTTCTTTGCCCAAACAGGGGCCAGGAAGGTGTGAGCCCGCCCTGTTACGGGGTCCTCCATGACATGGGCCCTGGGATAAGAACAGGGGTAGAAGTACCGGGACACAAAATCGTACTCCGCGGAAGGGGCGGTCAGGATCAGCCCCAGCCCGTCCCGCAGGCCGTCCAGCTTTAAAATCAACCCGTCGTTGGGGACAAACCGGGCCAGCTCTTCCTCGCTTCCCACGGTGAGCACCAGGTCCCCGCCGTCGAAATACGCCTCCCGGGCCAGGCCGTCCGTGGCGGCCAGCATCGCCTCCGTCACCGGGACGGGCTTCGTCTTTCCAACGGGAAAATCCAGGGTAATCCACTCCCCCCTCCCGCGTGGCCCGCAGTTCCCCGCTCAGGGTCTGAAAGCGCATCTCCGAAACGCCGGGCTCCACAAACTCACTGACGACGTAAGCCGACGCCAGAGTAGCGTGGCCGCAGAGGTCAATCTCCCCGCTGGGGGTAAACCACCGCAGGTCATAGGCCCCGGAACCCGTTTTCACCGCGAAGGCGGTTTCCGAATAGTTGTTCTCTATGGCGATGTTCTGCATAAGCGCCGCGTCCGGCATCTGTTTGCAGGGAAGCACCGCCGCCGGGTTTCCCGTAAACAGCTCCTCCGCAAAGGCGTCCGCAATGTACTGCCTCATAGCCTCTTCCCCCCATAACACGGCAATATTTGTCTTATTTTACCACACTTCCCGCCGCCGGTTCAACCCCCCTTTTTGTCCTACCCGCCCGGTCTCGTCCATATAGTGTAGGACGGGGGTGTTGTTTTGAAAAAGGGAAGCACCATGTTCTACGGCGCTCTGCTGCTTACCGGGGCCAACCTGGCCCTGCGTCTCGCAGGCATGAGTTTTCAGGTCTACCTCTCCGGACGGATCGGCGCCGCCGGGGTGGGCCTTTTGCAGCTGGTCCTCTCCGTGCGGATGCTGGCCTTTACTCTGGGCTCCGCCGGGGCCCGGACCTGCGCCCTCTACCTCTCCGCCGAGGCCTTGGGCCGGCGGCGGAGCGTCCGGCCCGCCCTGCGGGGCTGCGTTTGGTACTGCCTCCTTTTCGCCCTGCCCACGGCGGCGGGGCTCTGGGGCCTCACGCCGCGGATTGCCGGGGGCTGGATTGGAGACGAAGCGGCGGAGTCCGCCCTCCGGGCCTTCGCCCTGTTTTTGCCGGTGAGCTGCCTAAACGGCGTGATGACCGGACTGTTCACCGCCGCCGGGCGGCTGCGGACCTTGGTGGCGGTGGAGTTTTTGGAGCAGGGCTGTTCCATCGCCGTCACCTTCGCTCTCCTTTCCTGCTGGGCGGACGGGGATCCCGCCAAAGCCTGTTTATCGGTGGCCCTGGGGTCCTCCGCCGCCGGGGCGCTGTCCTTGGGGTGCCTGTGGCTCCTCCGGCAGGAGGGCTCTCCCCAGGGCCGGGAGGGCCGCCCCCCCTGGCGGCGGGTGTGGGGCCTGGCTCTTCCGGTGGGACTGGCGGACGACCTGCGGGCGGGGCTGAACACCATAGAAAATCTCATCATCCCCCGCCGTCTGGCCCTCTATGCCGGGACGGTCAACGCCATGGCGGACTATGGCGTGCTCCACGGCATGGTCTTCCCGGTGCTGATGTTTCCAACAGCCATTCTGGCCTCCCTGGCGGACCTGCTGGTGGCGGAGTTTTCCCGCTGTTCCCAGCGCCGGGGGCAGGTCCGGGTACGCTATCTGGCCCGGCAGGGGCTCCGGGTCTCCTGGCTCTTCGGCGTCTGCGCCGGAGGGGCCGTCTTCGCCGCCGCCCGGCCCTTGGGAAATCTGCTTTACCGCAGCGGGGCCGCCGGGGCCTGTCTCCGGCTCTACGCGCCCCTGGTCCCCATCCTCTATCTGGACATCGTGGTGGACGCCATGTGCAAGGGCCTGGGCCAGCAGAGCGCCAACGCCCGGTACAACCTGCTGACGAACCTCATGGACGTGGCCCTCCTCTGGCTGCTGCTGCCCCGGTTCGGCATGGGGGGCTATTATTTCAGCTTTGCCGCCTCTCACCTGGTAAACTTCGGCCTGAGCCTCCGGCGGCTGGGGCGGTCGGCGGGCCTTCGGTTCTCCCCCGGCCCGGCGGTGAAATCCGCCCTCTGCGGAGCCGCCGCGACGCTGCCCGTGTTCCTCCTCCGGCCCCAGGAGGGGACGGCGGGCGTCCTGGTTCCCACGGGGTGTTATCTGCTGGCGCTGGGCTCGTTGTGGCTTTTGCTGCGGGTGGTGGGATGGAAGGATGTTTTGTGGCTCCGGGGCCTTCTGGGCGGCGGGCGGAGGACTGGCAATTGAATTTTGGGGAAACTGCTGTTATAATAGAGATTATAATCCCCCCTTTGGAAAGGAGTTTCCGCCATGACCTTCCGCAAGCCCTGGGCCTCCCCCCTGTTTCCCTTCTCCTGGCGGGACCTGGCCCTTACCGCGGCCATCTTCAGCTGTGCCGTGGCCCTTTGCTTCTTTCTCCAGAACGCGGGCGTCATTGAGGGCTTCGCCCCGCCGGTTTTTGTGCTGGCGGTGCTGCTGATCTCCCGGCTCACCACTGGGTATCTCTTCGGCCTCATCGCCACGGTGCTGGGCATGGTTTGCGTCAATTTCGTGTTTACCTACCCATATTGGGCCTTCAATCTGAGCTTATCCGGCTATCCCCTTACCTTTTTTACGCTTTTGATGGTCTCACTCATCACCTGCACCCTCACCGCCCAGGCCAAGCGCCAGGCCCAGCTCCTGGCGGAGAGCGAGCGGGAGAAAATGCGGGCCAATCTCCTTCGCTCCGTCTCCCACGATATCCGCACGCCCCTGACGTCCATTGTGGGCTCTACCTCCGCCGTGCTGGAAAACCCGGGCCTCTCGGACCTGGAGCAGCGGGAGCTGCTGGAGAACGCCCGGGAAGAGGCCCAGTGGCTGATCCGGGTGGTGGAAAACCTTCTCTCCATCACCCGCATGGGAGACACTCAGGCCCGCATTTTTAAGGAGCCGGAACCCGCTGAGGAGGTGCTGGGAGCGGCGGCCCAGAAGTTCCGCCGCCGCTTCCCCCAGGTCAACGTCACCGTTTCCGCGCCGGAGGAACTGCTGATGGTCCCCATGGACCCCATTCTCATAGAGCAGGTGCTGGCAAACCTCCTGGAAAACGCCGCTGTCCACGGCAAAGCCGCCAACATCTCCCTGCTTCTGGAGGCGGAGGAGAACGCTGCCCGGATCACCGTCCGGGACGACGGCGGCGGCATTCCCAAGGCGGAACTGGACAACCTGTTTGACGGCCGCTTCAAGTCCCGCCGCGTCTCAGACGGGGACGGAAAACGGAACATGGGCCTTGGCCTCTCCGTGTGCCGGGCCATTGTCCTGGCACACGGGGGAAGCATCACCGCGAAGAATCTGCCCCGGGGGGCGGAACTCTCGTTCCGCCTGCCCACTGCTGTTCAGGAGGTGCCGGTATGAATATCCGGGAAAAGATACTGGTTATAGAGGACGAAAAGAGCATCGCGCAGTTCATTGCCGCCGTACTGGACGGCCAGGGCTATGAGACCATCCAGGCCTGCACCGGGGCGGAAGGGCTGTCCATGATCTCCTCCCACTGTCCGGACCTGGTGATTTTGGACCTGGGCCTTCCGGATATGGACGGGCTGGACATCCTGCGGCAGCTGCGGAGCTGGTCCAGCCTGCCGGTGGTGGTGGTCTCCGCCCGCTCTCACGAGCGGGACAAGGTGACGGCCCTGGACCAGGGGGCCGACGACTACCTGACCAAGCCCTTCGGCACCGCCGAGCTGCTGGCCCGGGTCCGCACGGCCATCCGCCATACCCGCACCGCCAGCGGCAACGACGAAATCGCCCAGAAGGGAACCTACTCCGTGGGTGAGCTGGTCATCGACTATAACAAGCACCAGGTGCTGGTCCGGGGGGAAAACGTGAAGCTGACCCTCAGCGAGTTCCGCATCGTGGCCCTTTTGGGCAAGCACGCCGGGAAGGTGCTGACCTACGATACTATTATCAAGGAGCTCTGGGGCCCCCGGGCGGGAAGCGGCAACCAGATCCTCCGGGTCAACATGGCCAACATCCGCCGGAAAATTGAGCGCAACCCCGCCGAGCCAGAGTACCTCTTCACCGAAGTGGGGGTGGGCTACCGGCTGGCGGAGGGAGAGTGACGGCTTCGGCGAAGTGTAGAATTTAGGGGCAAATTTTTTACAGTCTTTTCCAAACCCCGGCAAACCCTTGCCGCGGCTGGCGTTGGGGGGAAACCGGATTGCGCCGGGCCGGATATTTTTTCGCGATTGTAGCAAAAAACACTTGCGCCCCCCATATCTTGTGTGATATACTCGGCCCACTGCCAAAGTATTGTGGTAATTGCGCGTTCGATTACTACTGTGGGTATAATTACTGCTAGGGGGATACAAATGAAAGTCATCAAACGAAACGGCACTGAGGTCTTGTTCGACATCACCAAAATCCTGTCGGCTATCACCAGAGCCAACGAGAGCATTGACGCGGAAAAGCGCATGACCTCCACCCAGGTCCAGCGGATTGCGGAGTCCGTGGAGCTGGCGTGCAAGGAGCTGGGCCGTTCCCCTAACGTGGAGGAAATCCAGGACCTGGTGGAGTATCAGATCATGGCCCACGGGGCATTTGAGGTGGCGAAGAATTACGTCACCTACCGCTATACCCGCTCCCTGGTCCGCCGGAGCAACACCACCGACGAGCGTATTCTCAGCCTCATTGAGTGCTGCAACGAGGAGGCCAAGCAGGAAAACTCCAATAAAAACCCGGTGGTGAACTCCACCCAGCGGGATTATATGGCCGGCGAGGTGTCCCGGGACCTCAGCGAGCGGCTGCTGCTGCCCAAGGAGATTGTGGAGGCCCATCAGGAGGGCATCATCCACTTTCACGACTCCGACTATTTCGCCCAGCACATGCACAACTGTGACTTGGTGAACCTGGAGGACATGCTGCAAAACGGCACCGTCATCACCGGAACCCTCATTGAGCGGCCCCACAGCTTCGCCACCGCCTGCAACATCGCCACCCAGATTGTGGCCCAGGTAGCCTCCAACCAGTACGGCGGACAGTCCATCTCCCTGGCCCACCTGGCCCCCTTCGTGGACGTGAGCCGGAAGAAGCTGCGGGTTATCGTGGAAAAGGAGCTTCGGGACGTGGGCGTCATCCTGGACGAGGAGCGCCTCACCGCCCTGGTGGAGTCCCGCCTCCGGGAGGAGGTCCGGGGCGGCGTGCAGACCATTCAGTATCAGGTGCTGACCCTTTTGACCACCAATGGACAGGCCCCCTTTGTCACGGTCTTCATGTACCTGGGGGAGGCCAAGAACGAGCAGGAGCGCAAGGACCTGGCCCTCATCATCGAGGAAACCCTGGAGCAGCGCTGCGAGGGCGTGAAGAACGAGGACGGCGTGTGGATTACCCCCGCCTTCCCCAAGCTGATTTACGTGCTGGAGGAGGACAACATTCACAAGGACTCCCCCTACTGGTACCTCACCCGTCTGGCGGCCAAGTGCACCGCCAAGCGGATGGTCCCCGACTATATCTCCGAGAAGAAGATGCTGGAGCTGAAGGTGGACAAAAACGGCCAGGGCCACTGCTACACCTGCATGGGCTGCCGCAGCTTCCTGACGCCCTATGTGGACCCGGAGACCAACCAGCCCAAATACTACGGACGCTTCAACCAAGGTGTGGTGACCATCAACCTCCCCGACGTGGCCCTGAGCTCCGGCGGGAACATCGAAAAGTTCTGGGACATCTTTGAGGAGCGGCTGGAACTGTGCCACCAGGCCCTGCTGTGCCGCCACGAGCGGCTGCTGGGGACCCCCTCCGACGTGGCTCCGATTCTGTGGCAGTACGGCGCCTGTGCCCGGCTGAAAAAGGGCGAGCCCATTGACAAGCTGCTCTATGGCGGCTATTCCACCATCTCCCTGGGCTATGCCGGGCTTTACGAATGCGTGAAGTACATGACCGGCAAGAGCCACACGGACCCCTCCGCCACGCCCTTCGCTCTCCAGATCATGGAGACCATGAACGCCGCCTGCCGGAAGTGGAAGGCGGAGCACAATATTGACTTCAGCCTCTACGGCACCCCCCTGGAATCCACCACATATAAGTTTGCCAAGTGCCTCCAGCGCCGCTTCGGCATTGTGGAGGGAATCAATGACAAAGGCTATATCACCAACTCCTACCACGTCCATGTGACCGAACGGATCAACGCCTTTGACAAGCTGAAATTCGAGGCACAGTTCCAGCACCTCTCCCCCGGCGGGGCCATCAGCTACGTGGAGGTGCCGGACATGCAGAACAACCTGGAGGCGGTGCTTCAGGTGATGAAGTTCATCTATGACAACATCATCTACGCTGAACTGAACACCAAAAGCGACTACTGCCAGGTCTGCGGCTGGGACGGTGAAATCCAGATTGTGGAAGAACACGGCAAGCTGGTGTGGAAGTGCCCCAAGTGCGGCAACACGGACCAGGACAAGATGAACGTGGCCCGGCGGACCTGCGGCTATATCGGGACCCAGTACTGGAACCAGGGCCGGACACAGGAAATCCGGGAGCGGGTGCTGCACCTATAAAGCCCGCCGTCGGCGGAAGGAAGGAAACAGGATGTATTACGGCGAAATCAAAGACTGCGACATCGCCAACGGCGAGGGCGTCCGGGTAAGCCTTTTCGTTTCGGGCTGTACCAACCACTGTGAGCACTGCTTCCAGCCCCAGACCTGGGCCTTCGACTATGGACAGCCCTTTACGGAGGAGACGGAGGAGCGGATTCTCGCCCTCCTCGCCCCCAGTTATATCAACGGTTTGACCCTTCTGGGGGGCGAACCCTTCGAGCCGGAAAACCAGCGGGCGCTGCTGCCCTTCCTCCGGCGGATGAAAGCGGCGTTCCCAGAAAAAAACGTATGGGCCTTCAGCGGCTTCACCTATGAAGAGCTTCTGACGGAGGGGAGCTATGCCCGCTGCGATGCCACGGAAGAACTGCTGTCCCTGCTGGACGTACTGGTGGACGGCCGTTTTGTGGAGGCGCAGAAGGACATTTCCCTCCGTTTTCGGGGCAGCTCCAACCAGCGGCTCGTTGACCTGAACGCCACCCGGCGGGTCGGGGAACTGGTTCTCCTGCCGGACCGGCAATAACATCAACAGATTCGAAAAGCGGAAAAAGCCGTTTTTCAAATGGAGGTTTTCACTATGGTAACCATGGCGCAGCGCCTGGAGGCGCTCCGCACGGAGCGGGGCCTCAGCCGTCCCGCCCTCTCCGCCGCCCTGGGCTTCCCCAAGACGGCTATGGAGAAATTCGAAACCGGACGGCAGACGCCCACCCAGGACCAGCAAAGGAAGCTGGCGGACTACTTTGCCGTCACCCTCCCCTACCTCAGAGGCGAGAGCGACGACCCCGCCCAGGGGGACAGCTGGCTCTCCGGCAATGTGCCTGCGGAGGAGCCCGTCCAGACTCCGGCGGCCCCGCCCGCTTCAAAAAGGCCCCGCCCGGCGGCGGTGCAGGAGGACGGCGCGGTGTTCAGCGCCCTGCTGAAAAGCCCCTCCTTCCAGACCCTGATGCGCACCGCAGCGCTGGAGGCCCTCCGCTCCCCCCAGGGGCAGGATCTTCTGGCCAAGGCTGTGCGGCGGGAGCTGGGACGGAAATAGCGGTTTTGTCCGTATAGCTTGAGGGGACCAGAGCTGGTCCCCTCATTGCCTTTTCGGGATATACATTTTCAAAGGAGGGCACGTTTATGACGCTGCTTCAGCAGATTGAGGAGATCTTCCAGCTGGTGGTCCAGTACGGCGTGCTGCTGTTGGAGTGCGCCGGCGTGGCCGTCCTGTTGGTGACGGCGGTGAAGAGCATGGCCGGCTGTGTGAAGCACAGGCCCCACATCCGCCTCTATCTGGCTCAGGGCATTTCCCTGGCTTTGGAATTCAAGCTGGGCGGCGAGGTGCTGCGGACCGTGCTGGTCCGGGAGATGAGCGAGCTTTTGACCTTGGGGCTGGTGATTCTGCTCCGGGGAGCGCTGACTCTCATCATCCATTGGGAGATCAAAACCGAGGAGGCCCGGATGGACGAGGCCGCTGGGCAGGAAAAGCCCATCTTGACGGAGGCAGGCCGGAGGCTGTGACGGAAAGGTGCGCCGGAAGCCGCTCTCTGCGGGGACGGGACGCGCGGCTTTGGTCAAAGCGGCCCCGTTCCATTCCCCGGCCTTTTGGGGCTTAAGCGGATAAAACGGCCTTTTCAGAGGGGGCGGGGTTCCTTCCTCTGTATGAGAAACAGGCGGCGGACGCAACGCGTCCGCCGCCTGTTTCTTATGTTTCTTTACAGATTTGCGAACACGTCCACCTGTTTTTGCAGTTCGCCTACAATTTCCTGGTTCGTGTCCATGCCGGAGGTAATGCCCGCCATGTCGCCCGCCAGCTCCCGGGTGCTGGCCGCCGCGCCGGTCACGCCGGCCACCGCCTCCTCCACCGCGCTGGAAATGCTGGAAATGGAAGCGGCCACATCCTCCATAGACTCCCGGAGCCGATCTGCCTGGCCGTTGAAGGAGGCCATGGCTCCTTGAATATAGGCGGCGTCGTCCCGGTACTGCCGTCCGGACTGCACGGACTGCTCCAACTGAACCTGAAGGGCATCCCCCAGGTATTCCGCCAGTTCCCGGGCGCTGGCGGAGAGGTAGTCTACCGCGCTGGTGACCACGCCGCTGACCTCTTGGATATGGCTGGCGGTCTCTGCACAGGAATCCGCCAGGCGGCGAATTTCCCGGGCTACGACGGCGAAGCCTTTCCCCGCTTCTCCGGCCCGGGAGGCCTCCACAGAGGCATTGATGGCAATCAGGTCTGTGGAGGAGGAAATGGACAGGATGTCCTTGGTCAACATGCTGATGCGGTCCACGCTTCGGCTCTTCTCGATAGCCTGGTCCAACAGGGCTGTAATCTTCTCCGTCCGGGTCCGGACGGCCTCTATTTCCGCCTGGGCGGAACGCTCCATGTCCTCTGCCCGGCTCCGCATCTCCGCAGAGTAAGCGGTGATGGCGGCGCAGTCCTCCGCCATGCGCACCGCGTCCTCCTGGGTGCCGGAGGCGCTGGCGGTGATGGCGGCGGTGTTCCCGGCGATTTCCTCCAGAGCGGCGGAGAGCTGTTCGGTCAATCCGGAGAGGTCCCGGGCGCTGCCGCTGGAGGTGCGGGTCCGCTTTCGAACCTCCCCCACCACGCCGCTGATGCGCTGGGAGCTGTCCTGAAGGGTGTCCATGGCCCCCCGGATGGGGGCGATGACGTATTTCCGGATAATCCGCAGGGCCGCCCACACCAAAAGCACCCCCGCTATCAGCGTCCCGGCGCTGACCGCCAGGGAGGTGACGTACACCCAGAAGAGCCGGTCCCGGGCCGCCTCCGCCTGGGCGGACACGGAGTCGGAGAGAGCGTTGATGCCCGCCTCAGCCGCCTCGCTTCGGGCGGCTGCATCCCCGTTGGCCAGGGCATAGGCCTCCTGAGTTTTGCTGTCTGCGCTGGCGCAGACCAAACCCACCAAGGCATGCTTGAAGGCGTCGTAGTCCGCCAGCAAGGCCTGGTAGACCGCCCTGTCGTCCTCCGAGACAAAGGACTCGTAGTCCGCCAGCTTTCCATCCAGCTCCGCCTCTTCCGCCTTGATCTCCTGGACCAGGCGGATCATGGTGGCGTGGTCCGCCGCCACGATGTGGCTGAGAGCCAGGCGGTGGACGTCCATAATGGACCGCCGGATATCCTCCAGCTTCGCCTCGCTGACCATGTACTCATCCACAATGATCCCAGCGTTGGAGTGGACATTGTGGATGCCGAACACCCCCAGGACATTGGATAACAGCGTCACCAGTCCCAGCAGGACGATGGGCAGAATCAGGCGCTGCTGCAGCTTTCCTTTCATTGGTCTTCCCCCCGAAATGTAATTAAAATTCCGGCGGCTACCGCGCCGTTACGCCCTCCACTAAGCGGTCCAGCTGGGCCTGGAGGTCTGCGCCGGAGGGATTTCCCCGGGCCATATTCCCGGCGAATTCCGCCACCGGGTCCCAGAAGTTGCCCCCTACGCGCTGGAGCTGCGAGTACTCCGACTGGGCCAGCAGCGCCGCAATGGCGGGGGCCGCCTGCACTTCCGGGGATTCCGCGGCGCTGGCGTTGGCGGGACCCTGGCCCCGAAGCTCGAAACGGAGGCGCTGGTTATCCTCGCTGGTGATCCACTCCGCCAGCCGAGCCGCCCACTCCGGATGTTGGGAGTAAGCGTTTGCGCCGATGAGCTTGCAGCCGGAGAAGGAGGCCATTTGGATCTGCCGGCCCTTGCAGGTAAACGTGGGCAGCTTGGCGGCCCCGGCGTTTTCGCCCCAGGCCTCCTGAATGGCCACGGCGTTCCACACGCCGCTGACTCCGGCAATGACGGAGCCGTCCCGTACCCCGGCCAGGAATTCCTCGTCCGTCCGGCTGGCGAAACCGGGACTGGCGGCAGCGTCCAGCATGGCTTGGGCTACGTCCACACCGGCAATGGCCCCCCCAGTACCGTTCCAGGTACAGTGGTTGGTGAGGCCGTCCTCGTTCAGGCCCACCTCCAAACCGGTGTTGCCGAAGAAGGCGTAGACGTACCAGGCGGAAGACCAATCCATGGTTACCAGCCGCCCGCTCTGCGCCGCGATTTCCAGCATCCGGTCCAGGGTCAGGACGTCCCCCTGGGAAAAGTAAGCTTTGTTATAATAAAGGAAATAGCCGTTGTCCGCCGTCAGGGGGTAGGCGTAAAGCACGCCGTCCACACTGGCCGCCTCCACGGCGGCGGAGAGGTTTGCGGCCCGGATGGCGTCGGAGTCTGCAATGGGGTTCAGTCCCCCGGCGGCGGCCAGGGCGGCCACCTGATCGTCGGCAAAGGCAAAGACATCCGCGCCGCCCTCCAGGTCCCCCAGCAGGGCATCCTTGCAGTGAGACTCGCTTTGGGGCTGAAAGGTGATGTGAAAATCCGCCTCCCCGGCGTAGTGGGACTGGAAGGAGGCGAACATCTCCTGGAGCAGGGCTTCATCCTCCTCTGCGCCCCAGACGGTCAGACTTACGGTCTCCTTCTCCGGGACGGCGCTCTCCGGCGGCGGCGCCTGGTCCTTGCAGGCGGAGAGGAGTAGCATTCCCAAAGACAGGAGCAAAACAACATACTTCTTCATAGCGTCAGGCCCTTCCGGTGGTTTTTCCCAGCCCCGCGCCCCAGGCGGCGGGCCGGTTTTGGGCGATGGCTCGCCTTTTCAAACTCAGCGGAAACATTATAGCATTCTTTTCCCCTGCTGGCAAGATGTTCCCTTCCGGTGTTCCGCCCTCTCTGCCGGAAAAATTTTTTCGAAAACCCCTTGACATTTTCCTAAAACATGCTATTGTATTAGTTACATAAGACAACGACACAAAACAGGAGGTGCACAGCATGCAATGGCATTTTTCCAACGACGCTCCCATCTACACCCAGCTGATTCAGCAGGTAAAGGCGGGCATCGTCACTGGCGCGTTTCCCCCGGGGGAACAATTGCCCTCCGTGCGGGACCTAGCCACAGAGGCCGGGGTGAATCCCAACACCATGCAGAGGGCCCTGGCGGAGCTGGAGCGGGACGGGCTGGTATACAGCCAGCGGACCGCAGGAAGATTTGTGACGGAGGACAACACCATGATCAACACGGCGAAGCGTAGCCTGGCCGAGAGGCATGTCAAGACGTTTTTGGAGGCGATGCTCCGGCTGGGCTTCCGGAAGGACGAGATCATCGATCTGATTTCGAAGGAATTGGGAGAGGAGGAAGCGGACCATGCCAGTGCTTGAGTGCAAGGGACTGACCAAGCGGTTCGGGAGGACCGCGGCCCTGGACGAGGTGAGCCTCACCGTGGAGCCGGGCCGCATCGTGGGCCTTCTGGGCCCCAATGGAAGCGGCAAGACCACCCTCATTAAATTGGCCAACGGCCTGCTGACCCCCGACGGGGGCTATATCGCCGTGTGCGGCACGGCGCCGGGGAGGGAGAGCCACAGCCTGGTGAGCTACCTCCCGGAGCGGACGGCCATCCCCACCT
>JAAWTB010000026.1 GCA_022801815.1 Oscillibacter sp. | reverse complement strand
CGCGGTAAAGCGGCAGGCTCCTTCGGCGAAGTCCCGGGACGTGACGGTCCGGTGAACCAGCTCCGCCGCCACGGTCTTGTACTTCACGATGGGCCCGGCGATGAGCTGGGGAAACAGCGTCACGTAGGCCCCGAAGCCGATGATGTTCCGCTGGACCGGCGCGTCCCGGCGGTAGACGTCGATGGTATAGCTCATGGTCTGGAAGGTGAAAAAAGAGATGCCCAGGGGCAGGGGCAGCCCCAGCTGGGGAACCGTTATCCCCAAAAGCAGGGACAGATTCGCCGCCAGGAAGTCCCAGTACTTGAAAAAGCCCAGGAGCAGCAGGTTAAACACCACCGACTGCCCCACGAACCACCGCGCCAGCCGGTCCCGCTGACGGAACCTCTCCACCAAAAGGCCGTGGGTGTAGTCGATGAAGATGGAGAGGAACATAACCCCCACGTACACCGGCTCGCCCCAGCCATAGAAAAAAAGGCTGGCCAAAAGCAGCACAAAATTACGCCGCCGAAGCGGCGTAAGAAAGTACAGCGCCAGCGTCAGCGGCAGATATCCGAACAAAAACGTCAGGCTGCTGAAAACCATGGCCTACTCCTTGGATTGGAATTGGAGGCGGAACTGCTCCTCTAAAGCCTCCTGATGCGCCCCGGAGGCAATCAGGGCCACGTAGGTCCCCTCCCGCAGCACCTGGGCCTTCTCCCAGGCGGCCTGAGTCTCGGGATACCAGGCCCCACCCTCCGCCTGAGCGTCCACGCGGGCCTGGAGGATGGCGGCGGCGTTTTCCGCGTCCTCCTCCGTCTCGCATTGCATCAGGACAATCTCGTTCACGTCGGAACTCATGGCCGGCACCTTGACGACCAGCTGTTTCGCGGGAACCTCGCTCAGGCCAGGATAATACTCCTCCAGCAGCTCCCCCTCCACGTCCGTCATGTAGTCCTCACCCCAGCCGCAGGACATCTCCATCCCGGCGTACAGGGTGTTCAGGGCCACATCTGAGTCCTCCGCCCTGCCCTCTTCCTGCTGTCCGCCGCAGCCGGCGGCCAGCAGCAGCAAAGCCGCCAGAATCCATACCGCTCTCTTCTTCAAACGAATCTCCTCCCGCTCCCAGTTCCCGGACTGCCGGGAAAATTTTCTCGTTCTGTTCCTTGTTTTTATACAGGATTCGCGCTATAATTTCAACATCAAATCTGTAACATTCCGTAACAGTTCACCCCTGCGGTTGTTACTTTCTGGAGGTCGACTATGTACAGTTTCCGAAACGACTACAGCGAGGGGGCCCATCCCAAAGTGCTGAAGGCCCTCACCGAAACCAACTTCCAGCAAACCCGGGGATACGGCCTGGACCCCCTCTGCCAAAAAACGCGGGACCTCATCCGCTCCCTCTGCGCCGCGCCGGACGCGGACGTCCACTTCCTGGTAGGGGGCACCCAGACGAACCTGCTGGTGGTGGAGGCCCTGCTGAGGCCCTACGAGGCGGTAATCTCCGCCCACACGGGCCACGTCAACGTCCACGAAACCGGGGCCATCGAGGGCACCGGCCACAAGGTCATCGCCGTCCCCAGCCCCGACGGGAAGCTGACCCCCGCCATGATCGAGTCCGTGCCGGAGCTCCACAGCGACGAGCATCAGGTAAAGCCCGCCATGGTCTATGTCTCCAACACCACGGAGATCGGAACCGTCTACTCCAAGGCGGAGCTGACGGCCCTCCGGCAGTGCTGCGGCAAGCACGGCCTCCTCCTCTTCCTGGACGGGGCCCGGCTGGGGCCCGCCCTGGCCTGCGGGGACCTGACCCTGCCGGACTACGCGGCCCTCACCGACGCGTTTTACATCGGCGGAACCAAGAACGGCGCCCTCTTTGGCGAGGCCCTGGTCTTCGCCAAGCCACGTCCGGACTTCCGCTGGCACATGAAGCGCCGGGGGGCTATGCTGGCCAAGGGCCGTTTGCTGGGGGTCCAGTTCCAGGCCCTGCTGGAGGATGAAACCTATCTGGAGGCCGCCCGCCATGCCAACGCCCTGGCCCTCCGCCTTCGGGACGGCGTGGCCGCCCTGGGCTATCCCCTGCCGGTGGCGTCTCCCTCCAACCAGCAGTTTCCGGTCCTCCCCAACCAAGTCATCGCAAAGCTCCAGGCCATGGGCTATGAGTTCGAGGCAGACCGCGCCGTGGACGCCGGGCACACCATGATCCGCCTGGTAGCCAGCTGGGCCACGCCGGAACAGGCGGTGGAGGACTTCCTCCGGGACCTGGCCTCCTGCAAGTAACGCTCCCAACGCGCCCCCTCCGGGTTGGCCGGAGGGGGCGCGTTTTCCGCGGCTACTGAATGTGCTCCTCAGGAAAATTGTCCAGCACCCGGAAGCCCATCTCCTCGGACGTCGCCAAGGGGTACTTGTAGATGGAATCCGGGTCCTGAATGGGACAGATCCTCTTTTCCGGCTCCAGCCGGAGAAAGGGCTTTCCGTCGTCAAGGTTATTCACCGCGCGCCTGTCCTCTGACATGAAACATCACCTCAGAAACAGCATGCGCAAAACCTCGAATTCTATGTTGAAATTTACTGTAAATTCATCAGGCGGATGCCCGCCTCTTTGTCCCCCGCCACGATGATATGCACATCGTCCCGGAAGCGGTAGTTGGGGTCCACCAGGGGCACCACCACGTCGCCGCTTTTTACGCCCAGGATGTTCACGTTATGCTTGCGGCGCACGTCCAGCTCCATCACCGTATGGCCCTCCCACTCTTCGGGAATCTCCAGCTCGAAAATGGCAAATTTCGGCGTCAGCTCAAAGTAGTCGAACACGTTCTCGGCGGAAAAGCGGATGGCGGCCCGACGGGCCATGTCCATCTCCGTGTGGACCACGTAGTCCGCCCCGATCTTCCGCAGAAACTTAATCTGCCGCTCTTGGTCCGCCCGGGCCACCACGAACCGGGCCCCCAGCTCCTTCAAAGCCGCCGTGGCCTCCAAAGAGCACTGGAAGTCGTCCCGGACGCAGACGAAGCACACGTCAAAGTTCCGCACGCCCAGGGATTCCAGCACCCGCTCGTCCTGGCAGTCCCCCACGCAGGCGGCGGTGGCCGCACCGGCAACGGCCGCCACCTTCTCCTCGTCCTTGTCCAGCACCATCACCTCGTTGCCCAGTTCCAGCAGATACCGGGTCAAATGCCGCCCAAAACGGCCCATGCCAATGACCAAAAAGGATTTCATTTCCTGCCCTCCCTCTCAACCGATCAGAATTTTTTCCGGCACATAGCGCAGACCGTTCTGGGCGTCCCGCCCCTTGGTCACCGCCATGGCCACGGACATGCTCCCCACCCGCCCGGCGAACATCATCAAAATCACCGTCCACTTGGAAAGCACAGGCAAAGACGCCGTCAGATTCCGGCTCAGGCCCACGGTGCTCATGGCGGAAAATGTTTCAAACAGCGCGTCTGTCAGCGCCGCCCCCTGTACGCACAGCACCATACAGCCAAGCAGCGCCCCGAACAGGTACATGCCGGCGGTAGAATAGGCCTTGTGAATATCCCCCTCGTCCAGGCGGCGGCGGAAGGCGTTCACGTCCCCCTGCCGCCAGACGCGGGCCCGGACTCCCAGGACCAGCACGGCGAAGGTGTTCACCTTCACGCCGCCGCCGGTGGAGCCCGAGGCCGCTCCCACAAACATTAGAACCAGCATCAAAAGCACGCCCCCCTGGCTCAGGGCGGACTGGTCCACCGAGGCAAAGCCCGCCGTCCGGGCCGTCACCGACTGGAAAGCCGCCATCAAGGCCCGCGTGGGGCCATCCGCCCCGGCAAACGCATGGTCCGCCTCCAAAAACCAGAAGGCGGCGGCGCCCCCCCCAAAGAGGACCAGCGTCGCGGTAAAGGCCAGCTTGGAGTGCAGCCGCCAGCGGCGGAACCGCCGCCCGTGGGTCAGCACATCGTCCCAGACCAAAAAGCCCAGGCCCCCGCAGATGATCAGCGCCATTAGCACCAGGTTCAAAAGGGGCTCCCCCGCCGCCGTGGTAATGGACGCGCCGGTGCCCAGCAGGTCAAAGCCCGCGTTGCAAAAGGCGGAGACGGCGTGAAACGCCGCCATCCACAGTCCCCTCCCCAAACCGTACCGGGGGCAGAACCAAAGGGACAGCAGTGCCGCCCCCAGGCCCTCGCACAAAGCCGTTACCAGCAGGGCCCGCCGCCCCAGGCGGACAACGCCCCCCAATTGCAGGGCCCCCACGCTGTCCCGGAGCAGCGCCCGCTGCCGCAGGCCCACCCGCCGCCGGGCCAGCAGCACCGCAGGGAGGGAGGCCGTCACAAAGCCCAGGCCCCCAATTTGAATCAGCAGCAGCAGTACCACCTGGCCGAACGCGCTGAATTGCGTGGCGGTGTCGTACACCGTCAGTCCCGTGACGCAGGATGCCGACGCCGCGGTAAACACCGCGTTGGTCCAGGGGATGGCCTCTCCGCTGCGGGAGGCAATGGGCAAAGACAGCAGGCACGCCCCCGCCAAAATCAGCAGGGCAAAGCCAAGGGCGAGAGTCTGCACAGCGTTTGGTCGGCGCATAGGCGGCCTCCTGACAGTTGAAATTTGGTGAATCTTTTCCTATTATACCCATCTTTCTCCCCGTTTTCAAGCGGTGGAACCAAAAAGGCCCGGAAGAAGCGGCTCTCCCTTACCGGAAGAGCCGCCGCACGTCCTCCTTCCCCCGCTTTCCGTGGGTTCGCATGGCCTGGGAGTCGGGCCGGGAGATGGAGTGCCGGGCGTCCGCCAGCAACGCGCCCGCCGCCCCGGTATCCCGCAAGGGGTCCCCGCTCAAGTACTGCTGCGCCCCCAGAAGGCCGTTCCAGCCCCGCTCCAGACGGTGGTAGAGCACGTTGTACGCGCTTTGAATCTGGGCCACCCAGCGCTGGTCCCGCTGAACAACGGCCTGGGCGGCCTGGGCGGCCTCCCGGGTGGCCACGCTGAGCCGGTCCAGGCCCAAAGCCCGGGAGGAAAGGCGGAACTGGGGCAGCGTCACGGTCTCCGCCCCCATCTGGAGGGGGACCCCGGACCGAGTCCAGAACCGGGCCTGACCGGTATCCGCCTCGCCGGTGATTTGAATCTTCCCGCAGCCGCCGAAGAGGCACGCGCCAATGTCCGCCCCAGGGTCGCCCCCCAGGGCCTTTTGTATCCGGGCAGTGCCGGTGATGAGGATGTCGCCGCAGGTCCCCTGCGCCCCCGCGCCGATGGCGGCGGCGTGGCCCAGGGCCAGGGCGGTGACGCGGCCGCCCCGAATCCGGATGTCTCCCACGGCCCCGCCCAAGGCGCCGCCGATTCCAGCCCCGCCGCCGGCCGCCCCGGTGGCGTCGATTACGCCGCCCAGGATATCCACAGGGCCCATGGCCCCCCGCTTTCCCGCGCCGATGCCCGCGCCGCCGCCGCTTCCCACGGCGGTGACGCAGCCGCCACGAATCTGGATGCGGCTGACTCGGTCCCGGCCGCCGCCGCTGTCCCGGCCGATGCCCGCGCCTCCCGCGCCGCCGGAGGCGGACAAGGTCCCGGCAGGATTCCGGCTGCTCTCCCGGGCCTCCGGACAGTCTACCAGCAGGGACGTGCCGTCTCCCAGCGAAACGCCCGCCCGGCCCGCGCCGCTTTCAAAGCGGTTTTCCGTGCCGCTGCGCAAAAACAGCGTCACATCGTTTTCCCGGCCCAGGTCGAAGGCTCCGCCCTCATCTACCCGGCAGATCACGCCTCCCAGGGTCAGCTCCAGCTTTCCAATGCCGTCCGCCAGAGCCAGCCGCCCGCTGAAGGGCTTCCGTCCGGCGTCGGTTCCCGCGCCGCCGGAGACGGCGGAGACCCGGTTGGTCAGAATGCGCAGGGTGTGGGTCCCCTCCTCGTAAACCCAGTCCGTTCCCGCCTCGCCGCCGGTGACGGTGAAGGGATTCGGATAGAGGACGGTTTCCTCAAACGTCCCGGCGCTCTCGTTCCACCGCAGGTAGGCGTAATGGGTCTTGGGCCGCCGGATCTGGTCCCTTCCCCGGAAAATTACCGTGTGAATAGGCGTTCCCCGCTCCCCCTTTTCCAGCCACAGCCGGGCGGGCTCGCCGCTGAGAAGCGCGGCCCGTCCATACCGACCGTCCACCGTCAAAGACGTGACGGCACTCCAGCCCGGCAGCAGGGTCCGCCACACCACGTCGAAGGGGGCCAGGGGCTTCCCGTTCCCGCCGGTAATTTGAGCGGCCCGGGCCGCCAGGAAAACCGGCCCGTCTACAACCACGGGGATGGACAGCGTCCCAAAGGCCGCTCCTTCCTCCTCCCCCGCCAGCAGAACCGCCCCGCCCGTCAGGCGCAGGACGCTGCCCTCGCCGCCATGGAGCGCGCCCAGGCGCACCGGCCCGGCGCCCCCCAGGGTCAGCGCCGCGCCGGGGAGCAGCCGGACCTCGCCTACCACAGTCTCCCCAGGGCTGAACACGGAAACAGCGGGGGCGGCCACGGACAGCATGGGCACACGGGCCTCCCGCAGCGTCACGGTTCCGGCGCCTGTGAGCAGAACAGTCCGCCCGTCTTCCATGGTTCCCCGGAGGCTGACCGCCGCATCTCCGCCGACAGTCAGTGTCCCGTCAGCCTCATGGAAGGCCGCGCCGGGGAGATCTCCTGCCGCCGCGTTTCCCAGGTCCAGAACAGCGGCGGGCATCCCCTCTGGGGGGACGACGGCCTCGCCTGCAGCGCTTTCCAGGGCGGCCTCCGCTCCCGCGCCGGAGCTCTGAACCGCTGTCAGCAGCCCCATCATTAGCTCCAGGTTCATCCCCTCCAGCCCTGCCAGAAACGTCAGTATGGACGCGCTGGACAAAAAGGCGGAGGCGTCCCCGCCGTAGAGCATCACCATCGTCAGGAAATCCTCCATTCCCGGGGCCGTGCCGGCGGTGAACTGGGCTTCCAGATCCGCAAGGCCGGAAAACGCGCCGTGGGTCAGCAGCTCCACCGCCTGATCCGGCGAAAAGCCCTGATCCACCTTCTCCAAAAACTGCCGCAGCCCCTCCAGGGCGGCCTCCCAATCCCCGTCTCCGGAGGCCCCGGCGATGACTCCGCCCAGGTACAGCGCCGCCAGATACCCTGCGGCGGCGTTGTTCTCCAGGGATTTCCCGGCGATGGCGGCCAGGATGTCCGAGATGCCGGCGCTCTTGTCCAGACCCAGCATGTCCAGCAGCCGCTCCGGAGTCAGGCCAGTCTGGGCCATACCCTTCAGCAGCCAATTAGGGAGCTTTTGCACGCTCTCCTGCCCCTGGTCCTCCCCGGCGGCCTCCGGCGGAGGCTCCGCTCCGTCCTCAATTTCCGCGTCTCCCTCCAGGAACAGCCGCTCGTCCCCGGCGAAGGCCCCGCCGGTCATGCGGTCGATTTCCTCCGCCAGGCGTTCCAGCTCCATTTGGATGGAAGCCCGGTCTGACGCTCCGCCGGAGGCGGCTTTCCCCACCAGCTCCTCCATGCGGCTCAGGGCGTCCCGGACCTCCGCCAGCACGGCCTCCCCCACCTGGAGGGTCCGGCGGCTCTCCCGGGTCTGGTTCTCCGCCTGGCCGATTTTCGTCATCAGCCGCTGAAGCGTCTCCGACACGGTGGCCCCCGGCGTCCTGGCCGCCGGGCGGCTGGTTTCGGCCGTCCTCTCCGTTTTCTCCGCCGCCTGATACCGGGGCCCGGAAATCCCCCGCTCCCGGCGAATGGTCAGCTCGCCCATTCAGACGCCTCCTCTCCTGAATTTGGTGAAACTGCGGTTTCTCCTATACCATATATCGGCAGGCAGGCCGGAAAGATAAGAAAGCCTCCGGACCAAAAAAGGAGCGGGAAACGCCCGCCGCGCTCCTCCCGCTCCTCTATTCGGCTCTCCCACAGGCCAAATCCCGGATCACTTCCCCCGCCAGAATCAGCCCGGCGGCGGCGGGCACAAAGGCCGCGCTCCCCGGCACCTGCCTCCGGACCTCTCCCGCCAGGGACTCCTCATACAGCGCGCCCTCCGGCTCCATGGGCGGCTCCTGGGAGTAGACCACTTTTAAACGCCGGACGCCCCGGCGCTTCAGCTCCCTGCGCATCACCCGGGCCAGGGGGCAGACGGAGGTCTCATAAATATCCGCCACCCGGAAGGCGGAGGGGTCCAGCTTGTTCCCGGCCCCCATGCAGCTGATGATGGGCGTCCCGGCCTCCCGGGCCTGCTGAATCAGGGCCAGTTTCCCGGTGACGGTGTCAATGGCGTCTATTACATAATCATACAAAGTAAAATCGAACGCCCCGGCGGTATCCAGGCCGTAAAAGACCTTCCAGGTCCGCACTGCCGCCTCCGGGTTGATTTCCAGCGCCCGAGTTTGGGCGGCGTCGGCCTTGTACTGACCAAGGGTCCGGCGGGTGGCCAAAATCTGGCGGTTCAAATTTGTCAGGCTCACCCGGTCGCTGTCCACCAGGTCCAGCGCCCCCACGCCGCTGCGGACCAGGGCCTCCACCGCATAGCCGCCTACGCCCCCCAGGCCGAACACCGCCACCCGGGCCTGGGCCAGGCGTTCCATGCCCGCCCGGCCCAGAAGGAGTTCCGTTCTTGAAAATTGGTCCAGCATCCCCTCACTCCTCAATCCCCAAAATCTCAATCTGCTCCAGCACGTCTTGTCCCCGCCCGGTTAAAGCCATGCTGCCGTGAAGGGGATACTCCCGATAGGCGGCGTAATCAAAGCCCCGCAGGGGCATGTCGTAATCCAGCCGGATGAGCCCCTTCCCCGCCAGGCCCAGAATGGCTGCGGCGGGCGCCTCTCCCTCCTCCAGGCACACTGGCGTCTTCAAATCCAGGGCCCAGGCCGCCGGGAGAAAGGGCGTTTCCCCAAAGCGGCGAAGAAGCGCCAGCTCCGCCTCCGTCAGCAGCAGCCCGCCGCCGCAGTTTCCGCAGCTTCCGCAGTTTTCACAGCTCATGCCCGTCCTCCTTGAAAATCTCTGTGATGGTTCCGCCGCCCACGACGCGTTCGCCCTCATAAAAAACCGCCGCCTGCCCTGGCGTCACCGCCCGTTGGGGCTCGTCAAAGACGACACGGACCCGGCCCCCGGCCTCCGGAAACACTACCGCCGGCTGTTCTGCCTGACGGGATCGTGTTTTGGTCCGTACCTGCAGGGGGCCGGTCAATCCCTCCATGGATATCCAGTTGAGATCCTCCGCCAGAATTTCCCGGGCATAAAGGGCGCTCTCCGGCCCCACGGTAACGGCACCCGCCGCCATATCCTTCCCGCAGACATACACCGGCTCCCCCATAGAAAGGCCCAACCCCTTCCGCTGGCCCAGGGTGTAGCGCGCCGCCCCGCGGTGACGCCCCACCACCCGGCCCTCCTGGTCCAAGAAGTCCCCGGGGGGGAGGGTCCGGCCGGTGTAGGCCTCGATGAACGCACCATAATCCCCGTCGGGGATGAAGCAGATATCCTGGCTGTCCCGCCGCCGGGCGTTGACGAAGCCCAGCCGCTCCGCCAGCTCCCGAACCTGCCGTTTTTCCATGCCTCCCAGGGGGAACCGAATCCGCTCCAGCTGGCCCTGGGTCAGGGTGTAGAGAAAATAGCTCTGGTCCCGCCCGGCGTCCAGGGCCTTGTTCAGCAGCAGCCGACCCGTCTTCCGGTCCCGCTCTATCCGGGCATAATGGCCGGTGACCACGTAATAGAGCCCCGCGTCGTCCGCCGCGTCCATCAAACGGGAGAACTTCATACAGCGGTTGCAGTCCACGCAGGGGTTGGGGGTCCCTCCCGCCTGATAGACCCGGACAAACTTTTCCATCACCGCCTCCCGGAACTCCGCCGCCACATCCAGCGTGGAAAAGGGGATGCCCAACCGCCGGCAGACGGACTCCGCGTCAGCGGCGTTCCGGCCGTCGTCGTCCTCCAGCAGACGCATGGTAACTCCTTGACAGCGCAGACCCTCCGACTGCGCCAAATAGGCCGCCGCAGAACTGTCCACACCGCCGCTCATGGCTATCAGCGCACTCTGGTTCCTGTTTTCCCTCATGGTATGCCTCCTGACTATATCCGCTCTTTGAGGCCCTTATTATAGTACAGTCTTGCCATTTTGTCACGCACAATATGCGCGGCCCGGGTCCCGGGACAGACCACGGGAAAAATTTTTGCATCATAACTTTCACAAGGGCCCTCTGGTGGCCCGCAGGCCTCCCTCTTTTCAACAAAAAACCGGGATGTCCAGAAAAATTTTGCGTGAAGCACGGAGAAATTTCGCCTCAGTTTTGCGTTATGTAAACTACCCCCCAGGAAAACAGCTGTTGAAAGGTTTCCCTATCCACTCCTTCCATCGGGAAAGAGGCCGGAGAATTTCCTTGTCATTTCAGGAAAACCCCATGTGGAAAACCCTGTGGAAAGTGTGGATAACTCTTCGTAGAAGCTTTTTATGAAACACCTTATGTAAATCCGAACGTGCCGAAGAACAACTGTCAAGAGAAACAGAGATTTGTGAGGAATACGGGAAAAACCGAGGATGCGCCGCCAAACAAAATTGGATTATATTCCCAGTTATTTCTGCTGCTTTGAATAATAGTGACGAAAGCTGACAATATGCTCAAAGGAAAAATGCAGGATTTCCTGCAATAATACGAAGGGTAATCGTCTGGAAAATGAAAACTTGCAGGAAAATCAGAAAACAAGGTTGACGGAGCAAAAAAATTGTGATATGATAGCAAGCGATTTCAGGACTAAGTCACTTTTCGCGCAAGTGCCCTGGCGATCCTTAACCTGCTAGTGTAGCTCAGTCGGTAGAGCAGCTGATTCGTAATCAGCAGGTCAGGTGTTCGAGTCACCCCACTAGCTCCAAGTTTCGTTGACAAACGAGATGTAAGCAAAAATCCCGCACTTCGGTGCGGGATTTTTGCGTCCAAAAAGGGAAAGGCGTCTTGTAAGCCCCCCACCCTCGTGCAGAAACAAGCCCTTGGAAAACGGGCGCTGCCCAGCCTGTGTGACTTTATCACAGTACGCACAGTTCAATCCTGATAGGATTCTCTTATCAACTTCGGGAGGTACGGTATGGGAACAAGAAACAAGCGGAGGGCGGTTGTGGATGAGAAATCCTGTGTCGCCTGCGGCTGCTGCGTGAAGGTATGCCCTCTGTCCGCTATTCAGATTTGGCGCGGAATACGGGCGGCGGTCAACGCAGAACGGTGCGTGGGCTGCGGCAGATGCGCAAGGGAGTGTCCGGCCTCCGTCATTGAGATTCAGGAGGTGCAGGCATGAAAAAACGCTGGTATGATTACCTGTGGATCGTTGAGCTGACCTATTTGACCCTGGGATTCTTTAACATTCTGTTCGCCTGGCTGGGACTGGTGTTCTTCTTTATCCCCCTGATCATTTCCACTGCACGCGGTTCGAAGGGCTATTGCAACCGCTACTGCGGCCGGGGACAGATATTCGGCCTGTTAGGCGGACGGTTCGGCCTATCCCGAAAGAAGGACATTCCCAGATGGATGAAAAGCAAATGGTTCCGCTATGGCTTTTTAATCTTCTTTTTCATCATGTTCTTCCAGATGCTCTGGAATACATATCTGGTCTTTGCGGGCATTCAGGATCTGCGGCAGGCAGTGACCTTGCTCTGGACCTTCAAACTGCCTTGGCACTGGGCCTACCACGGAACGCTCTTTCATCCCGGCGTGGTCCAGTTTGCGTTTGGGTTTTACAGCGTGATGCTGACCTCTACAGTCCTTGGCCTGTTCACAATGGTGTTGTTTAAGCCCCGCAGCTGGTGCGTCTACTGCCCTATGGGCACCATGACGCAGCTAATCTGCAAGGCCAAAGGCGGCAAAGAGTGACTTTATCACGGAAGCGGTATTTGCCTTCCGGTATACTTAGGCATATAAAACAAAAGAAAACGGAGGATAACGCCATGTCGGCCATCAATATCAGCAAGGAAAACTTTCAAGAAGAAGTCGTAAACTCCAACAAGCCTGTTCTGTTGGATTTCTGGGCCCCCTGGTGCGGCCCATGCCGGATGGTGGTTCCCATCCTGGAGGAAATCGCGCAGGAGCGGCCTGACATCAAGGTAGGTAAAATCAATGTGGATGAACAGCCGGAGCTGGCCCGCCAATTCCGCGTGATGAACATCCCTACGCTGGTGATGATAAAGGACGGCAAGATTACCGGTCAGGCTATGGGCGCGCGGCCGAAGGGCCAGATTCTCGCCATGCTGTAAGGAGATTTGAAAATGGGATTATTTGACTTTTTGCGAAGCTCCAATATTGATCAGGGGATTAAAGAGTACAGCGAAACCCGGGGCGCGGTCCTGCTGGACGTCCGCACTCCGCAGGAATACCAGGCGGGCCATATCCCCGGCAGCAAAAACATTCCGCTCCAGGAGATTGGCTGCGCCGGCGCGGCAGTGGGAGAGAAAGATACCCCGCTGTTTGTATACTGCCACAGCGGGGCCAGGAGCCGCCAGGCCGTGGACGTTTTGCAGCGCATGGGGTATCTCCATATAAAAAACATAGGCGGAATTGCCGCCTATACCGGAAAGGTAGACAGCATATGAAAGCAGTGATTGTAGGCGGCGTGGCAGGAGGCGCCACGGCGGCAGCCCGCATCCGCAGGCTGGACGAACAGGCGGAAATTGTGGTATTTGAGCGGTCGGGGTATATTTCCTATGCCAACTGCGGCCTGCCCTACTATATTGGGGACGTAATCACCGACCCGTCCGCGCTGACCTTGCAGACGCCCGAGAGCTTTTTTTCCCGTTTCCGGGTGAATATGAAGGTACGCCACGAAGTCACGGCCGTTCACCCAGACAAAAAGACTGTCTCCGTGAAAAATTTGGAGACGGGGGAGGCATTCGAGGAGCGCTATGACAAACTGATTCTCTCCCCTGGTGCCAAACCCACCCAGCCCAGGCTCCCAGGGGTGGGGCTGGACCGGGTGTTCACCCTGCGGACGGTGGAGGATACCTTCCGCATCAAGGAGCACATCGACGCGCACCACCCTAAATCGGCGGTGCTGGCCGGCGGCGGCTTCATCGGTCTGGAGCTGGCAGAAAACCTGCGGGAGCTGGGGATGGAGGTCACCATCGTCCAGCGGCCCAAGCAGCTGATGAACCCCTTCGACCCGGATATGGCCGCGTTCATCCACAGCGACATGCGCAAGCACGGCGTCCAGCTGGTCCTGGGCCGCACGGTGGAGGGATTCGCAGAGAACGGCAGCGGGGTAGACGTTCTGCTGAAGGACGAAGCGCCCCTTCACGCCGACATGGTGGTGCTGGCTATCGGCGTCACCCCGGACACCGCCCTGGCGAAGGAGGCGGGGCTGGAGCTGGGCATCAAGGGGAGCATTGTGGTAAACGACCGGATGGAGACTTCCGTCCCGGATATCTACGCCGTGGGGGACGCGGTACAGGTGAAGCACGTTGTCACCGGGCAGGACGCCCTCATCTCCCTGGCGGGGCCGGCCAACCGGCAGGGGCGGATTGCCGCCGACAATATCTGCGGCGGGGACAGCCGCTACCCCGGCTCTCAGGGCAGCAGCGTCCTCAAGGTCTTTGATATGATCGCCGCCGTAACCGGCGTAAACGAGACCACCGCCAAAAAGGCGGGGCTGGATGTGGACAAGGTGATTCTTTCCCCCTTGAGCCACGCCGGTTACTACCCGGGCGGCAAGCTTATGGTCATGAAGGTGGTCTTTGAAAAGGAAACCTATCGCCTTTTGGGCGCCCAGATTGTGGGCTATGAGGGCGTGGATAAGCGCATTGACGTGCTGGCCACCGCCATCCGCGCCGGGCTGAACGCCACCGAACTAAAGGATTTGGACCTGGCCTACGCGCCGCCCTATTCCTCTGCCAAGGACCCGGTAAACATGGCCGGCTTCATGGCCGACAACATCCAACAGGGAATTCTCAAGCAGTGGTTTCTGGAGGATTTGGACCGCCTGCCCCGGGACGGAAGCGTCACCCTGCTGGATGCCAGAACTGCGGATGAGTACAGCCAGGGGCATATAGACGACTTTAAAAATATTCCGGTAGATGAACTGCGGGAACGGCTGAAGGAAGTGGAGCCGGGCAAGCCGGTTTATGTGATCTGCCAGAGCGGCCTACGCAGCTACATCGCCTGTCGGATTTTAAACGGGTATGGTTATGAGGCGTACAACTTCGCGGGAGGCTTCCGGTTCTATGACACGGTAACCCATGACCGCCGCTTGGTTGAATCCGCTTCCGCCTGTGGAATGGACCGGTAAATTCAGGAGCAGTCAGCCGTATCTGCGGCTGACTGCTCCAATTGTCAAACCGTTTATTCGCTGCCCAATGTCTCCAGCTTTGCCCGGTCCGTAAGCTCCACCGCTCCCCGGGTCAGCCGGACCATTCCCTCGCTCTGAAGGTAGCGGAGTATCCTGGTGACCACCTCCCGGTGGGTCCCCAGGTGGTTGGCAATGCTCTCATGGGTGATGGGCAGGCGGTCCGCGGCCTGAATGGCCGCCTCTTCCAGCAAAAAGGCGGCCACTCGCCTGTCCATGCTGTTCCACATGACTTGCTCCATCAGCCACATGACTTCTGAAAACCGGGAGGCCATGATCTCGCTGGTGTAGTTCGCCACACAGGCGGACTGCTCCATCATCTGCTTATAAACATCCGAAGGAAGGACCCAAAGCTGCGTATCTTTTTCCGCCGAGATGGTCACATCGAATTGAATGGAACGCATGATGCAGGAGGCGGAAAACAGGCAGATGTCCCGGTCAAACAGCCGGTAGAGGGTGACTTCCCGCCCCTCTTTAGAAAGGATGAAGGCCCGAAGCTGGCCGGTTTTTATCAGCAGCAGGCCGGTACAGCCCGCGCCGCCGCTGTGGAGCACGGCCCCTTTTTTCACGGTCCGGCTGACCAGACTGGCGGAAATCGTCTGCTGCTGTTGGGGCGTCATGCTGCCCCATACGGGGAAGTACTCTGAAAACTCCATTGTACGCTCTCCTTACAAAAGGCTGTACACAGTATAAAGCAATTGAGGGCATATGTCAATTTCATTCTTGACATATGCCCTTAACCGAACTATAATCTATGTATATCAACGGGGAGGAGTTTCTATGCCAAGACCTGTAAAATGCAGAAAGGTCTGTCATTTCCCCAGGGTTTTGGAGTTTCTGCCTGCCCATATGGAGGCTCAGCCGCCCCCGATTCTTTTGACAGTGGACGAGTATGAAACCATCCGGCTGATTGACAAAGAGGGATTTTCTCAGGAAGCGTGCGGGGAACGGATGCAGGTGGCCCGGACGACCGTGCAGAAAATTTACGACAGCGCCCGGAAAAAGCTGGCGGAAGCGTTGGTGGAAGGGGCTCCTCTTCACATTGGAGGCGGCGAGTTCCGGCTCTGTGACGGAAGAAGCACCGGCTGCGGGTGTATGGACTGCTTTAAGCGGCAGTACCGCCAGCAATATGAAAAGCAAAAAGGAGATGCCGTTATGAGAATTGCGGTGACGTATGAAAACGGTCAGATTTTTCAGCACTTTGGCCGTACGGAGCAGTTTAAAGTTTATGATGTGCAGGATGGCACGGTTGTGTCTTCCGAGGTTGTCGGCGCCAACGGAAGCGGCCACGGCGCTTTGGCCGGCGTGCTCACTGCGCTGAAAGCGGACGCTTTGATTTGCGGCGGGATTGGCGGCGGCGCGCAGGCGGCTCTGGCGGCGGCAGGAATCCGGCTGTACGGCGGCGTATCCGGCGAGGCTGACAGCGCGGTACAGGCTCTGCTCAAAGGAGAGCTGAACTTTGATTCGGAAGTGCGCTGCGAGCACCACGATCATCACCATGGAGCAGAGCACACCTGCGGGGAGCGTGGCTGCGGGGCACATATCTGCGGCAGTTGATGCGCTTATAGTGAAGCTTATGATTGGCCCTCGTATGTAAGCCTGTTCAGGAATTCTTCCGCGCTGCGGTAATATGGTATCCATAATGCAAAACAAGCGTTGAACGGCGGCGAAAAGAGGGCGGCAGAAAAGCCGCCGGAGATAGGAAGAAGCAGCTCCGACTGAGAACGGGCCAAAGACGTTTTATGCCATCATACCATTCTTTTCGAAAAGAAT
>JAAWTB010000025.1 GCA_022801815.1 Oscillibacter sp. | reverse complement strand
CTCCGCCGCAGAGACGCCCGCCCGGCCTGCGGCCTCCAGAACCCGTCCCGCCGTTTGGGCGGCCTGGCGGGCCGTTTCCCGCACCGGCTCCGTCAGCTCCTCGTAGAGGGCCGGGGCGAAAAAGCGGCAGGCCGTCAGCTCCGCCCCGCCGATGCAGACCGCCGCCAGAAGGACCACGGCGGTATACCGGGCCCAGGGGGTCCTTTTTTTCTTCTCCGGGGCGGACCGCTTTTTCAGGCGGCTCAGCTCCTCCAGAGCCTGTTCCTCCGGGGAGGTCTGTTGGCGCATGGCAAATCTCCTTTGGCTTCTTTCTTACTATACTATACCATACTGCTCCGCTCTCCTTCAAGGGCGGCGCTGTTTTCCGGGGGAGAAATTGCTGGAAAACCAAAGGGGCCGCCCTAGAGGCGGCCCCTTTTTTGCGGGAATTATTTCCGGTAGTTCTGCATTCGCCAGACGATGGCGGAAACCTGCCCCCGGGTCAGGGTGTTGGAGGGGCGGAAGGTGCTGGTCCCGTTGCTGAAATAGCCCTCTACAATGCCCGCGGCGTTCAGAGCCTGGACATAGACGTCCGACGTATCCGTGAAGGGCTTTACGCTGGAGAGGTTGTTAATGTCCAGCTTCAGCGCCCCGGCGGCCAGCTGGGCCACCTGGAGGCGGGTAATGGTTCCGCTGAGGTTCACGTTGCTGCGGGTGATGAGGCCGTCGGCCTGGGCCTTGGCCAGGTAGCCGCTGAAGGTGCTGCCCTTCACCGTGGGGGCCTGTTCGGAATAGCCCGCCGCCAGCATGATGAGCTTCAGCGCTGCGCCATAGGTGATGGTGCTGTCGGGCTTGAAATTCCCGTCGGCATACCCGTCGATGACGGAGGAGTCCGCCAGCTCTGTGACGTACTTATAGCACCAGGTAGAGGCATTGATGTCCCCGAACTTTTTGTTGGTGTTCAGCACGCCCATGGAGAACATGCCCGAGGCAATGGGAACGCCGCTGGCGTTCAGCGCCGCGTAGGGAATCTCCACCGGGCCGGTGTAGCCCGTCTGGGGCACGAAGCGGAGCTGGCCCAGCTGCTCGGTTCCGGTGTTATAGCCATAAACCGTGGTGGTATTGGCGGGGGTGGTGGTATTTCCCACATAGATGGCGCCCACATTGGCAGGGGGGAGCTTCAAAAGCTGGATGCCGCTGGGCGCGGTACCGGTGGCCGCAGAGACGGCGGCAACGATGGAAGAGGCCGGGAAGGTAACGGCGGTGTTCTTAGGCGTGGGGCCGTAAACCTCCGAAACGGCTTTGTTGGTGACGCTGATGAGGATGGCCCCCGCCGTGGACTGACCGCCCACTCCATAGGCCGTAAAGGGAATGCTGGCGCAGTAGTTGGACCCGGAGGGCACATAGGTCAGTTCCGTCAGCGCGTACTCGCTGGGGGAGGCGGGGCTCATATAAAAGTTTCGGTTCCGGTTGGCGGCGGTAATCTGCTCCCGGGACGACGTGCCGTAGCGGCTGGTGCTGTAGTAGTTGTAGTACAGGGACCCGGCGGCGGGCACGTCGCCCAGGGTCACATACTGCAAGGAACCGGCGGGGTAGATGCTCTTAAAGAACCGGGCCAGGTCGTTGGCGCTGATCTGGACGTTGGTTCCCGTGGTAACGGCATAGCGCACGCTGCCCACCAGGCTGGAGCTGGCGGAGGCCACGGCCGGCGTCAGCACCAGCGTGCCCTCCACCTCCCGGTCATTGGCGCCGTACGCGGTGAAGCGCAGGGTCACCTTTCCGGAGGTGAAGGAGTTGGCGGCGGCAAAGGTCAGATCGTTCAGGGCATAGTCCCCTCGTCCGGCGTCGTTGGAGTTGTAATAGAACCGGACATCCCGAAGGCTGTTTCGGGTGAAGGAAACGGAGTAGCTGGTGTTGTACCCGGTGTACAGGGTACCGCTGGAATCCGGGAAGTCAGCGGTGCCGGGCACGTCGAAGACCACATAGTCCAGGCTGGAGCTGGAATAGCTCTTGCGGAAGAAGTCGTCGAATTTGGTCCGGTCAAAGTTTACGGTCTTGCCGGGGGTGACGGTATAGGCGATGTCGCCGCCGGTGCCCACCACCAGCTTCAGCGTCCCCTGCTTATAGGTGCTGGCGTCGTAATAGGCCCGGAAGGGAATGGAGAGGCTGCTGCCGTCCTTGGCAGTGGCGTCGGGCCGGAAGGAGAGGCTGCTGAGGGCGTAGGTTCCGTAGCTGGAGCTGCTGTAATAGAACTGGGTCTGGGTATAGGTCAGGCTGCTGCGGGTGAGCTGGGTGTTCCCGGTGTAGAGGTTTCCGGCGAAGCTGGCGTAGTCGCTGCCCGCCTCAAAGGCCACGTACTTAATAGTCCGGTTGTCCCCGGCCATGGCCTGGTAGGCCCGGTTAAAGTCCTCGGCGGAGAAGTTCACTGTGCCGCCGGGGGCCGCTTCATAGGTGATGGTGTTGGCTTCCGAGGTGATCAGAAGGCGGAGCACGCCCTCCTCATAGTCGTCCCGGTCATTGTCGTAGTAGGCCCGGAAGGGAATGGCCAGGCTGGCCCCCTCCTTGGCGTCCCGGTCCGCCTCAAAAGTCATATCCTCCAGCAGATAGTCGCCCCTGCCCGCATCCTTGGAATTGTAGTAAAACCAGTTTTCGTCGTGGCCCAGGTCCCCCAGGCGGAGGGCGTCCCCATCGGCGTACAGGGTCCCGTCAAAGTTCTTATAGCTGTCCGGCGCCTGGAAGGACACGGCGTGAACGGTGTTCTTGGTGCTGTCGGAGAGATACTGAAACACCTTGTTGAAGGCCGTCCGGTCCAACTTCACGGAACTGCCCGGAGCCGCGCTGACGGTAACGGTATCCTGGGAGCCGTTTTTGTCAATGACAATCCGCAGCGTGCCCTCGGCCTTATAGTCCTTGTCGTAGTATGCGGTAAAGGGAATCTCCAGGACCTGGCCATCCTTGGCGGAGGACCCGGCCAGGAAAATGAGGTCGTCCAGGGCATAATCACCGTAGCTGCTGCTCTTGTAATAGAAATCCTCCCGGCCCAGCTCCCGTTTGTCAAAGTCGGCGTGGCCCACGGCCCGGATTTTGCCGGAAAAGCTGGTGTAATCGTCGCCGGGGTCAAACTCCACCCAGCGAATCTCGTCTGAGTAGCCCGTCAGGTCCTGATAGGCGTTGTTAAAGTCCACCCGGTTGAAGGTGACGGAGCCGCCGGGGGCCACCCGGTAGGTCACGTCCCCCTCCTCGCCGTCCTTGTCGATGATGACGCGCAGGCTTCCCTCATAGGGGGCGGAGGTGCTTTTGTAGTAGATATCGAAGGGGATCACCAGCTCCTTGCCCTCCCGGGCGTTTGTGTCCGCCTGGAAATTCAGGGTGCTGAGGGCGTAGTCCCCATAGCTCTTGTCCTCGATGTAGAATTCCAAATCCTCCAGCCGGTCCCGGTCCAGCTCCTTGGAGCCGCTGTACAGGGTTCCGGCAAAGCTCTCGTAGCTTTTGTCCGGGTCGAAGATCACATAGCGGGGGGTGCTGGTGGTGCCGCTGAGCTTCCGGTAAGCCTCTTCAAACCGGGCCACCTTGACGCTCACCTTGCTGCCGGGGGCCACCCGGAGGACAATCTCCCCGGAATCGGAGACGGAGCTCCCTGTGGCGGAGAGGGTCAGCGTGCCGGAGACGCTGCTGCCATAGGCGTCCTTGGCGGTGTAGCGCACGGTGTAACCATTGCTCCGTCCCGGGACGAAATAGAGGTCCGTCACGGGGTAGCTTCCCCCGGCGTAGGCATACTCCCGGCTGCCCAGGGCGGTCTTGCCGCTTTCGGCGTAGAGCGTTCCATAGCTGCTGGAGGAGGGGGAGGAGAAGGTGACCGAGGCAAAGCTCCGCCCGGTGAGGGCGGTGAACTTGCCGTCAATTTCGCTGCGGATGCTGCCGCCCACCTTGGACGCGCTGGTCCCCGCCTTAAAGGAGACGTCCTGCGAGGAGGCGGAAACGGTGTAAACCGCGTAGTAGGTGGTGTTGGCGCTGACCGCGCCGGTGGGGGAGGTCAGGGACTGGCCGCTGTAGATGGGCTTGCTTCCGGGGTTGGCGGAAGTCCAGCCCTTGAAGCTGTAAGAGCAGCCGGAGGAGGGGCTGGGATAGGAGGGGGTGCCGGGGTTGCTGGGCCTTCCTCCGGAGGACACGTTCACCCGGTCAAAGACGGAGGAGCCGTTCATGAAGGTGACGGTGACGCCGGCGCTGGGGGTGCTGATCTGCTTGCCGCAGAGGGGGCATTTGCCGGTGGCGTCCGGCGTTCCGTGGTTGTCCGTCTTGGGAATGGGTTCAAAGTAAGTCTGGCCGCAGTCCTGGCACCGATACTCCCGCCGCCCCTCGGCCACACAGGTGGCCGGAACAGTCACGGTTCCGTTTCCGTTGGGGCGGTGGCTCTGCGGCTCTTTGGTTCCGCACTTTGCGCAGACCCGGTGGTGGGTGGAAGGGTCCACATAAATCCAACCGCCAAACTCGTGGTCTTTTTTCGCGATAACCTGTTTGCCCACATAGCCGCAGACGGAACATGTGCTCGTCATCTCACCCTCTTCGTTACAGGTGGCGGCCTTAGTTTCCGCCCATGTGTCAAACACATGAGAAGAGACCTCCTTCATGCCGCAGCCCGGCACATTACAGGTCCGGAAGTGTTCGGACTCATTATGATCCCACTGACCATACGTATGGTCGCCCCCATGGGGGGCCGCCAGCGCCGCAGGCATGGCCCCCGCGGTCAAAAGCAACGCCAGCAGAAACGCCGGCAGTTTTTTCTTCCAAAAATTGTTCATAAAGTTACCTCCGTGCCTGCCGAAAATTGGATGCGGCGCATCCGACAATACTACTCCCTATACCATAGCGGAAAGCCCCCCTATAATCATGAACAAACTGTGAACAAGCGGCAACATTTTGGTATCATTTCCTGGAAACGCCCATTCCCGGCCCTTCTTCGGGGTCGAATTCCGCCGCACCGTCTGTTGATTTGCTATGTGAAGTGCGAAAGCTCGAAAGAGCTCGACGCACTTCATTTTTTTATGTTTTAGGGAAAGAGGACGGGGAACATGGGCCGGAAGCTCCGCTATTTCGGGCCGAGTGAGCGGAGGGAAATTGAGAGGCTTCACAACGGAGGCGCTCCGGCGGCGGTGATTGCCGGGAAAGCCGGCTCCCATGCAGCCACAATTTATCGCGAACTGCCGAACGGCTACACCGGACCGTAGACGAGTATGGCCGGCGGGACATCGCGGGATACGCCAAGCCGCCCTCGTGAGGCTGTGCATACAACCCTGTTTGCAATGGAAAGAAAATACTCGGATTACAAAAAAAAATAAGGTAGGAAAAGCATTACAAATAAGAAAGCACGGATTGTCATTTACTTTCGTTCCGGTTTGTGGTATGGTGAAAGCGTTCGATTACCCTGGACAAGTATGGAGGAACCCTATGAAACGAATCTTTCCCAAAGCGATTTCCCTGCTGCTGACCCTTTCCCTGCTGGCGGCCGTGTCCCCTGCCCGGGCCTCGGAGGCCATGGGGGACGACCTCACTGCTACAGACACCCTGCTGAACCGGGAGACCCAGCTGTCCACCAACGTCTTTTGGAGCAGCGTCAGCTCCGACTACCGGACGGAGAACCTGATTACATACACGCCCAACGCCTCCGTCACCCCCCTTGTCACCTACGGCGGCGCGCTGACGGACCGGAGTTCCGTCTCCAACACCGCCAAGGCCCTGGAGGAGCAGGGCTACCGGGTGGTAGCCGGCATCAACGGGGATTTTTACAATGTAAACAACGGCCTGCCCATCGGCATCGTTCTCACCCAGGGGCAGCTCCGCTCCAGCGACGGGGGCTACCACGCCATCGGCTTCCAGGCGGACGGCGCCGCCATTTTGGGCAAACCCGCCGTCTCCATCACCGCCGCCTACACCGTCCAGGACGGCACGGGGGAGCCGCTCTATAACGAGGCGGGAGAGCCCCTGTACGACGAGCTGGGCGCCCCCCTTACCGACGGCACCGGCCAGATTCTGGACAAGTCCCTGCGCGTCGCGGCGTTCAACAAAGCCCGGACCGAGAAGGATGTCTTTCTCTACACCTACGACTTTAACGCCGCCCATACCACCGGCAGCACCCAGCCCGGGGTAGATGTGATCTGCACGGTGCAGGAGGGGGGATTCGCCCTGGGTCAAACCACCTCCCTGCTGGTAGAGCGGGTGGCGGAGGGAGAGCCCTCCCCCACGCTGGCCCCGAATCAGGCGGTCCTCACCGCCAATGCCCAGGCGGGAGAGGAGACCCTGAACGCCCTCCGGTCCATTCCCGCCGGGACGGTGATTCAGGTGTCCCTCACCCCTGCCGACCCCAGGTGGAACGACGTGCAGTATGCTGTGGGAAGCCTGTACTCCCTGGTGGAAAACGGGGCCGTGGCCGCCGGACTCCCCACCGGGGCGGCTCCCCGCACCGCCGTGGGCCAGCGGTACGACGGCAGCCTGATTTTCTACACCATTGACGGCCGGAAGTCCGGCCACTCCATCGGGGCCACCATGGACCAGGTGGCCCGGCGGCTCATAGAGCTGGGCTGCGTCACCGCCCTGTGCCTGGACGGCGGCGGGTCCACCACCCTGACAGTCACCAAGCCCACGGACACCGCCGCGGGGCGGGTTAACCAGCCCTCCGACCGGGTGGAGCGGTCCGTGTCCAATCAGATTTTCCTGGTGGCCTCCAACCAGCCCACCGGGCAGCTGAGCCACTTCTACGTCAGCGCCGACAACGCCTATGTCCTGGCGGGCAGCAGCGCGGAAATCTCCGCCGCCGCCGTGGACACCAATTTCATTCCCATGAACCAGGGCTATGACCTCACCGCCTCCGCCGGGACCCTGGAGGGGAACGTCCTCACCACACCCCTGGAGGGCGGGGACATCACCGTCACCGCCCAGGGAGGCGGCGGCCAGGGTTCCACCGTGATCCACGCCGTCACCGCGCCGGACGGCGTGGCGGTGCGGAACGCCGACAACGCCATTATCACGGAGCTGAACGCCTCCCCCGGCGACTCCGTCCAGCTCCATGGCTCCGCCGCCTACAAGCACCTGCCCCTTAAGGCGGACCCGGCGGCCTTTGCCTGGACATTGGAGGGGGACATCGGGACCATTGACGAGACGGGCCTCTTCACCGCCGCGGCCCTGGGGACGGGGAAGATCACCGTCTCCGCCGGGACCCAGAGCGCCAGCATTGCCGTCACCGTCGCCACCCAGCACCTGGAGACGCTGGAGGACTTTGAGGGCGAGACCACCATCTTCCGGGGTTCCGGCCAGGGGGCAAGCTTCAGCCTGAACCGGGACGGGAACTACGTCCGCTTCGGCAAGGCCTCCGGCAAGCTGGAGTATGATCTAAGCGGCGGCGCCGCCCGCTGGAACGCCACGGTCCAGCCCGCCGCGCTGAACGCACCCTACACCGGGCTGAACCTCTGGGTGAACAGCAATGGCTCCGGCAACACCCTGTCCCTTCTCTACAGCGTGGGCGAGGGAGAGACCCAGGTCCTGCCCCTGGCCACCCTGGACGTGTCCGGCTGGAAGCAGGTCTCCGTCAACGGCCTGCCCGCAGGCATGACCATCCGGGGCCTGGAGGTCAGCGGCACAGGCGCGGGAACCATCTATTTGGACCAGCTGGTGGCTGCCTTTGACGGCATTGTGGACAATGCCGCCCCCGTCATCACTGCAGAGCTGAATCAGGAGGACTGGACTGTCGCCGGCTCTGTCACCGACGCCGTGGACGGCATCCTCCCAGCGGAGAACGTGACCATCACCTGCAACGGGTCTCCCCTGGGCGAGTACGACCCCGCCTCAGGCCGCTTCACCGTCAGCCTCCCCGGCCCCGGGGAGACCCGGGAGCTGGGCCGGGTCACCGTCGTCGCCAAGGATTCCTCCGGCAACATCGGCCGGACCTCCGTAGAGCTTCCGGCCTCCGGCACGGAGCACCGGTTCACGGACACGGCGGAGTACTGGGGTGCGGACTACTGCGACTTCCTCTATAACCAGGGCATCTCCGGGGGCTATGACGACGGCACCTTCCGGCCCGACGACCTGCTGACCCGGCTGGACTTCTCCGTGATGCTCTACAACGCCCTGGGGCTGGACCCGGCGAAGTACGCCGATGTAGCCCTGCCCTTCGCGGACCTGGACCAGCTGCCGGAGCGCACCCTTCCCGCCGTCCGGGCGCTGTATGCCGAGGGTGTCGTCACCGGTACCCAGGGGAAGGGCGGAACGCTGATCTTTAACCCCGCCGGGAACCTGACCCGGGCCCAGGCGGCGGCCATGATCGGCCGGAGCCAGGAGAAGGGCTTTGCCCTGGCGGACCTGACCTTTGCCGACGCGGCCCAGATTCCCGGGTACGCCGCCTTCTATATCCGCACCATGGCGGCCCAGGGCATCCTCAGCGGCTATGCCGACGGTACCTTCCGGCCCCAGGCCAACATCACCCGGGGACAGATGGCAAAGATTCTGTATACCCTGCTGTGACGCGAAAAGACCTGCCATTTTCATGGCAGGTCTTTTTTAGCCCCGTGGGGATGAGCACCCCTATTTCGCCTGGCGCATGGACAGGGAGATGCGTTTGTTCTTCTCGTCCACCTCCAGGACCAGCACCTTTACCACGTCGCCCACGGCGGTTACCTCCGACGGGTGGCGGACCCGGCGGTCCGCCACCTGGGAGATGTGCACCAGCCCGTCCTGGTGAACGCCGATGTCTACAAACACGCCAAAGTCGATGACGTTGCGCACCGTTCCTGTCAGCACCATGCCGGGCTTTAAATCCTTCATCTCCAGCACGTCCGTCCGCAGCACCGGCTTGGGCAGATCGTCCCGGACGTCCCGTCCGGGCTTCATCAGCTCCGCTACCACGTCCCGCAGGGTCGGCACGCCCACGCCTGCCGCTTCGGCGGCCCGCTCCTCGCCATAGTCCGCCACCTGCTGGGGAAGCTGCTGGAGCTTCCCGTCCTTCACGTCGGCCAGGCTGTGGCCCGTCAGGGTCAGCAGGGCCTCCGCCGCGCCGTAACTCTCCGGGTGGACGGCGGTGTTGTCCAGCACCCACCGGCTCTCCGGCACCCGAAGGAAGCCCGCGCACTGCTGGAAGGCCTTGGGTCCCAGCTTGGGAACCTTCAAAAGCTGCTTCCGAGCGGTGAAGGGGCCGTTTTCCTCCCGATAGGCCACGATGTTCTTCGCCGTGGCCGCCGTCAGGCCGGAGACCCGCTGGAGCAAGGACGCGGAGGCGGTGTTCACGTCCACCCCCACGGCGTTGACGCAGTCCTCTACCACGCCGTTCAGCGCCTCGTCCAGCCGCTTGGGGGGACAATCGTGCTGATACTGCCCCACGCCGATGGCCTTGGGGTCGATTTTCACCAGTTCCGCCAGGGGGTCCTGGAGCCGCCGGGCAATGGACACGGCGGAGCGGAGATTCACGTCGTACTCCGGGAACTCTTCCGCCGCCAGCGAGCTGGCGGAGTACACGGAGGCCCCGGCCTCGGAGACGATCATGTAGCTGACATGCGTCCCGCCCTCGCTTAGCTGGTGAATCAGCTCCACCGCCATCTGCTCTGTCTCCCGGCTGGCGGTGCCGTTGCCAATGGCGATGTGCTCCACGCCGTGGGTTTGAACCAACTTGGCCAGGGCGGCGATGGCCTCCGCCTTCTGCCGCTGGCCATAAGTGGGATAGACCACGGCGGTGTCCAGCACCTTCCCCGTGCCGTCCACCACGGCCACCTTGCACCCCATGCGATAGCCCGGGTCCAGGCCCATGGTCACCTTCCCCTTCACCGGGGGCTGCATCAGCAGAGGCTTGAGGTTCAGGGCAAACTGGCCGATGGCCCCTTCGCTGGCGGCCTCGGTGAGGCTGCTTCTGGCCTCCCGCTCCAGGGAGGGAAAGATCAACCGGTCATAGGCATCCTCCGCCGCAGCCTTGACGAACTCCATAGCGCGGCTCCCCGGAACCACCGCCCGGCGGCGCAGGGTCCGCAGGGCCAGCTCCCGGTCCAGCTCCACCGAGACCTTCAGCTTCCCCTCTCTCTCTCCCCGGTTGACGGCCAGGACCTGGTGGCCCTGCATCCGGGAGAGGGGCTGGGTGAAGTCGTAGTACAGCCGGTAAACGCTGTCTTCCTCCAAGGCGGCTTCGCTGCGCAGCTTCCCATTTTTCGCCAGCAGGGAGCGCAGAACCTTCCGAAGCTCCGCATTATCGCTGAGGGACTCCGCCACGATGTCGGAGGCCCCCGTCAGGGCCTCCTCCGCCGTTTCCACGCCCTTTTCCGGGTCCACATAGCCCGCCGCTGCCTCCAGGGGGTCCGGGCAGTCCGGCCCCTGGGCGAAGAGAAGCTCCGCCAGGGGCTGGAGGCCCTTTTCCCGGGCGGCGGAGGCCCGGGTCCGGCGCTTTTGCTTATAGGGGCGGTACAGGTCTTCCACCTCCGCCAGAGTGGCTGCGGCGTCGATAGCGGCCGCCAGCTCCTCCGTCAGCTTGTCCTGCTGGGCGATGGCGTTCTTAACGGCCTCCCGCCGCTCCTGAAGACCCCGGAGGTAGTTCAGCCGTTCCTCCAGATTCCGGAGGGTGGTGTCGTCCATGGCCCCATGGAGCTCCTTGCGGTAGCGGGCGATGAAGGGGATGGTGTTGCCCTCGTCCAGCAGGCGGACCACGTTTTCCACATACCGGTCCGGCTGGTTCAGCTCCTGGGCTAATTGAGTGATGATGGAATCCATAATACCTCCCTGTTTCGTGACGGTTGAATTGTTAAGCGTCTCCCAGGGCAGCGATTCTGGATTCCGCCGCCCGCATGGTTTTGCGGAGGAAGAGGATGCTCAGCACCAGAGAAACCACTTCCGAAATGGGGAAGCAGAACCACACCAGATCCAGCACCCCCGTCTGCGCCAGGAGCCAGGCCGCCGGCAGCAGCGCCGCCAGCTGACGGCAGACGGAGCAGATCAGCGTGTGAACCGGGTTGCCGATGGCCTGGCAGACGGACCCGGCGATGATGTCGAAGCCCGCCAGCAGGAAGGAGTAGCTGATGACCCGCAGGGCCACGGTGCCGATGGACAGCATTTCCGCCGAGGGGCTGAAAAAGCCCAGCAGCACCCCGGGAATCAGATTGAAGGCGGAGCAGCCGATGACCATAATGACCGTGGCCACCGTGGCGGTGAGCTTGATGGTGTCCCGCACCCGGTCCAGCCGGGCCGCGCCGTAGTTGTAGGAGATGATGGGCACCATGCCGTTGTTCAGGCCAAAGACCGGCATGAAGATGAAGCTCTGGAGCTTGAAATAGGCCCCGAAGACCGCCGTGGCGGTGTCGGTGAAGGAGATGAGAATCTTGTTCATGCCAAAGGTCATGATGGAACCAATGGACTGCATGACGATGGAGGGAACGCCGATCCGGTAAATCTCCCGGACCACGGCCCGGTCCGGCCGGATGGCCCGAAGGCGGATGCGGATATCCTGGTTAAAGCGCAGATTCATCCAAAGGCCGATGAGGGCGGCCACAATCTGGCCCACGACCGTGGCCACAGCGGCCCCCGCCACCTCCAGCCGGGGGAAGCCGAAGAGGCCGAAAATCAAAATGGGGTCCAGGATGATGTTGATGACCGCGCCGATGAGCTGGGTGATCATGGAGTACACCGTCCGCCCTGTGGACTGGAGCAGCCGCTCAAAACAGAATTGGCTGAAAATGCCGATGGACAGGCCCAGGCAGATGCGGGCGTAGTCCGTGCCGTAATCCACAATGGGCTGGATGTCCGTTTGAGCCAGGAAGAAGGGCCGGGCCAGCAAAAAGCCGCACACGCCGAAGACCACGGCGCTGACCAGGAAAATAAAAATGCCCGTGTTGGCGGCCTGGTCCGCCTGGTCCTGCTTCTTCTCCCCCAGGGAGCGGGACAGCAGGGCGTTCATGCCAACGCCCGTGCCGCCGCCCACGGCGATCATCAGGTTTTGCAGGGGGAAGGCCAGGGAAACGGCGTTCAGCGCATCCTGGCTGATCCGGGCCACGAAAATGCTGTCCACCACGTTGTAGAGGGCCTGGACCAGCATGGAGATCATCATGGGCACCGCCATGCCGGCCAGCAGCGGGGCAATGGCCATGGTGCCCATCTTGTTTTCCTGGGGCGCGGGGGAGGGTGATTGCAATTTGTTGTCTTTCATCTCTGGTTTCCTTTCTGTATACGCGGGGCTCTGCGGAAAAAGGACGCGGCCGCAGCAGCCGCGCCTTTTAGAAGGCTGGGGTTATTTTTTCAGCTCTCCGGTGGCCAGCTGGGTCAAATAGGCGTTGAGGAACCCATCCAAGTCCCCGTCCATAACGCCGTCGATGTTGGCGGTTTCGAAGCTGGTCCGGGTGTCCTTCACCATCTGGTAGGGCATGAAGACATAGGAGCGAATCTGGCTGCCCCATTCGATCTTCATCTGCACGCCCTTGATATCGCTGATTTTCTCCGCGTGCTGCTGGGCCTTCAGCTCCAGGAGCTTGGCCCGGAGCATCTTCATGCAGTTGTCCTTGTTCTGGAACTGGCTCCGCTCCTGCTGAGAGGCCACCACGATGCCCGTGGGCTTGTGGATGAGCCGGACGGCGGAGGAGGTTTTGTTCACGTGCTGGCCGCCGGCGCCGCTGGCCCGGTAGACCTGCATCTCAATGTCTTCGTCCCGGATTTCGATGGTCTCGTCGTTCTCAATCTCCGGCATGACCTCGATGGCGGCAAAGGAGGTCTGCCGCCGGGCGTTGGCGTCGAAGGGGGAGACCCGGACCAGGCGGTGGACGCCGTTCTCGCTTTTCAGGAGGCCGTAGGCGTTCTCGCCCTCAATGGAAATGGCGGCGGACTTGATGCCCGCCTCGTCCCCGTCCTCGTAGTCCAGGATTTTATAGGTGAAGCCCTTCCGCTCCACCCAGCGGGTGTACATGCGGTAGAGCATCTGGGCCCAATCCTGGGCCTCGGTTCCGCCCGCCCCGGCGTGGAACTGCAAAATGGCGTTGCACCCGTCGTATTCCCCGGAGAGGAGGGTGGCCATCCGGCTTTCGGCGGTCCGGTCCACCAGGGCGGCGTACTCGGCTTTCAGCTCCTCCAGAATTTCCGGGTCGTCGGCCTCCTGGCCCATCTCGCACAGGGCCGTCAGGTCCTCCCAGGCGGAGAGGAGCTTTTCCTGCTTGGTGATTTTGTTCTGAAGCTGCTTTAGCCGCTGCTGCACCTTTTGGGAGCGTTCCAAGTCGTTCCAGAAGCCGTCCTGGGCGGTTTCATCCTCCAGACGCTGGGCCTCCTGACGGGCCGCGTCCATATCCAGGGCGGCGGAAAGCTCGTCCAGCTCCGGCTTCAGGTCCCGGAGCTTCTGTTTATAAGCGTCGTATTCAATCAAAGCCATGGCAAATTCTCCATCCTTCCAGATTTCCCAGCCCATGTATTATATAGGAGGGAAATTTATTTGTAAAGAGAAACTTTTCCGGCGGACCCGGCACGAAATTTGCAAGAAGTATTTCGGCATAGCTCGGCGGCGGATTGAGGCCGCAGACTGTCCGCTTAATATGTTTTTTGGGGTACTCTTGATTTACGCTATTGATTTCGACGGGACTTTGTGCGTTGGCCCCTACCCGGAGATCGGGGAGCCGCGGAGGAGGGCCAGCGGCCCGGAGCCGGGCGGCGCGTATGAGGTAGTCCGGCAAGCGCCGGGGCAGTATGGGCCGATCCTCTTCATCCGAGTAAAGGGCGTGCTATCGCTCCCCAGAGGCCGCCCTCGGGGAAATTGCGGTTAAAGGAATGGAATTTGACACTAAAATATCGCCCCGGCCCCTTTATCGCTATATCGAAACAGGAATTATACCGGGCAATTCGAATGCAGGCCTTCCCATTAGGCCCTGTTTGAAGATTGGCAAAACGCCCAAACGGCAGAGCTTTTCACCGCCGCTTTTCCTGGCCTCCCCTCCCTGTACTAAAAAATTTATAGAATTTTTCGCATTTCTCTTGACAAACGGCGGACGGTTTCCCCTGGCATTTCCAGACTGGACAAACGGACCGCTTCGCGCTATGATGGAGGCAGAACAAAGCAAGGAGGCCTGCCCATGACCGTCTCTGTGGATGCCAAGCGCTGTATCGCCTGCGGCATGTGCGCCAGCGCCGCGCCGGAGGTTTTCCGCCTCGAAGGAAGCGTCTCGGTTGTGATTGCCCAGCCGGAGGGGAAAAGCCCCCGGGTTCGGGACGCCGCCAACGGCTGCCCCGTGAACGCGATTTTCATTGCAAAATGAGGAAGCCCCGCCGCAAGGCGGGGCTTCCCCTTTGCTCCGGAGTCTGTTTTGCAGTTCGCAGGGAGCCGGCGCTCCTTGTCCCCCGCCTTAGCGGCTGCCTGCGCATAGCTTCATAGGAAACGCAAATGCACTCCGCGCTTCGGCGGACCCATGGTCCGCCGGTTGAAAAGGAGTTATAACTCCTTTTCAACTGCGTTGGCTATAAAACAGTCCCGGGCGGGTTTTCAGAACTGGGGCAGGGCTTTCACCGCCAGGGCGCACCGGGGGCACAGGGCGGGATGCTCCGCATCGGAACCCACGGCGGGCAGAACCTTCCAGCACCGCTCACACTTGCAGCCCTGGGCCTTAGCCACCTCCACGGCGGTCTCGCTCCCGGTCTGGACCGTCACCTGGGACACAATCAGCAGATCCGCCAGGTTCGGCGTCTCCGCCAGCCAGCCCTCCGCCTCCGGCACGGTGAGGGTCACGGCGGCTTCCAGGCTCTTGCCAATCTTCTTCTCGCTCCGCGCCGCCTCCAACGCGGCGTTCACCTTGTCCCGCAGGGCCTCAATCACCGCCCAGCGCTCCATGGCGGCGGCGTCCAGGGCGTAGTCCGCGAAGGGCTGGTGCATGTCGTTGAACAAAACGTTCCGGGCGTCGTCCCCCTCCCGGTGGGCCATGGCCTGCCAGATCTCGTCGCAGGTGAAGCAGAGAATGGGGGCCATGATCCGGGTCATGGTATCCAGAATCAGGTACAAGGCCGTCTGGGCGCTGCGGCGCGGGGCCCCGTCCTTCTCGTCGCAGTAAAGCCGGTCCTTGATCACGTCCAGGTAGAAGTTGGACATGTCCACCACGCAGAAGTCGTTGACGGCGTGGGTAGCTGCCAGGAACTCATACTCGTCATAGGCGGCAAAGCACTTTTCCATCAGCGTGTTCAGCTTCGTCACGGCCCAGCGGTCCAGCTCCTCCATCTCGCCGGGGGCGGTCAGATGGTTGGGGTCAAAGCCGTCCAGGTTGCCCAGGCAGTACCGGGCGGTGTTGCGGAATTTCAGATAGATCTGGCTGAGCTGCTTGAAGATGTCGTGAGAACAGCGGACGTCGGCGTGGTAGTCCGTGTTGGCGGCCCAGAGGCGCAGGATATCCGCGCCGTACTTGTCAATGACCTCGGCGGGGTCCATGCCGTTTCCGGCGGATTTATGCATGGCCTTGCCCTCGCCGTCCACGGTCCAGCCGTGGGTGACGCACTCCTTGAAGGGCGCGCCCTTGCCGAAGGCCCCCACGGCGGTGAGCAGGGAGCTTTGGAACCAGCCCCGGTACTGGTCCAGCCCCTCCATATAGACGGTAGCGGGCCAGAAGCCCTGGTCCTTCTTCATAGAGGCATAGTGCGTAGAACCGGAGTCGAACCAGCCGTCCAGGGTGTCCGTCTCTTTTTCAAAGCCGGCCTTGGCCCCGCAGTGTGGGCAGGCGAAGCCGGCGGGGAGAATCTCCTCCGCCTCCTTGGCAAACCAGGCGTTGGAGCCCTCGGCGCCGAAGAGCTTGGAGATGGTTTCGATGGTCTCGTCCGTCACCACGGGCTTGCCGCAGTCCTTGCAGTAGAACACCGGGATGGGCAGGCCCCAGCGGCGCTGGCGGCTGATGCACCAGTCCGCCCGCTCCCGGATCATGGACTTCATCCGGTCGATGCCCCACTTGGGCACCCAGCGGACGGCGTCTGCGGCGGCGATAGCCTCCTCCTTGAAAGAATCCACGGAGCAGAACCACTGGGGCGTGGCCCGGAAGATGATGGGGCTCTTGCAGCGCCAGCAGTGGGGATAGCTGTGGACGATGTCCTCGCTGGCGAAGAGCATGCCGCTTTCCTTCATGTCCGCCAGAATCACGGGGTTGCTTTCATCGGTGGTCATGCCGGCGTACTTTCCGGCGTAGTCCGTGTGCCTGCCCTGGTCGTCCACGGGGACCACCATGTCCATGCCATAGCGGCGGCAGGTCTGGTAGTCGTCCGCGCCGAAGCCCGGAGCAGTGTGGACGCAGCCGGTGCCGGAGTCCATGGTGACATAATCCGCCAGCACCAGGCGGCTGGTCTTGGGCAGGAAGGGGTGGTCCGCCAGCATGTTCTCAAAGAAGCTGCCGGGGTGGGTCTCCGCGATCTCCCAGCTGTCAAAGCCCCCCAGACCCATGACCTTCTCCACCAGGGCCTCCGCCATGATGTAGCTTTCGCCGTTGGGGGCCTTCACAACGGCATAGCTCTCGGCGGGGTGGAGGGCGATGGCCAGGTTCCCCGGCAGGGTCCAGATGGTGGTGGTCCAAATGACGAAGAACAGCTTGCTCTTATCAAAGGCCCCCAGCTTCCCCTGGTCG
>JAAWTB010000024.1 GCA_022801815.1 Oscillibacter sp. | reverse complement strand
GGTAAGGGGAATTCCTGAGCTGGAGCGGGCAACGAGGCTCGAACTCGCTACCTCCACCTTGGCAAGGTGGCGCTCTACCAGATGAGCTATGCCCGCATAGAGGGTGCCTGCACGGCACCCGCAATGGTGCCCAGAGCCGGAATCGAACCAGCGACACGTGGATTTTCAGTCCACTGCTCTACCAACTGAGCTATCTGGGCAAGTGGCGACCCGGAACGGGCTCGAACCGTCGACCTCTAGCGTGACAGGCTAGCGTTCTAACCAACTGAACTACCGGGCCGTAACCTTACGTGGAAGGAACCAGGGGGGGAAGAACTCAAATGGAAGACTGGTGGGAACAACTGGACTCGAACCAGTGACCCCCTGCTTGTAAGGCAGATGCTCTAACCAGCTGAGCTATGCTCCCAAGTCACCGACCACGTCAAACGGCATTGACTAGTATACGAAAAGAATCCGGTTTTGTCAAGCCATATTTCAAAATTTTTTGTTTTTTTCTGAAAATTGGACAAATGGCCCCGGCGAAACGCTCAGGCCCGCCGGGCCAGTTTGTCCAATTGGGTCCGGAATTCCTCCGGCAGGGGACAGCGCAGCTCCACCGCCTCCCCGGTGCGGGGATGGAGGAACCGCAGCCCCACGGCGTGGAGGCACTGGCCCTGAAGACCGGGGACGGGCTTTTTGGCCCCGTAGACTGTGTCGCCCAAAATGGGGTGGCCGAGATAGCTGAGATGAACCCGAATTTGGTGGGTCCGGCCGGTTTCCAGGCGGCAGCGGAGATGGGTGAAGCCGGGGAAGCGGGTCAGCACCTCCCAATGGGTGACGGCGGGGCGGCCGGAGGAAAGGACCGCCATCTTCTTCCGGTCCGCCGGGCACCGCCCAATGGGGGCGCTGACGGTTCCCCGGTCCTCCCGGAAGCCCCCCAGGGCGATGCACTCATAGGTCCGGGCCAGGCTGTGATCCTGGAGCTGGGCGGCCAGGGCCTGATGGGCAAAGTCGTTCTTGGCGGCGATGAGGAGGCCGGAGGTGTCCCGGTCGATGCGGTGGACGATGCCGGGGCGCAGGGTTCCGCCCACGCCGGAGAGGCTTTTGCCGCAGTGGTAGAGCAGGGCGTTGACCAGGGTGCCGTCCGGGTGGCCCGGGGCGGGATGAACCACCAGCCCTTTGGGCTTGTTCACCACGATGACGTCGGCATCCTCGAACACCACATCCAGGGGAATGTCCTGGGGCGCGGCGTCCATAGGCTCCGGGTCCGGCAGGGAGACCGTCAAAACCTCCGCCCCGGTAAGGCGGCACCGCTTCGGCAGGGGTCTGCCGTCCAGGGTGACCCGGCCGCCCTCCAGAAGGCGCTGGGCGGCGGAGCGGGTGAGGCCCTGGATTTGGCCCGCCAGCCAGACGTCCACCCGCGTCCCCGCGTCAGATTCCCCGGGACGGAGCGTCAGCGTTTCCATCGGCCTTCCCCCTCTTGTCATGCTTTTCATAAAACCATTGGTAGTAAATCAGCCCCAGAATACAGCCGGAGACGATGCAGATGTCCGCCACGTTGAAAACGGGGTAGTTCATAAACTGAAAATTAAACATATCCACTACATAGCCCAGACGCACCCGGTCCAGGATGTTCCCCAGACCGCCGGAAATGACAAGGCAGCCCGCCAGCACCCCCAGGGGATGCCGGACCACCCGCCGGACCAGCAGGGCCAGCAGGGCCAGGACGATGCAGCTGGTGGCGGCCACCAGCAGCCACCGCGCCCCGGAGAAGCTGGACCAGGCCGCGCCGTAGTTGTGGACGGTTTTCAGCTCCACCAAGCCCGGCAGGAGGGGACGAGTCTCCCCCAGAGGCAGGGTGAGGGCGATATAGCGCTTGACCCACTGGTCCAGGGCCAGAAGAGCCAGGGCCAGCAGGGCGGAAAGAGCGGTGAAGGGCATGGCGGGACCTCCTTTTGGGTATTCCCTGACAGTGTACACGCTTTTGAAGGAAAAGGCAAGGGCGGCGTTGAACCGGGAAGATGCGCCCCGGAGCCGTCCGCCGAGCCGCTAGAGAACCTGAGCCATAAAATTCCCCATGGTCTCCGCCGCCCGAATCTGCTGCTGCCGGGTGGCGTGGGTGTAGGTGCGGAGGGTAAAGCCCGCGTCGTAATGGCCCAACATGCTGCTGACGGTTTTCACATCTACGCCGTTTTGCAGGGCCAGGGTGGCAAAGGTGTGCCGGAGGCCATGGAAGCGGATATGTTCCAAATGGGCGTCCTTGAGGATTTTTTCGTGGAGCTTTACCACGGAATCCGGGTGATACATCTTTCCGGTAACCGGGGAGGGGAACATGTAGGGGTTGTCCGGGTGCTTGCTGTGCTCGTGAATCAGCAGGTCCACCGCGTCTTGGGGAATGGATACCTGGCGCACGGAGGTCTCCGTTTTGGGCCTGGAGAGCATCACCTCCCCGCTGGGGTTGCGGACATACTGCTTGCTGACGGAGATGGTCCTGTGCTCCACGTCCAGGTCGCGCCAGAGCAGGGCCACCAGCTCCCCCTTGCGCAGGCCGCTGACCAGCACCAGGTAGAACATGGGGAGCAGGCCCCTGGCGCCGGCGGCGTTCAAATAGGCCTTCAGCTGCTCGGGCAGAAGGGTTTTAACCTCCACCCGCTGGACCTTGGGGGCAATGCAGTCGTCAGTGGGGTTGTGAGCGATCAAACGCTCCTTCACCGCCCGCTCAAAGGCGCAGTGGAGGGTGAGGTGGACGCTTCGGACCGTGGCGCCGCTGAGGCCCCCGCGCCCCTTGGTCCTGCCGTTTTCCATAAGGTCCTTGTAGAGCGTTTGCAGCTCCCGGGAGGTCAGTTCGGCCAGCTTGAGCTGGCCGATTCTGGGGATGGTGTACTTCTCAATCATCAGCTGATAGCGGTCCGCCGTGGCGGAGCGGATGTTGGGCTTGGCGTAGAGCTCGTACCAGTTCCGGAGCCAGGCGGCGACGGTATCTTCCTCCTCTTGGGGGACCCTGGGCTGGCCCTGGGCCTGGACGTTTCGGACGGTGCGCCGGCCCTCCGCCGCCCCGGCGGGAGAGCTGTCCGCCGGAGGGACCGCCAGGCGGCCTTCCTCCCCGCCGGGGGCTTTTGGCACCCTGACCTCGCCGCAGCCCGCACCGCTCCCCAGGCGTTCCAGACCGTGGGAGGGGGCCAGCTCCGAGGCGATGCTCCAGGCCAGGCGGAACCCGGCGGCGAAGTTGTCCAGGGCGATTTCGTTTTGCAGGGCGCTCTGGGCGTCAAGTAAGCGTGAGAGCTCCTTTCTTCCCTGGCTGCCCACTTGGCGGGCCAGCGCCTGCCGGCGGTCCTTGATTTCCCGGAGCAGGCGTTCGTTTCCTGTGGCCGGGGAAAATTGTTCCTGCAACGCTTTTAGGTATTCGTACATGTGGGCACCTCCTTGTGACCCACCCAAGATATCATATTTTGCCGGAGATGACCAGATGCTGGTTACAGAAATGTGACAAAATTCGACATGTATTTCCCTCTTCCGGAGTCCCCTTCGGGGGCCGCCGGACCTGGGGGAGATTGACAGCCGCCGAAGCAGCAGATATAATGTCGAATAGAGCGGAAAGAGAACCGGACCCAGGGGCCGGAGATAGGAGAATGGAAGAATATGGGGGGGAAACGTTGGGCGGCGGGGGCGCTTTTGGCGCTGTCGCTTTTGTGGGTGGGCTCGGCCTCTCCACTGGCGGACGCCCAGGGACGGGCGGCGGACAGCAGAGAAGAACCTGCCCCAGCGGCGGTGTTGGCGGGCGCTCCGGCGGAGGCTGTGCCGGAACACCCGGAGGAAACCGTGTCCGGCCTGGTCCTGACAGAGATTGCGGAGCCTCCGGGGAGCCTGACGGAGCTGCGGGCCGCAGAGGTGGGAAGGGTCCCGGAGGAGGGTCGAGACGCCGCCTGCTGGGCCGTATACCGGGAACTGCTGCCCCTTGGGGAGAGCGGGAGCTTCCAGGGGGAAGAGCCGGCGAGCCGGGGCGAGGCCGTGGGAGCCCTCTACCGCCTCAGCGGCATCCTGGTTCAAGTGGACTCCTGTCCCTATCCGGACGTGCCGGAGGAATACCAGGCCGCCGTGGCCTGGGCGGACAGCGTGGGAGTCAGCAACGGCGCGGAGGAGGGGCGTTTCGCCCCCCTCTCCCCGGTAACCCGGAGCCAGCTGGCGGTGATGCTGTTCCGCTTCGCCGCCTGGCGGGGGGAGAATGTGGAGAGCGCCGTGTCCTGGAACGGGGAGAAGGTTCCCGCCTATGCGGAGGAAGCCCTGAACTGGGTGATGGACCGGGGACTGTACGGGGGCATGACGGACCACGGGCTCTATCCGGATCTGCCGGTGTCCCGGCTGCAGCTGGCCTGCGCGCTGGCCAGGATGCAGGAGTCCCGGGACCCCCTGGCCGGGGCGCTGGTACTGCCGGAAGGAGGGGGCGCCGGCATCTGCCCCCAAAAGCACGAGGAGCTGAGCCGGGCCATTGCCGCCGCGGCCCGCCGCCACGGGGCGGTCGGGGTCCAGGTGGCCGTCATTGAGGACGGGGCGGTTACCGACGCCTTTCACTATGGCTGGGCGGTGCAGGGGAGCGTCCCCATGACGGACGCCCACAAGCTGCGGACCGCCTCCTTGTCCAAGGTGGCGGTGGGCCTTTCCGCCGCCCTGCTGGAGGAGGAGAGCGTGGTGGACTACGACGTGGACATCGGGACGTATTGGGGCGTTGAGACCTGGAAACCGGTTACCATCCGGGACCTGCTGACCCATACCTCCACCCTGGCGGACAGCGAGAGCATGGCCTGGGACTACCAGGGGGTGAAGGCCCAGCTGTCCGGCGCCTTTGGCTACGGCGGGGGAACGCCGGGGAACCTGCGGTATTGGAGCTATAACAACCACGCCTTCGGCGTCCTGGGCCAAACCCTGGAGCTGGCGGCGGGCCGGTACTTAGACGATGTGCTGGAGGAGCGGGTTCTGGGTCCCTTGGGGGCGGACTGCTCCTTTGCCGCCGGGGAGCTGGAGGAGCCGGAGCTGGTAACGCACCTGTACCGGACAGACTCCCTGAGCCGTTCCGCCGCCTCCCTGCGGAGCGTCCGCCGGTGGAGTGCGCCGGGGGCCATGGGGCGGCAGTTCGCCGGGGGATTTACCGCCAGCGCCCGGGACTGCGCCAAGCTGACGGCCCTGCTGGCGGGAGACGGCTGCTTCGAGGGTGTGCGCCTGATGGACGCCGCGTCGGTCGCCCGGATGGAGAGCTATGGGGACCTGGCCCTTCCCGGCGGAATCTATCAGGCCCTGCCTATGCGCCTTCGTTTTGGCGTCTATGGCCGGGAGCGGCTTTATTACCACACCGGCAGCGCCTATGGGGTCTATAACCTTCTCAGCTACGACCCGGACACTGGGGACGGGGTGGTGGTGCTGACCATGGGAGCCGACGGCAGAAAGGACTGCTATGACATCTACGCTGTCTGCGGCGAGATCAGCCGGGCGGTCTATGAGGCCGTCGCCTGACGGGAAGCGCGAAAATGCTCCGGGAGATTCTCCCGGAGCATTTCCGTTCAGAAGGACTCAAAACAGCTTCTTTAACCCGTCCAGGGCGTCCCCCAGGCTGGAGGCGTCCAGCTTGGCCTGGATTCCTGCCACCAGGGGCTGGAGCTGCTCGTCGGGCAGATTTACGCCGGTGAGGTCCTCCAAGGTCTTGACAGGGTCCTTTTGAAAGCTCTTCAGAAAGTTTGGGTCCTTCTGGAGCTTGGCGGTCAGTTCCTCGATTTTGGCCTTAACGTCAACGCTCATACGTACGCTCCTTTTCGTGTCCGGCTCGCCGGAGAGGCCCGGCGGCAGGTTCATCATAAGAAAATAGGGTATATTTGTCAATGCTTTTTTGGTCAAAAACGGAGAAAATGTAAAAAGTTGAAAATTTCTCTTACATATTTCCGGCAAAATGTGGTAAACTATAAAAGCAGAATCAGAAGGACGGCAAAGGGGTCCGGAGGTGCGGGCCGGAAGAGGAGGGGCTTATGTTTCAGATTGGGGAGCTGGTGGTCTATGGGTCCACCGGCGTCTGCCGGGTGGAGGAGATTTCGGGACTGAATCAGCCGGGAGAGGACCGGGAAAAACGATATTACCGCCTCAGGCCCCTGTGGCAGGATGGCGTGATTTACGCTCCGGTGGACAGCCGGAAAGTGTCCATACGCCCGGTGATCAGCCGGGAGGAGGCGGAGGCCATCATTCACCGGATGCCGGACATTCCGGCGGCTGCCTGCCGGGGAGGGACGGCCCAGGCGCTGGCCCAGCAGTACCAGTCTGCCGTCCGGGACGGGGGACATGAGGCCCTGATTGAGATTATGAAGGCCATCCGCCGTAAGCAGGGTCTGGCGGAGGCCAAGAACCGCCGCCTGGGAATGGTGGACGAGCGGTATATGAAGCAGGCTGAGCGGCTGCTTTACGGCGAGCTGGCTGCGGCGCTGGAAATCCCCTACGACGGGGTAGAGAACTACATTGCCGCCCGGCTGGAAAAGGAAGCGGAGTCCGCCGGGGCCGGCGCGTAAAAACAAGGAGACGGGAAGAACCCGTCTCCTGCTTCGTTTCCGGAGGAAAGTCCGTGCCGCTGCGGCCCCTCCGCCTCCCAAAATCTGCGGATTTTGCGGGGGCCCCATGGGGCGGTCAGCGGATGATTTCCCGGACGAGCCGCGCCGTCATGCCCCAGACGGCGCGGCCCTGGTAATACCAGATGGGGACCTCCACCTGCCCGCCGCTCCAGGGGTAGTCCCGGGGGATGCCTACGGGGCCGTAGGGAAAGTCCTCCGGCACTTGGGGGGCCAGGACGTAGCGGCGGAGGTCCGGTTTCGTCTCCCGAAAGAAGGACAAGGGCGCGGTGAACGCCTCCGCCACCTCCGCCGGGGAGGGGCGCAGGGCGGCGAAGCCGGCGGGGGACACCAGCCCCAGCACCGGGCGGAGAAGGAAGCCCCGCTGATTGCAGATAAAATCCGGCATGCCCAGAAGCCTTACCTCCTCCCGGGGGATGGACAGCTCTTCTTCCGTCTCCCGGAGGGCGCAGTCCGCGGGGCTCTCCCCTGGCTCCATTTTTCCGCCGGGGAAACAGACCTCGCCCCCCTGGCGGAGCTGGGGGGCCCGGACCTCAAAGAGAAGGCGGAGGCCGTCCTTTCCCTCTACCAGGGGACAGAGAACGGCATAGCTCCGGGAGGCCCCCAAAAGGCCCGGCTCATGGCCCTGAAAGCGGCGGGCCAGCCGCTCCAGCTCCCCCGTCACAGCAGCATGGTCAGCGCCTGGCGGTGGTTTTCGATGTCCACTGCCGGGGCGCTGGGGGCGTACTCCCCGTCCAGGGACCAGGGGAGGTCCTCCTCCGTTTCCAAATGGATGGAGGAGACGTGACGGAAGACCAGGCCCTGGCTGTCATACTGCTGGTTCAAAAGGGCGTGGACCAGACTTTGGAGATCCGCCGCCGTTTTGGGGCTGGGGACCAGCAGAATCTCAAAGAGGCCGTCGTCCAGCACCACCCGCTCCGGATCCAGCTTCATCAGCCCCCCGATGGAGGTGGAGTTGCACACCGCGCCGAAGAGGTATTCCCCATCCAGCGTCTCCCCGTCGGCGGTGAGGCGGACGCGGTAGGGCCGGAGGGTGCTCAGGTCCTTCATGCCCTCCAGGATATAGGCGAAGTGGCCCAGGGCGTTCTTGGCGTTTTGGGGGGCGGCGTAGCTGGTCCGTGTGAAGGCCCCGAAAGAGGCCACATACAAAAAGCTCCGTCCGTTCCAGAACCCCACGTCCAAAAGCCGGGGGACGTTCCGGGCGATGGCGGCGGCGGCTTCCACCGGGTCGGAAGAGATATGGAGGCTGGCGGCGAAGTCGTTGGTGCTGCCCTGGGGCAGGTAACCAAGCAGCGGGGGCCGGCGGAGCCGGACCAGACCGGAGACCACTTCGTTCAGCGTCCCATCCCCGCCCACGGCCACCACCGCATCGTACCGGCCGCCCTCCCGCCAGGCGGTTTCGGCGGCGTCGCCGGGGGCGGAGGTGAGGTGAATGGAGAGGAGATACCCCGCCTGGGAGAGGGCGGCGGCGGCGTTGAACAGGGGGCTGCGGGACTTGTTCTTCCCGGCTCGGGGGTTGACAATCATCAAAAGCTTGCGGGATTTCATCGGTGCCACCTCCAAGGAGACTTGTTATATGGTACAGTATAGCACAGCGCATGTGAAATTACTGTTAAAATTCCCAGATCCCGGGGCGGCGGGGGAAAAAGAGGATTGCAATTCCCGCCGCCCTTGTGTAGAATGGGGAGGGAAAAGGAGGCGCGGGCCATGGAACGAAAAAATAACTGCATCAGCATGGGGGTGACGGCGTTTCTGACCGCCGCCGCCATTTTGCTGTTTTACGACACGCTTTTCGGCGGGAAGACCGTGCTGGCCCTGCTGAAAACGGTGCAGCCCATTCTTTACGGGGCCTTTATCGCCTATCTGCTGGCCCCCATGGTGAACTTTTTTGAGCGGCATCTCTTTCCCTCCGGCCCGGGCCGGGGGCGGAAGCGGTCCCACGCCATGCTGATTCGGACCGTTGGGATTGTGCTGGCCTGGCTGGTCGTTGCGTTTTGCTTCTACCTGCTGGCCTCCGTGCTGATGCCGGAGCTTTATAAAAGTGTCCTCCAGCTCGTTGACAACGCGGACAATTACTACCGGACCATCAGCGGCTGGGTGATTCACCTGCTGGAGACCAACCCGTCGGTGGCGAATTGGGTCAACCAGCAGATGGCGGCCTATTTCCAGGACCTGGACAAGTGGCTGACCAGCGGCGTCCTGCCCCAGATTCAGGCGGTGATGGTCACCGTGTCCGGCGGGGTTTTGAGCCTGGTGAACTTTGTCAAGGACCTGCTGGTGGGGGTCATTGCCTCCGTCTATCTCCTGGCCACCAAGGAGCGCTGCACCGCCTATGGCCGGAAGCTGGTTTACAGCCTCTTTCCCCGGGAACAGGTGAGCCTGGTCCTCCGGGGGACGCGGCGAGCGGACGCCATTTTCTCCGGCTTCGTCCGGGGGAAGCTGCTGGACTCCATCATCATTGGCGTCCTGTGCTTCGCCGGCTGCTCCATTTTAAAGTTCCCCTACACGCCCCTGGTGTCCGTCTTCGTGGGCGTGACCAACATCATTCCCTTCTTCGGCCCCTTCCTGGGCGCCATTCCCAGTACCTTCTTGATTTTGCTGGTTTCTCCCCGGCAGGCGCTGTATTTTGTCATATTCGTCCTGGCTCTCCAGCAGCTGGACGGCAACGTCATCGGGCCGAAGATTCTGGGCAACACCACCGGCCTTTCCAGCCTGTGGGTCATCATCGCCATCCTGGTGGGCGGCGGCTTTTTCGGCGTAGCGGGGATGTTCTTCGGCGTGCCGGTTTGCGCCTGCCTCAACAGCCTGATGAACTTTTTCGTAGAGGCCCGGCTGCGGAAAAAGGGCCTCTCTTCGGATTCCGGAGAGTATGCCGCCGGAGGGGCCTACGGCCCCGGGCCGGAATAAACTGCGCTCCATTCCGTCCGGCTTTGCCGGACATCCATTCCGCTCCGTTGATTCCGGCCTCCTTCAAGGGGGAGCAGGCTCCCCCCCTTGAGCATCCCCCTCCCCCCTGCGGGGGGGGGGACGAGGGACGGGGAAAAAAGTTGGGGGAAGTTTGTGAAAAGTATTGCAATCTTGGCTCCCATCGTGTACAATACGGCCTTGGGACCTTCCGGAAACCGGAGGGGCCCGGGGCTTTATTCTTTGGGTACGGCCCGTACAATTGAATAGAGCCGAATCATTTTGTTCGGGCGGGACATTTCCCGTCCAGCGCTGACCCGATATTGGGCAGCGACGAAAGGAAGCAGACATGAAGAGGAAATTTTTGGCGGTCCTCCTCCTGCTGGGTCTTCTGGGCACCGTACTCTGCGGATGCGGAGGCGGCAGCGCGGACAAGACGCCGGAGGGCGGACAGACCAGCGGCTCCAACGAACCGGCGGCGCAGCCTGCGGAGACTCGGGCCAACGAGATCACCGTGGGCATTGCCCAGGACCTGGACGAAAGCCTTGACCCCCACGTGGCCGTGGCGGCAGGGACGAAAGAGGTCATGTTCAACGTGTTTGAGGGCCTGGTGAAGCCCACTCCCGACGGGGACTTGATTCCCGCCGTGGCCAGTGCGTTCACCTCCGACGCAGCGACCTACACCTTTACGCTCCGGGAGGGCGTGAAGTTCCATAATGGCGACCCCGTGGAGATGGGGGACGTGATTTACTCCATTGACCGCAACCGGCTTCCCGGAGAATCCGGGGCGGAACCCCTGATTCCCGCCTTGGCTGCCATCCAGAGCATGGAGGCGGAGGGCGATACGCTGACCATTACCCTGGACCAGCCCAACAATGAATTTTTGTCATACCTTACCCTGGCCATCCTCCCGGAGGACTACGACGGGCAGGACACCGCCCCCGTGGGCACCGGGCCTTTTAAGTTTGTCTCCCGGGCCGCGCAGGATAACATCGTCCTGGAGCGGTTTGAGGACTATTGGGGCCAGGGCGCCTATTTGGATAAGGTCACTTTTAAAATTATAGAGAACTCCGACAGCATCCTCATGAGCCTCCAGAGCGGGGCGGTGGACCTGTTCGCCCACCTGACCAGCACCCAGGCGGCCCAGCTGGGGGACGAGTTCAACATCGAAGAGGGCACCATGAATCTGGTGCAGGCCATGTACCTCAACCACGCGGAAAAGCCCTTTGACGATGTGCGGGTCCGCCAGGCCCTGTGCTACGCCATTGACCGCCAGCAGATTCTGGACCTGGCCTTCGACGGGTACGGCAGCCTGATTGGCTCCAGCATGTACCCCGCCTTCGGGAAGTATTTCGACGACTCCCTGACCAATTACTATACCTACGACGTGGAGAAGGCCAAGTCCCTGCTGGCCGACGCGGGCTATCCCGACGGCTTTTCCATGACCATCACCGTTCCCTCCAACTACCAGCCCCACATCGACACCGCCCAGGTGATTGTGGAACAGCTCAAGGAAGTGGGTGTCACGGCGGAAATCCAGCTGGTGGAGTGGGGAAGCTGGCTGTCGGATGTGTACGCCGGGCGGCAGTATCAGGCCACTGTGGTGGGTGTGGACGCCTCCACCATGACGGCCCGGGCCCTGCTGGAGCGGTTTTCCTCTACGGCGGGCAATAACTTTATCAATTATAACGATTCGGAATATGACGCCTTCTTCCAGGAAGCGGTTTCCGCGGCGGACGACGCCGCCCAGACGGCGGCCTATAAGCAGGCGGAGGCCAACCTGACGAAGAACGCCGCCAACGTGTACATTCAGGACCTGGCCGACCTGGTGGCCGTCCGCAAGGGTCTGGAGGGCGTGCGGTTCTATCCCATTTACGTGCTGGACCTCAGCGGTATCCGCTATACGGCGTAACAATTGGAGAGCGCGGAGAGTGGAGAGGCGTGATCTTCACGCCCCGCTCTCCGCGCTTTCCCGAAGGGACGTTGTCATATGAACTATTTGTTAAAGCGGGTTTTGACAGGGCTTGCAACCATGCTGATGGTTTCGTTTTTGACCTTCGCGGCCTTTTCCCTCATTTCCGGCGACGCCGCCATCGCCGCGCTGGGTACCTCCGCCACGCCGGAGCGGCTGGCGGCCCTCCGGGCGGAGCTGGGGCTGGACCGGCCCCTGCTGGTCCGGTACGGCAAGTGGCTGCTGGGCTTTTTCACCGGGGACCTGGGGGTTTCCATCAGCTATCAGCAGCCGGTGGGGGAGCTTCTGGCCCCTAAAATCAGGCTGACTCTGTGGCTGAGCCTGGTGAGCTTCCTGCTGATTACGGCGGTTTCCATTCCCCTGGGAGTTCTTACTGCCGGGCGGCGGCGGTTCGAGGGGACCCGGACGGCCCTGAACCAGCTGGGTATGGCCGTGCCGCCCTTTTTCACGGGGATGCTGCTGTCCTGGGTCTTCGGCGTGGGACTGAAATGGTTTGCGCCGGGGCAGTTCCCCGACGCGAAGGAGGACTTTGCCGGGGCGGCGGTGTACCTGCTCTTTGCCGCCGCCGCCCTCTCCATTCCCCGGATTGCCATGACGGTGCGGATGCTCCGCAGCACGGTTCAGGAGGAATTGGGGAAAGACTATGTACGCACCGCCATCGCCCGGGGGAACGACCGGGGGCAGGTCCTGCGGCGGCACGTGCTGAAAAACGCCCTGCCCCCGGTGGTCACCTTCCTGGCGCAGACCATGGCGGAGATTGTGGCGGGAAGCATCGTGGTGGAGCAGGTCTTTGTCATCCCCGGTCTGGGGCGGATGCTGGTGAGCTCCATCGGGGGCCGGGACTATCCGGTGGTCCAGGCCATTGTGGTGATTCTGGCATTGTGGGTGGTGCTGGCGGGGACGGCGGCGGATTTGATCAATCAGCGCATGGACCCCCGGCTCCGGTTGGGAGGCGCGGCATGAAGAGAGGAAACGGCTTTTTCATTGCCGGGCTGGCGCTGACCTGCCTTCTGGCGGCCCTGATTCTTTTGGGCTTTTTCTGGACGCCCTACGACCCCAACGCCATGGCGGCGGGGCCCAAGTTCAGTGCGCCCTCCCCGGCCCACTGGATGGGCACGGACAACTTCGGCCGGGACATTTTCAGCCGGGTCCTTCAGGGCGCCGGGACCACGGCCGTCATCGCCCTGGCCACCCTGGCCATCGGGGCGGTGTGCGGGTGCCTGACCGGGGCCTTGACGGGCTATTTCGGCGGGCCGGTGGACGAGCTGCTGATGCGCCTTAACGATGGGCTGACGGCCTTCCCCAGCATCCTGCTGGCTCTGGTAATGATCTCGATTCTGGAACCGGGAAAGAAGCGCAGCGTTATCCTTGCCCTGGGGCTGGTGTTCATTCCCGGCTTCGCCCGGGTGACCCGGACGGCCTTCGCGTCCCTGCGGGACGTGAACTATATCAAAAGCGCCCGGCTGATGGGAGCCTCCGGCCCCCGGATTCTGGCGGTGCACATGCTGCCAAACACTCTGCCGGTGCTGCTGCCGGCGCTGACCATCGGGTTCAACAATGCGGTGCTGGCGGAGGCGTCCATGAGTTTTCTCGGCATTGGCGTGACGCCGCCGGACGCGTCTCTTGGCTATATGCTCTCCGAGGCCCAGGGGATGCTCTTCGCCGCCCCCTGGTACGCGGGGGGGACGGGCCTTGTGATTGTGCTGATGGTATTCAGCGTGGGCTTACTTGGCGAGGGCCTGCGGCGGGACAGGGGGGTGCTGTGATGCTGGACATTCAGGACCTTCACGTGCGGTTCCTGGGCCGGGAGCGGGAGGCCGTGGCCGGGGTGTCCCTTTCCATCGGGGAGGGGGAGATCGTGGGACTGGTGGGTGAGTCCGGCTCGGGCAAAACTGTCACTGCCATGAGCGTGGCGGGACTGCTGCCCCGGAAGCAGTGCGATTACTCCGGGAAAATCCTTCTGGACGGGACGGATCTCCTTCACGCGGACCGGGAATCCCTGCGGAAGATTCAGGGGAGGGACATCGGCGTGGTGTTTCAGGAGCCGCAGACCAGCCTGGATCCCCTGATGAAAATCGGCCCCCAGGTGGAGGAGGTTCTCCGGATCCATACGCGGCTGGACCGGGCGGAGCGCCGCCGTTTGGCGGTGGAGGCCATGGCGGCGGTGGAGCTGCCGGAAGTGGAGGCGGTGTATAAAAAGTACCCCCACCAGCTCTCCGGCGGAATGCTCCAGCGGGCCATGATTGCGGCGGCGGTCATCGCCAAGCCGAAGCTGCTGCTGCTGGACGAGCCTACCACGGCCCTGGACGTGACAATCCAGGCTCAGATTATTGAACTTTTGAAAAAACTGAACCGGGAATCCGGCGTGTCTATGCTGTTCATCTCCCACGATTTGAATGTGGTGCGGAAGCTCTGCGGCCGGGTGGCGGTGATGCAGCGGGGGCTGCTGGTGGAGGAGGGGGAGGCCCAGGAGGTCTTCCGCCATCCCAGGCATCCCTATACCCAGCGGCTGATTGCCGCCATTCCCACAAGAACGCGGAAGGGGGGAGAGGCATGAGCGAAGAGCTGGCGCTGTCCCTCCGCCATGTGTACAGCGGCTATGCCGGCGGCGGGGGGCTGTTTGGAAAGCGGGAGCGCCAGGAGGTGCTGCATGATGTGACCTTTGACGTGCGGCACGGGGAGATTCTGGGCCTGGTGGGAGAGTCGGGGACGGGAAAGTCCACCCTGGCCCGGACCATCCTGGGGCTGGTGAAGCCGGACCAGGGGACGGTGACCCACTACACCAAGCGGCCCCAGATGATTTTCCAGGACCCCTACAGCTCCCTGAACCCCTTCTACAGCGTGGAGTGGACGCTGGAAGAGCCCCTGCGGGTCTACGGCAAGTACGGCCGGGCAGAGCGGAAACGCCGGGTCCGGGAGATGCTGGAGCGAGTGGAGCTGCCGGCAGAGTGCCTGAGGGCCAAGCCCTCGGAGCTCTCCGGAGGCCAGCGCCAGCGGGTCAGCATTGCCGCGGCGCTGATCCGCCGGCCGAAATTTCTGATTGCCGACGAACCGGTGTCTGCCCTGGACGTGACGATTCAGGCTCAGATATTGAAGCTGCTCAAGTCCCTGCGGCGGGAGCTGGATTTAAGCTTTTTGTTCATCTCCCACGATTTGAACGTGGTGTATCAGCTCTGCGACCGGGCGCTGGTGATGAAGGACGGCCGCATTGTGGAACAGGGGACGGTGGAGGAGCTGTATGACCACCCCAAGGAAGATTATACCAAGCAGCTGCTGGCTGCGGCGGAGTGACCATGAAAACCTTTTTCCGGAAGCACAAAAAACTCCATATCTGGCTGCTGGCGGACGGGGCCTTGCTGCTGGGCTTCTTCCTCCTTCGAAGATGGAGGGGCCTGATGAACGCGGTGGCGGACACTCTCACCGGACCCCTCCGGCGGGGACTGGGGAAAGTATGCTACCTGGTCCCCTTTTCCGTCATGGAGGCGGTGGAGGTCCTGGCGGTTCTCTTGGGCGTTGGATATCTTATTTGGAGCGCCCGCGCCGTCGTCCGGGCAAAGGGGAGACGGCGGGACCGGGCTTACGGCGCGGCCCTGGGGGCGGTCTGCACCCTGCTGTCCGTCTGGGCCGGGTTCTGCCTTTTGTGGGGGGTCAACTACTGGACGGACGGCTTTCAGGACAAGTCCGGCATCTGCGCCCAGCCTGTGGCCCTGGAGGACCTCCGGGAGGTGACGGCGTATTTCGCCGCCCGGGTGTCCGAGACGGCGGGGAGCGTAAAGCGGGATGAACACGGCCTGTTCGCCGTCCCCCGGGAGGAGATTCTGGCGGGCAGCGTCCGGGCCTATGACGGGATTACGGAGAGCTTTCCCTTCCTGGCCTTCGACGATCCGGGGGTGAAGCCCATGGCCTTCTCCCGGCTCATGAGCGCCCTGGATTTCACGGGGTTTTACAGCTCCTTCACCGGGGAGTCCAACGTCAACGTGGACAGCCCCGCCTGTATGCTCCCCTCCACCATCGCCCATGAGCTGGCCCACCAGCGGGGCTTCGCCTCGGAACAGGAGTGCAATTTCCTGGCCGTGCTGGCCTCCACCACCTGCTCCGACCCGGCCTATATCTATTCCGGCTGGCTGATTGGATACGTTTACCTGGGAAACGCCCTGTATTCCCAGGACCCGGAGGGCTACCGGGCTATCCGGGAGACGCTGCCGGAGACGGCGCAGCTGGACCTGGCGTATAACAACGCCTACTGGGCGCAGTTTCAGGACACGGCAGTCCAGCGGGCCAGCAACAAGGTCTACGACGGCATTTTAAAAAGCTATGGTGATGAGCGGGGCATCCAGTCCTATGGAACGGTGGTGGATTTGCTGGTGGCTTATTATAGCATGGCTTCATAGGGAACGCAAATGCGCTCCGCGGACCCGTGGTCCGCCGGTTGAAAAGGAGTTAAACTCCTTTTCAACTGCGTCGACGATACATGGACTGAAAAAAAGGCGGCATGGCTTTGCCATGCCGCCTTTTGGCGCTTTTTTTCGCCGGATCCGGCCGGGAAGCGTGGCCCGGGCCTCCAGGGTTACTTCCGGGCGGGCAGACTCCGGGGCGCTGCCTCCCAGACGGTCCGCCAGCTGCTTGACGGCGGCGAGGACCTCCAGCTTTTCCTCCGAGGCGAGCTCCCTGCGCAGGCGGTTGGAGAGGGTGCCGCCGGCGATGCCCAGTTCCTCGGCCACCCACCAATAGCGGAGGCCCGCCCGGCCGATGGCCGCGCGAATATCCTGGTTGTGCAGGGGCCGCTTTGCGCTTGCGTTCATGAACATACCTCCTGTGACCGTTGAGTTTTGCGATGACAAGGACAGCGCTGTCAACAATGGCCGTCGGAAGGGAGACGCTGCATATATCCGTACATTCCGGGAGGAGAAACTTTTCTATCCGATCAGCATCCCTACCAGGATGCCCAGCACTGCCGCCAGGGCGGGGAACTTACTCTTCCAGAGGCCCGCCGCCTCCGGGAGAAGTTCGCCGAAGACTACGTACAGCATGGCCCCGGCGGCAAAGCTCAGCGTAAGGGTCAAAGCCGTGGGACCCAGGGTGCCCAGGCAGTACCCCAAGGCCGCCCCCAGTACCGTGGGGGCCCCGGAGAGGGCCGCCACGCCCGCCGCCCTCCAGCGGCGCTCGCCGCCGGCCACCATGGGGGCGGAGATGGCCATGCCCTCCGGAATATTGTGCAGGCCGATGACTGCCGCCATGGTCCAGCCCTGGCGGACGGTGCCGCCGATAAAGGACGCGCCGATAACCATGCCCTCGGGCACGTTGTGCAGGGCGATGGCGGCGGCCATCACCAGCCC
>JAAWTB010000023.1 GCA_022801815.1 Oscillibacter sp. | reverse complement strand
GGACTGCAACGAAAACGGCATCGAGGTTTACCTGGACGTGGTCTTCAACCACACGGCGGAGGGCAACGAGGACGGCCCCTTCTTCTCCTTCAAGGGCTTTGACAACAACATCTACTACTTACTCACCCCCGGCGGACAGTACTACAATTTCAGCGGCTGCGGCAATACCCTGAACTGCAACCATCCCATTGTCCATCAAATGATTATCGACTGCCTGCGCTATTGGGTCACCACCTACCACATCAGCGGCTTCCGCTTCGACCTGGCCTCCATTCTGGGCCGGAACGAGGACGGCAGCCCCATGCACAAGCCCCCCCTGCTCCAGGCCATGGCCTTCGACCCCATCCTGGGGGACGTGAAGCTCATTGCCGAGGCCTGGGACGCCGGCGGGCTTTACCAGGTGGGCAGCTTCCCCGCCTGGAACCGCTGGGCGGAGTGGAACGGCCGCTACCGGGACGACATGCGCCGCTACCTCAAGGGAGACGCGGGCTGCGCCCAGGCCGCCGCCCTGCGGATGATAGGCTCCCGAGACATCTACCAATCCGGGGAGCGGAAAAACGCCTCCGTGAACTTCATCACCTGCCACGACGGCTTTACCCTCTGGGATTTATTTTCCTACAATGTCAAACACAACGAAAAAAACGGCTGGGGAGGCACCGACGGGGCCAACGACAACAACAGCTGGAACTGCGGAATTGAGGGGCAGACGGACGACCCGGAAATCAACGCTCTCCGGCGGCGGATGGTCCGCAACGCCTTCGCCCTCCTCATGTGTAGCCGGGGCATCCCCATGTTCCTGGCGGGGGACGAGTTCTGCAACACCCAGTTCGGAAATAACAACGCCTACTGCCAGGATAATTTGACCAGCTGGCTGGACTGGCGGATGCTGGAGAAAAACCGGGACATGTTCCGCTTCTTCCAATTCATGATCGCTTTGCGCAAGCGATTCCGCATCCTCCGGGCCAACCTGTCCGACGGGTACTACGGCTTCCCCGACGTCAGCTTCCACGGCGTCACCCCCTGGCACACCCAGTTTGAGGACCACGAGCGTTACGTGGGCGTGCTCTTCGCCGGGCAGGCGGAAGGAGAGGCCCCTCAGATTGTTTATGCGGCTTCCAACGCCTACTGGAAGCCTTTGGAGGTGGAGCTGCCGGAACTGCCCCGGAATCTGGTCTGGGAGCAGCTGGCGGACACCTGGGAGGCGGGCCAGTCCGCCGTGGACGTTCCCGGCGGCCGGTTCTCTATCGGTCCCCGGAGCGTGAAGGTCTTCGCCGCCCGGCCCCGGTGAGTGCGCCATGCTTGTGTCGGAGCCTCTGCTGCTCGCCGCGTTTGTCCTGGGAATGGCTCTGCTGGGCCTGTGGTTTTGTCTCTGGGCCGCGAGAAAAGCGGGTATTCGACCGCTGCTGACAGGCTACCATTCCTACAAAAAGCTGTCCTATGACAACTGGACCGGAGTTCTGGACACCCGAACCTCCGCTCGCCACCGGTTCGTTTTCGGGTCAAAAAAAGGCGGCACGCTCTCCATGGAAGTGACTCATACCAAGGGTTCAATGGTTCTGGAGTTCTATACCAAGGATGGACGGGTCCTCCAATCTTGGCGAAATGGGGACCCGGCATCCTTCAACATGGAGCTTCCGCCTGGGGTACGGGTCTACGTGCGGGCGGATATGACCTATTTCACTGGCAGCATCCGCTCCCCCCGGTAGGAGCAACCGGCGGTTGCTTGACGGCCTATCCCCTCCGTGATATGCTGATACCACAAAGGAGGCGGACCCATGAAATTCAAAGACATCTTCACGGACCTGCGGAAAAAAGCGGGCCTTTCCCAAAGCGGCATCGCCGAAAAGCTCTTCGTCACCCGGCAGGCGGTCTCCCGCTGGGAGCAGGGCGGCACGGTACCGGAAATCGAGACCCTGCAAGCCATCTCCAAGCTCTTTAACGTAACCATCAACGATCTTCTCGGCTATCCCTCGAACCTCAGGTGCCAGAGCTGCGGGATGCCCCTCACCCCCGAGCACATGGGCCGGGAACAGGACGGAACCCTCAACCAGCGCTACTGCGAGTGGTGCTGGAACAACGGGGCGTTCCTCCGGGACTGCACCGTGGAGGAGATGGTGGAGCAGTGCCTCCCCCACATGCCCGGGGACCCGGAGGCCAACCGGACGTACATGGCGGAGCTGCTGCCCACCCTGGACCGCTGGAAAAAGGAAGCGTAAACAGAGCGCCCGGTTGGGCGCTCTGTTTTTGCGGCGGGTAATTTCTGCGCCCGCTTCGGTCTTCCGCAAATCCAAACCCTCCGGCTATCAAAAAAACAGCGAGCCAATTCAAAGAAAAACCTATTACCGATTTTTGCCAAAACCTGCTATAATTTTGAACAAGAGAGAAGGAAACTCTTGCCGGAAAACTATGCACTTAGACGAAGGAAGGCGTATTGAAAAAGAGACAGAGAAACAGAGAAAAGGAGAAACGAAATGGAACACAAGCTCAATGAGAGAAGCAGCGCCCTTGCACTGGTCCCCTTTCTGATTTTCGTCGTGATCTACCTTGGCGCAGGCCTGATTCTCCAGGCCCAGGGCGTCGAAATGGCATTTTACCAGTTCCCCTCCGTTACCGCCATGTTCATTGCCCTGCTGGCGGCCTTCGCCATCACCAAGGGCAGCCTTGACCAGCGCTTCGCCGTCTTTGCCCGGGGCGCGGCCAACATCGACGTGCTGACTATGCTGATGATTTACCTGCTGGCGGGCGCCTTCTCCAGCGTGGCCGCCTCCATGGGCGGACGGGACGCCACGGTCAACCTGGGGCTTTCCCTGATCCCCGTGCAGTTCCTCACCGCCGGGGTGTTCATCATCTCCGCCTTTATGGGCACCGCCACCGGGACCTCTATGGGCACCATCAGCGCCATCGTCCCCATCGCCGTGGGCGTGGCCGACAAGAGCGGACTGTCCGTCCCCCTGATGGTGGGGGCCTGCGTCGGCGGCGCCATGTTCGGCGACAACCTGTCCATGATCTCTGACACCACCATCGCCGCCACCCGCTCCCAGGGCTGCGAGATGCGGGATAAATTCCGGGTGAACTTCTTCATTGCCCTGCCCGCCGCCCTCATCACCATTGCCGTGCTGCTGGTGGTGGGCCGCCCCGAAGTCATGCCGGTTATGGACGACCTGAGCTTCAGCATTGTCAAGGTGGTTCCCTACCTGCTGGTCCTCATCCTGGCCTTAATCGGCATAAACGTCTTTTTGGTGCTGACCATCGGCATTTTCGCGGCGGGTCTCATCGGCCTTGCCACCGCCTCCATAGACCTTTTCGGCTTCGCCCAGGCAATCTGGGGCGGTTTCACCGGCATGAACGAGGTATTTTTCCTGACCTTGTTCTGCGGCGGCATGAGCGAAATGATTGCCCACAACGGCGGAATCAACTGGCTGATCAACAGCCTCCGGGGCATGATGAAAGGCAACAAATCTGCCCAGGTGGGCATTGCCGCCCTGGTCTCCCTGTCCGACTTCGCCACGGCCAACAACACGGTGGCCATCGTGGTCAGCGGCTCCATGACCAAAGACATCAGCCGGGAGTATAAGGTGGATCCCCGGCGAGCCGCCTCTTTGCTGGACGTATTTTCCTGTGTATTCCAAGGCATCATTCCTTACGGCGCCCAGCTGTTGTCCGCGGCCGCCCTTACCACTGCCTGTGGCATCGCCATCAACCCCACCGACATAATCCCCAATCTATGGTACTGCTGGGTCCTGGCCATTGTGGGCATCGCCTCTATTTTCCTTCCCTTTGCCGACGGCATCTGCAAAAAGGACCCCTGGAATTGGGAATATGACGTGGCCGAATCCGGCGTATCTGCCAAGAAGGCCCTGCTGGAAGCCGAAGGCGGAAAAGAACGCACACTCTAAGCACGCTTAAAAACGAGAGGAACCCCTTCCGGGTTCCTCTCGTAACTCTCTTCCTTCCGCCGTCGAAGTCTTTCCCAAGTTTTCAACACTTTGAAGCGCGACGGGTTTCCGGTGCGCTTTTCTTCTTTGCGCTCTCTTTTCCGTCCGGCGGTCCGGCACGTTTCTAAAGGGCCGGCTCCTTCCGGGACTGCCGGGCCTCGTTTGTAAACCGGATGGATTCCAGGATGTTTTTATTTAGCAGCATCAAAAACCGCTCCGCCTGGGTAGAGAGCTTGCCTCCCTTCAAGGCAATCCAGCCGATGCGCACGCCGCTTTTCTCCGCCAGGGGCAGGGTGATGATGTTCCGATAGCCGCTGCTTTTGGTAATCAGGCCGCTGCCGGTAGTAAAGCCGTCGGTATAAGACAGTACTCGCAGCATGGCGCTGCGGCTGTTCACCCGAATCTGCCGGGCGGGTTTTTTCAGGGACAGCATCCGATACTCCTCGGAAAAGTCCACTGCCATGCCCCGCTCCCGCTCAAAGGACACGTAGGGATAGCCCGCTAGGTCCGCCTCCGTCACTGCGGGCCGCTCCGCCAGCGGGTGGCCCCGGCGGACGTAGACACAGGGGGCCACCACCGCGATCTCATGAAATACCAGGGTTCTGGAATCCAGGTAGCGGAAAATCATCTTCTCCGTCAGCTCCGTCAGGCAAATGACGCCGATGTCCGCCCGGCGGTCATACACGTCGTCAATGACGGCATCCATGTCCACCTCCCGAATGGAAAACTGGTAGCGGCTGGTCTCCGGAGACTGGAGCAGCTCGATAAACGCATCCTCTGTAAAAGGATAGCGCTGGGAGGAAATCGAGAGATGGGTGGCCGGGGCGGCGTTCCGGGCCTCGCCATAGCGGGTTTCAATCCACCGCTTCTGCTCCAGCAGGGAAACAGCGTAGCCCAGGAATTCCCGGCCATCCGGTGTGAACTCCACCCCCCGGTTGCTTCGAACAAAAAACTGGATCCCCAGCTCCTCCTCCAGCTCCCGGATGGCGGCGGAGATGCCGGACTGAGAGAGAAAGAGCTTGTTGGCCGCTTTGTTGATGGAACCGCATTTAGAAATTTCTACCACGTAGGTCAGCTGCTGAAACGTCATCGCGCCTCTCCCCTCTTTAGAAAACTCAGGGATATTATAAAGTACTTTCCTGGGAATGTCAAATTGTTAGCACCTAATTTGCTAGCAAGTCCCAAAAAACTCATGCTAACACCCATGCGGATAATATGATATAATTCTTGTAAGAACTACACAATAATTATCGGATATCTCCGCCGCTCTCTTATCTATATTGTCCTATTATTCTTTTGCTGCCCGCTCTTTGGTTTCTCCCAGGCAGATTTCTCCGGCGATCTCCGCCGGATGCGGCAAATAGCGAAAAAAATGAATCCCAGCTTCCCTCAGAAAAAGCCGCCGCCGGACGGCGCAAAAAGAAAGGAAGGTAAACCAGTATGATTCATAAAAGCATGGGCTTTGCCACCCGCCAGATTCACGCCGGAAAGGCCGAGAATTCCGCCGGCGCCCTCTGCGCCCCGATTTACCAAACCTCCACCTTTGAATTTGCGTCTGTGGAGCAGGGCGGCGCCCGCTTCGCCGGGAAGGAAGAGGGCTACATCTACAGCCGCCTGGGCAATCCCACCACCGCGCTGGTAGAGGCCAAGCTGGCCAACCTGGAGGGCGCGGAGGACGCCCTTGCCGCCGCCTCCGGCATGGGGGCCATTTCCACCGCCCTGTGGAGCTCCGTCTCCGCCGGGGATGAAATCGTGGCGGACGAGACCCTGTACGGCTGCACCTACTCCCTGCTGGAACACGGCATGCGCCAGTTCGGCGTCAAGGTCACCCTCACCGACCTGAGCCGCGTTGAAAATCTCAAAAAGGCCTTGACGGACAAAACCAAGGTGGTGTATTTTGAAACACCCTGCAACCCCACCATGAAGATTTTAAATATTGCCCTCATCGCTAAAACCGCCCATGACTTCAAATCCGATATACGGGTCATCGTGGACAATACCTTCTGCACACCCTATCTTCAGCGGCCTTTGTCCCTAGGCGCCAACGCCGTGGTTCACAGTGCGACAAAATACCTCAACGGCCACGGCGACGTCATTGCCGGCTTCATCGCCGGGGATAAGGACTTCGTGGGCCGGTGCCGCATGTTCGGCCTGAAGGACCTGACTGGAGCGGTTCTGAGTCCCTTCGACGCGTTTTTGCTGGCCCGGGGCCTAAAGACCCTGGATATCCGCATGGAGCGTCACTGTGCCAACGCCAAAAAACTGGCCGCGTTCTTCGAGAACCATCCCGCCGTTTCCAAGGTCTGCTATCCGGGTCTTGCAAGCTTCGAGGGCCATGAGACCGCCGCAGAGCAGATGAGGCTGCCCGGCGGCATGATCTCCCTGGAGCTGAAAGCCGACAAGGCCGCTGCCGCCGCCGCTCTGAACAAGCTGGAACTGTGCACCGTGGCCGTCTCCCTGGGTGATGCGGAAACCCTGGTAGAGCATCCCGCCACCATGACCCATTCCACCTACTCCGCCGAAGAGCTGAAGGCCGCCGGCATCTCCGAGGGACTGGTTCGCATCAGCGTGGGTCTGGAGGACCCCGAGGACATCATTGCCGACTTCAAGGCCGTGCTGGACCCCTTGGCGTAATTTCCTCATATTTCAGCGGCGGGCAGGTCTTTACTGCCCGCCGCGTTTCTGCTACAATGGAACGGGAAAGGACGGCGGCAAAACCGCGCCGCCCTCAACGCAGTGAGACGAAAGGAGTCAAGAGCGCATGAAAGACATCGTAGAAATCCGCTGGCACGGCCGGGGCGGCCAGGGGGCGAAAACCGCGTCCCTCCTGCTGGCGGATGCGGCGTTCAACACCGGTAAGTACGTCCAGGGCTTCCCGGAGTACGGTCCCGAGCGCATGGGCGCGCCCATCACAGCGTACAACCGCATCAGCTCGGAGCGGAGTACCGTCCACTCCAACATTTATGAGCCCGATTATGTGGTGGTGGTGGACGAAACCCTCATCTCCGCCGTGGACGTGACGGCAGGCCTGAAGAAAGAGGGCGCCATCGTCATCAACTCCGGCAAGTCCCCCGCCGATCTCCGTCCTCTGCTGAAGGGCTATGAGGGCCGGGTGTGCACCATCGACGCCGGGAAAATTTCCGAGGAGGAGCTGGGCAGGAACTTCCCCAATACACCTATGCTGGCCGCCATTGTCAAGGTCTCCGGCGTGGTGGAGGCGGAGGAGTTCATCAAGGACATGGAGGCTTCTTTTAAGCACAAGTTTGCCAGTAAGCCCCAGGTCATTGAGGGCAACATGCGGGCCCTGAAACGTTCGATGGAGGAGGTCAAGGAAGGATGAGCCATTTCGCGAAGGATATGACCCCTCAGGTCACCTGGAAGGACATCACCCCCGGCGGCGCCATCTTTGAGGGCGGTACCTCCGAAGTCGTGGAAACCGGCGACTGGCGGACCATGAAGCCGGTGCTGGATATGGAGAAATGCAGGCAGTGCCTGCTGTGCGCCCCCGTGTGCCCGGATATGTCCATCCCTGTCAGCAGAGAAGGCAAGCGGGAGGATTTCAACTATTTCTTCTGCAAGGGCTGCGGCATCTGCGCCAATGTCTGCCCCTTCGGAGCCATCACCATGGTCAAAGACGAAAAGTAAGGAGGGGCTAGGACAAAATGAGTATTCGAGAGAGACTTTCCGGCAACGAAGCCGTTGCCTACGCGATGAAGCAGATCAACCCCGACGTCATGGGCGCGTACCCCATTACGCCCAGCACCGAGATTCCACAGTACTTCTCCGCCTACGTGGACAACGGCGAGGTGGACACGGAATTCATCGCCGTGGAGTCCGAGCACTCCGCCATGTCCACCTGCATCGGCGCAGAGGCGGCGGGCTGCCGGGCCATTTCCGCCACCAGCTCCTGCGGCCTGATTTACATGGCCGAGATGCTGTACGTAGCCGCCTCGGACCGCCTGCCCATTACGCTGGCAGTCTCCTGCCGGGCCCTGTCCGGCCCCATCAACATCAACAACGACCACTCCGACGCCATGAGTGTCCGGGACGCGGGCTGGCTGATGCTGTTTGCCGAGACGAATCAGGAGGCCTATGACAACTACCTCCAGGCCATGCGGATCGGCGAGGCGGTGTCCCTGCCCATCATGATCTGCCAGGACGGCTTCATCACCTCCCACGCCATTGAGAACATCGAACTGGAGGAGACAGAGAAGGTTCGGGAGTTCGTGGGCGAGTACAGGCCCCAGCACTACCTCCTGAACAAGGACGAGCCCATCGCCGTGGGCCCCTATTCCACCCCGGTGTACTACATGGAGACTAAGCGGGCCCAGGCCCAGGCCATGATGGACGCGAAGAAGGTCATCCAGGACGTGGCGGACGAATTCGCCGCCTGGACGGGCCGGCAATACGGGCTGATTGAAAAATACGAAATGGACGACGCCGAGGAAGCGATTATTATCATCGGCTCCTCCGCCGGAACCGCCCGGGAGGCCATCAAGCAGCTCCGGGCCCAGGGCAGGAAGGTGGGCATGATTAAAATCCGCTCCTTCCGTCCCTTCCCCGCCGAGGAGATCGCCGAGGCCCTGAAAAACGTGAAGGCCTTCGCCGCCATGGACAAGGACGACAGCTTCAACGCCCACTGCGGACCCATCTTCGCGGAAACCTGCGCGGGCCTGTATGCCAACGGCATCTCCGGCCCCAAGGGCATCAGCTACATCTACGGCCTGGGCGGCCGGGACGTGCGGGTGGAGAGCATCCAGCACGTCTTCGCGGACCTGGAGAAGATTGCTGAGACCGGGGACGTGGGCGAGACGTACCGTTACCTGGACGTGCGCGAGTAAGGAGGGAAGAGTCAACATGGCCTATAATCTGAAAGAAAACGTCATGAAGGAAGACCGCTTTACCGGCGGTCACAGAATGTGCGCGGGCTGCGGCTGCCCCATCGCCGTGCGGACGGTGCTGCGGGCCCTGGAGCCGGAGGACCATGCGGTGGTCTGCTCCGCCACCTGCTGCCTGGAGGTCTCCTCCTTCATGTACCCCTATACGTCCTATAAGGACAGCTTCATCCACAACGCCTTTGAGAATGCCGCCGCCACCCTGAGCGGCGTGGAAACCGCCTACCACGCCATGAAGAAACGGGGAAAGATTGACGCAACCTACAAATTCATCGCTTTTGGCGGAGACGGCGGAACCTATGATATCGGCTTCCAAAGCCTGTCCGGCGCCATGGAGCGGGGCCATGACATGGTCTATGTCTGCTACGACAATGAGGCATACATGAACACGGGCATTCAGCGTTCCAGCTCCACGCCCCACTTCGCCGACACCACCACCACCCCCGTGGGCAAGGTGATCCCCGGCAAGCCCCAGCAGAAGAAGAACCTAACGAAGATTATGGTGGCCCACGGTATCCCCTACGTGGCCCAGACCACCTTCATCGGGAACTTCAAGGACATCACCGAAAAGTCCCACAAGGCGATTTACACCCCCGGCCCGGCGTTCCTGAACGTGATGGCTCCCTGCCCCCGGGGCTGGCGGTATCCCAGCGAGAAACTGATGGAGATCACCAAGCTGGCTGTCGAGACCTGCGTGTGGCCGCTGTATGAGGTAATTGAGGGCAAGTACATCCTCAGCTACAAGCCCAAGAACAAGCTGCCTGTTGAGGAGTACCTGAAGATTCAGGGCCGCTTTGCCCACATGTTCAAGTCCGGCAACGAGTGGATGATCGAAGAGGTCCAGAAGGAAGTCGATAAGAACTGGGAGGACCTCCAGAAGCTCTGCGGCTTATAAGCGAAAGGCCGTGCCGCAGGGCCTGGCTGCCGCCTATCCCCCGTTTTGGGCCTGGGGCTGAAAATCCATGGTTGACAAACCCGCCTCCGTTTTTTATAATATTCCTCAAAGCGATGACGGAGAGGGACGGGGACGCGGCCCCTCAGAGAGCCGGCGGGCGGTGCGAGCCGGTGGGAATGGTCCCCAGGTCCTATGGCTCCCGAGCCGGACGTTCGACAATGTAGGGCGTCCCGTGCGCCGCGTTAAGGTGAAAGGGCTGTTTGGCCCTGCGAGGGGCGCCGGACCGTGAGGCTGGCGCAATTTGAGTGGTACCGCGGAAGCTTTTTCGGCTTTCGTCTCAAAGAATGTTCTTTGGGACGAAAGCCGTTTTTTCGTCCCAGCATTGAAAGGAGTATGAACCGATGAACCAGTACCGTCCCGAGACCATCTGTGTTCAGGGGGGCTACACCCCCGGAAACGGCGAACCCCGCCAGATTCCCATCATCCAGTCCACCACCTTCAAGTACGCCACCAGCGAGGAGATGGGAAAACTCTTTGACCTGGAAGCCAGCGGCTATTTTTACTCCCGCCTCCAGAACCCCACCTGCGACTATGTAGCGGCGAAAATCGCCGCCCTGGAGGGTGGAACCGCCGCCATGCTGACCTCCTCCGGCCAGGCGGCCAACTTCTTCTCTCTGTTCAATATCGCCTCCTGCGGGGACCACATTGTCTCTTCCTCCTCCATTTACGGTGGCACCTTCAACCTGATCTCCGTCACCATGGCGAAGATGGGCATTACGGTCACCTTTGTCTCCCCGGACTGCACAGAGGAGGAGCTGAACGCCGCCTTCCGCCCTAACACCAAGGCGGTCTTTGGCGAGACCATCGCCAACCCCGCCCTAACGGTACTGGACCTTGAACGCTTCGCCGCTGCGGCCCACGCCCACGGCGTGCCCCTGATCATCGACAATACCTTCGCCACCCCGGTAAACTGCCGTCCCATCGACTGGGGCGCGGATATCGTCACCCATTCCACCACCAAGTATATGGACGGCCACGGCTCCGCCGTAGGCGGGGCCATCGTGGACTCCGGCAGGTTCGACTGGATGGCCCACGCGGATAAGTTTCCCGGCCTCTGCACCCCGGACGAGAGCTATCACGGCATCACCTACGCCGAGAAATTTGGGCAGGCCGGGGCCTTTATCACCAAATGCACCGCCCAGCTCATGCGGGACTTCGGCTGCACCCAATCCCCTCAGAGCGCCTTTTACCTGAACCTGGGGCTGGAAAGCCTTCACGTCCGGATGGAACGCCACTGCGAAAACGGGCAGGCCGTGGCCGAGTTCCTGGCGGGACACCCGGCGGTGTCACATGTCAGCTACTGCGGCCTTCCCGGGGATAAGTATCACGCCCTGGCCCAGAAATATTTGCCCAAGGGTTCCTGCGGCGTGGTGTCCTTTGAGCTGAAAGGCGGACGGGAGGCCGCCGGGGCCTTCATGAGCCGCCTGAAACTGGCGGCTATCGAGACCCACGTGGCGGACGCCCGGACCTGCTGCCTGAATCCCGCCACCTCCACTCACCGCCAGATGACCGATGAGCAGCTTTCTGCCGCTGGGATTCCCGCGGGCCTGGTCCGCATGTCCTGCGGCTTGGAGAGCAAGGAGGATTTGATTGACGACATCCGCCAAGCTCTGGAGGCGGTGGTCTGACATGCCCATCAAGATACCCAACCGGCTTCCGGCCACCCGGGCCCTGCGGCAGGAAAACATTTTCGTCATGACGGAGACCCGGGCCCTTACCCAGGACATCCGGCCTCTGCAAATTCTTCTATTGAACCTGATGCCCACAAAGGTGGACACAGAAACCCAGCTGGCCCGGGTCCTGGGCAACACGCCCCTGCAAATCGAGCTGGAACTTATCGCTCCCTCCGGGCACAGCTCCCGGAACACCTCCCTGCGGCATATGCTGGCCTTCTACAAGACCTTCGCCGAGGTGCGAAGCAAAACCTTCGATGGTCTCATCATCACCGGCGCACCGGTGGAACACCTGCCCTTCGAAGAGGTGGACTACTGGCCGGAACTCTGTGAAATCATGGAGTGGAGCAAGACCAACATCCACTCCACCCTTCACATCTGCTGGGGTGCGCAGGCGGGACTGTACTATCACTACGGCATCCCCAAGCGGCCCCTTTCCCAAAAGCTCTTCGGCGTGTTCCAGCACACGGTAGAGGATCCCAATTTCATCCTCTTCCGGGGCTTTGACGACCGGTTTTGGGTCCCTCACTCTCGGAACACCACCATAAACCGGGAAGATATTGAGGCGATTCCAGAGCTGAAAATTCTCTCCAGCTCCCCAGAGGCGGGCGTCTACGCCGTGAAGACCGACCAGGGCCGTCAGGTGTTCCTGATGGGCCACGCCGAGTATGACCGGGATACGCTGAAAAAAGAGTATCTGCGGGACGTGAGCGCAGGGGTGGATATCCAGCTTCCCCAGCACTATTTCCCTCAGGACGATCCCAGCCGGGAGCCTATGGTCCACTGGCGTTCCTGCGCCCACCTGCTGTACGGCAACTGGCTGAACTACTGCGTCTACCAGACGACGCCCTATGACATCGGCGGAATCCGGCATGGCGTCCGCACCGACGATTAAAGAAGCAAAGGCAAGCCCCGGGCCCTATTGGACCCGGGGCATTTTCCCATCATTCGTAATAAGGACAGATTTTCAGCAGCAGGGAGTCTGGGTGCAGCCGCAGTTGTTGTTGCAGCCGCAGTTGCAGCCACAGTTGCATCCGCCGCAGCCTCCGCAGTTGCATCCGCCACAGTTGCAGCAGCAGCCGCCGGAGTTTCCGCCCCAGCTGTTATTTCCGCAGCAGCACCAAACGATGATCAGCAGGATGATGATCCAGCAGCAGTTGCCGCCGCCAAAGCCATTATTGCACATGATGAAACCTCCTGAGAAATGTAGACCGAATCGGAGCGGTCCCAGTTCATCATATGCCCCCTGCCCAGGGTGGTGACTAAAGAAAGCCGCCTGCGGGTATCTTTCCGCAGGCGGTAAAAGCACAAGCTTGCTCAATCGTTGAAGGCCACGCCGTTTGCCCGGCAGACCCGTGGCGTGTCCTCACCACGAACCTATAGACGCCAGTTCAGCACCGCTGGAGCGTTATCCTGCTCGAACTGGGTAAAGACGCCCTTTTCCATCAGCCGCTGCGCCAAGGTTTGTCCAGTGCCGGAAACCGGGACCTCCAAGGCGTAATAAGAGATGTATACCAGCTCTGCCCGGAGGAACGGATCCCGCTGGAGCATGGCCGTCTCCCCTTCTGTCAGAAGGCCTGCACTCTGGGCCCGGGCCAGCGCGTCGGACAGGTCCGTATTGGCGGCAGAGCTGTAGCCCAGAGCCCGGAGGATAAACGCTGTATACTGCCGGGCATTCACCGCATTGGAGGGGCGGAATTCCGTGGCGCTGTACCCGTTTGTGTAGCCTTTTTCGTAGGCATAGCCCACATATTTTGCCCCATTGCTGCCGGGCTGAACATCGGTAAAGGGGCAGCTCCCATTCCAGGCCAGGGCCTCGGCCTCCTCCCCCAGCACCCGGATAAACATAATAAGGGCCTGAAGGCGGGTAGGGGCGGCCTCCAGGTCAAAGCCCTGACCATAGCCTGTGAAGCTGCCCTGGAAGAGGTGCATAGCCTTCAGCGCAGCAGCCATGGCGTTGTAATCCGTAGAGGTGGAACTGAAAAGGCTACAAGTCCCCTGCCAGTCCACCACGGCAGTCTTACCGGTAATCACAAAGCTGGCAGCAGTATCCTCTGCCACCAGGTAGCGATGCCGGGCCGCCAGATTTCCCCCGCTGGGGAGCACAGCCCCTTCAGTTACGTCCACTACCGCCCCGGAAGAGTAGTTCACCTGCCCGCTTCCCGCCAACAGCAGCACACTGTCTCCGGTGACGGCCTGTAATATGTCGTCCTGCTTTAACCGGCTCTCTGTCCAGGCGGAGGCAGTTCCGGCAGTCACAGGACCCTCGCCGTTTTCCGGAAACGACGCGCTGTCCAGACGGGCGCTGACGGCGGCGTCCACCCGATTGGTGAAAACGCCGTTAAGATAGGACAAGGAGGCCAGGGGATCCGCCACGTCTCCGGCGGCCGCAGCCCAAACAGCGGCGGCCGCCAGCAGGCACAGCGGAAGCAGGACAAGGATTTTGTTCCGCATGAAGGTTCCTTTCTCCGCTTCCCTGTCAGCGGTTGGCAATGCGGTAGCTCAGGGTCAGCAGACTATCGGCAAAGTGAATGTTTTCAATTTTCACGTCGGGCCGGCTGCTGGTAATCTCCACGTTAGTGAAATTCCAAAATCCCCGGACTCCCAAGTCAATGAGGCGGTTCGCTGTCTCCTGTGCGATGGACTGCGGGATAGTCAGCACCACCACGTCCACACTGTGGGAGCGGATGAAAGTGTCCACCTCGTCCATGGAGTAGATGGGCACACCGTTGACCTGCGTGCCGGTAACGGCGGGAGAGATATCAAAAGCGGCGTCTACAGTGAAGCCGGTGTGTGCAAAGGGAAAATTTTGCAAAAGAGCGTGACCCAAATTGCCCACGCCGATCATAACCAGATGGTGATCGTTATCCACCCCCAGAATGTGGCCAATCTCGGTATGGAGCTCTTCCACATTGTAGCCATAGCCCTGCTGGCCGAACTCGCCAAAGCAGCTCAAGTCCTGGCGGATTTGGGAGGCAGTGATATTCATCTCCTGGCCCAAGGAGTGGGAGGAGATACGCACGACGCCCTTGGCGCAGAGCTCGGTTAACTGCCGGTAGTACCGGGGAAGCCGCCGGATGACAGCATCGGAAACATTTTCTTTCTTCAAAATCCTCACTCCCAATCGGAATCTTATCATAATGGTTATAGTTTAGCTCAAAACCGGCAAGTTGTCAATTTTTTTAACAATCTTTTTCTGAAAAAATTTTTGACAAAACACTTTACACGCCGGAAAAATTCTGCTATACTACCCACGGACATGAGGAAAGCGTGTTCCTTTTTCTCCGGATCTCTGGAAAGACAAGTGAATCCATTATTTATGGTATGCGCCCGTGGCGCAGTTGGATAGCGCGTCAGACTCCGACTCTGAAGGCCGCTGGTTCGAATCCAGTCGGGCGTACCAAAATCCCTGAAAACACAGTTTTCAGGGATTTTTCATAACTTGTCGCGCCTATTTCTTAAATTTCAAAAGAGGAATCCACCATGTCCAAATACGCCGGAACGCAGGCAGAGAAGAACCTGGGGGCCGCTTTCGCTGGGGAATCCCAGGCTCGGAACAAGTACACCTATTTCGCCTCCAAGGCCAAGAAGGAGGGCTTCGAACAGATCGCCGCCCTGTTTTTAAAAACTGCGGACAACGAGAAAAAACACGCCAAAATGTGGTTCAAGGAGCTGGAGGGCATCGGCTCCACCGCCGAAAATCCGGGACCCGCCGCCGAAGGGGAGAACTATGAGTGGACGGATATGTACGATGGCTTCGTCAAAACCGCCGAGGCGGAAGGCTTCCCGAAGCTGGCAGAGAAATTCCGGGCGGTCGGCGAGATCGAGAAGCACCATGAGGAACGGTATCGCGCCCTGCTCCGCAATGTGGAAGCCCAGGAGGTCTTTAAAAAGAGTGAGGTCAAGGTCTGGGTGTGCCGGAACTGCGGGCATATCGTGGTTGGCACCGCCTCCCCGGAGGTTTGCCCCGCCTGCGCCCATCCCCAGGCTTACTTTGAGGCAGTGATACCTGCTTTCCATAGCGCTTCAACACTTTGCAGAATTTGCCGAGCGACTTTTTTCGGCGTGATTCCTTCGCTGCCGTCAGGGTCGATCCTGTTTGCCAGTTCTGTAGAAGTGCCGATAAATTCCCTGCGGGAATCCATCAGCGCAGAGAGGAGAAACACAATCCTGCCATCCAACAGCGCTGGCTGTTGATAGTTGTCCGCTGTCACCTCCCATACGTTATCGGCGTTACGGTGTAACTCCAGCTTCCGGTACTCAAGCCCCGCCCGATCAGCTGAGCTTTGCCCTGCCGCTGCCCCGTCGCTCCTCTACCAGCGTGAAGCTGGAATCCACCGCGCCGCTGATGGCAGTAGTACCCGAGATGCGGTTGAATACATCATCCGCTTTTTCCTTACGCAGATGGTGAATCAGCAGGACAGCAATTCCATGAGCATCGGCCAGCCGCTTCAGCGTAGACAGATCCCGGTAGTCGTTTGCATAGGTGTTGTCGTAAGTAGTCCCCCGGATCATTTGAAGAGATGATGGACGTGTCCGGGTGCTCACGGAGGAACTGCTCCAACTGCTCGGTCAGCCCGTCGCTCAAAATGCGGCTCTCGGTACAGAAGTGGACGTTGGGCGGCGCGTCCTCCGTCACATCGAACAGCCGGTTCTGGATTCGCAGCCGGGAATCCACCAGGCAGAGATAGAGGGTTGTACCCCGTTTTACCCCCATCCCCTATCTGGAAAGTCTTCTGAGTTTCCTTGAGCTGGACGCAATGGATTGGGAACCGCTGGTCCAGCAGGCGGCCTTGGACCTGAACCAGTTCTCCTCCACCGGAGACGCCGCGCACACCGACCACATGATGCAGACGTTGGGAGGACTCGGTGCGCAACACATCTACTTTCAGCTTTTGTATCTGCGGTATTTCGAGCGCAAGGCTGCGGGGAAATCCTATATCCCAATACGATCCGTGACTTGATAGACTTCTCTCTCCGGGAGTGCGTCAGGCGGGATATCCGGCTCGGCACTGTAGAAACTGCGGGAGGTACTTCCCCATCACCGGACGGATCACGGCGGAGTATTGCAGCCGTCCCAGCCCGTCCGGAAAGCTCTGCCGCAGCACCGCCCCCGTCCGGAACTGGGCGGAGGGCCGCAGGAGCGACCAGGTGTTTCAGGAATACCGCCGGGAATACAAGCGGCGTTTTGCCTGGATCAAGGCAGGGAAATTCACAGAGGAGCAATTTGCCGCCTGGCACAAGGCGGCAAAGGCCAGGAAGAAAGACTGCGACTGAGAAATCATTTCCCTGGATGCGTTTAGGATCTGGCTGAAGGATTCCTAAGGCAATACCGCACAATGAGGTTTGCCTAAAAATAAGACATCCTCAACTGATAAAATAGCTGAGGATGCCCCATGAACTGTTCATTCAGGCAACACT
>JAAWTB010000022.1 GCA_022801815.1 Oscillibacter sp. | reverse complement strand
GTGGCCATCATGGGCAGCGGCTCCTGGGCTCCCCGGTCCGGGGCGCTGATGCGGGAGGAGATCGAGCAGCTCAAGCACATGGAGATTCTGGATGACGAGATGACCGTCACGTCCTCCCTCCAGCCCCAGAACGAGTCGGAGATCGACGCGCTGGCCGACGCCATCGCCGCCTCCGTACTCGCCTAATTCCCCGCTTCCCCGTCCATGCCCGGCGCGCATGTCCGTACGATCTTCCAACACGCGCCGGGCGGACAGTGAAGACAAGGGCCAGCCTCTCCACCAGGCTGGCCCTTGGTTTTGCGCCGCTCTTGTTCCCGGCCGTTTCCCCGGCTCTCCGCCAGGCTTTCGTGCCCTGCCGGCGGGGGAGGGTCTTGCATTGCCGGGAAAATCCTGCTATAATCGACTTGAAAAACAAAGATGCGGCAGCCGGGGGGCGCGCCAACGCCCCCCGGCCTGCACAGGTGCTACATCCACCTGCACAACGGCCGCGAGGCCGCACCGCATGAGGATATTATACGACAAACCGGCCCTCCACGCAAGGGGCGGGTTTTGCCGTTGTGTTTCCCGTGCCGGTAAAGCATCAAGAGCGTCTGCTTCTTGCGCTGTGTAGGGTCTGCCCTGCATGGCGTTTTTGTTTTTCACCCGGCGGGCCAAGGGGGCCCGTTCGCCCCCGGGCCGCTGCGGTGAAACGCGGCAAAGGGGACGGGCCCGTCCCGGGAAAGGGGAGCTGCCAAGGTTCGAGCAAAATTTTTTCCGGCAAATAAAAACGGAAGGGAGCGGGTTTTATGTTTACCGCCATTATGTTTATCCTGATCATTATTTTTCTCATCTGGATGTGCGTGGCCATGACCAAGGCCTGGAACAAGGGCGCGTCCCGGCGCCGGGCCGGGGCGGAGGCCCAGGCGGCCCGCCACGGCGGGCGGTTTGTCCTGGAGTGGGACGGCCCCAGGGCCCAGGGGGCGGCGGACCCGGAGTTTGGCCCTTTGCTGGTGGAGATTCCCAAAAAACTGGGGAAGGACGCCGCCCGGTTCTATGAGGGGGGACTGGTTCTGGGGGGGCAGGCGGGTGCCCTATGACAACCTCAAGGACGTGGTCTTCCTCCCCGGAAATCCCGGCAGGGGCTATACCCTCAAGCGGAAGCTCCAGAACTCCGCCGTGCTGTGGCTCTACCGGAAAAAGGGCTCCACCATCGGCATCCGGGACCTGAGCTACCGCTTTGACCGCCAGACCATGGAAGCCCTTCAGACCGGCCTGGGCTTTCGTCCGGAGGGCTGAAATGGAGGTTTCAAAAGAGGCCCTGACCGAGGCAAAGCGGCAGATAGACTCCACCCTGCACAAGCTGCGGGAGACGCTCCAAACCCTCCGGGGAAAGGAAAACCCGGAGCGGTATAAATCTCAAATCACGCTGGCGGAGCGGCGCATCCGGGCCTTTGAACTCGCAAACCGGCTGATAGAACGGGAATTGTCCCAGATCTGACAGAAGCAAACGGAGGCGGCTGAGCCGCCTCCGTTTATTGCTCCTCCGGCTCCGGCGGAATCGCCAGCTGGAGCCCGTCCCAATCATACTCCCGCTCCTCAATACCGGCCCAGGTGAAGCCCACCCGATGGCACTCCTCCCAGGTGAGGAAGCGGAAATAGAAGTCCACTCCCAGGTGGCAGGGCAGGATGTCCTGCACAATCTTCTCAATCTGCCCAAACTCCGGCGGGACCCCCGCCGTCTCCGGGAAAACCACCCGAACCTGGTTGGTCCCCAGCTCCACGGCCCTGGCCCGAATGCCGCAGCCCCGGATGGTCCGGTCAATGGCCTCCGGCGTCAGGCTGTCCCCGTCGATTTGCAGCAGGGCCGCAATGGCCGCCCGGCGCTCTTCCGGCGTCGAGGCGGCGGGGCGGCGAAGGAACAGGGCCTCCCTCCGGCGGAGTCCCTCGTCCTCCGCCGTGGCGGTGACGGCCTCCCGCTCCACCGCTTCCAGCCGGGCCGCCACGGCGTCCAGCCCCCTGCCCAGGGCGTAAAGCTCCGCCCCGCTGAGGGAATCCCGGTCCAGCCGGTAGATTCCCAAGGGGGCCAGCAGGACCCTCAAATACTCCTCATACATGCCTTACGCCTCCTCCAGCGCCGTCACCTCCAGCGTCCCCAGCACCGGCAAGGCCGTGCTGTCCGCCGGGATGTCCGCCGTCGGGGCTGTGAAGCGGTAATTTTCCACGCCCTCCAAATCATAAAGCCGGTTTCCCAGCTCCGCTAGGCGCACGGCCTGGCCCAGCAGCCGCCCGCCGAAGAAATCCGCAATGGCCTGCCGGGCAGACTCCAGCGCCGCCTCCTTGTCCGCCCCCTCCTTGGAAGCCACCGCCACCGCCACGTTCACCGTCCTGGCGGTGGGGGCCAGGACCTTCACCGTCACGGCGATTTCCCTCTTCTCCTGGAGCTCCGCCTGAAGGCCCGCCAGCAGCGCCTCGTCGGGAAGGCCGTTTTCCCCGGTGACGTAGACGTTCACCGTCCCCGGCCCCTCTGCCCGGCCCACGGCTTTGGCTGCCGTCACGCCGGGCCAGCGCATGGCTGTAGTCTCGTACCAGGCGGTGTTGGCCCCGTTGGGCAAACGGCGGTAGCTCTCCAGAATGCGGGCGCGGAAGGTCTCGTCGTCCTCCTCCCCCGCCCCGCCGGTGAAGGCGCCCGGATTCGTCACCGCCGTCACCGCCGTGGGACAGGCCGTTAAAAACCGCACGGCTCCCGGCGCCACGTTGCCCCCCGGCCCGGGCTCCACCGCCTCGGCGGGGGTGTCGGCGTACAGGGCTCCCACGGGGATCGCCGCGTCTTCCGTGGTCCGGACCCGTATTTCCTCCGCCGTCATACACACCGTTCCCGCCGGAATGGAGACCTCCATGGCCGGGGCCGCCTCCACGGAGAAGCGCAGCACGCCTCCCGACCGGGTGGCCCCTACCCGCTTCAGCCCCCGCATGGCCCCGTGGCGGTCCAAATAAATTCCCTGAGCCGTCTGGGGGAAACTCTGGTCCAGCACCCAGTCCGCCTGCATCTCCAGGGCTTGAAGCTCCGCCGCCGCAGCCCACAGCCGCACCGCCAAATCGCAGCCCGCCTCCGGCGTGAAGCCCGCCCGTTCCCCGAAGTCCGCCAGCAGCGTCTCATAAATCTCCTCTATGCTTCGCAAAACCGCTTTCCCTCCTTTATGGCAGAACCACCACCGTCACCGGCAGGTCCTCTCCCTCGTAGCGCAGCGCCGCCGTTACCGCCGCCGCGCCGCTGGGCCCCTGGTCCAGCGTCACGTTCTCCACCGTCACCGGCTCCTCCGCCAGGGCCTCCGTCACATACTGCCTGGCGGCGCTTTGCCTCTTGTGGGCGGGGACCCTTCCCAGCTCCCACAGGCGGCTTCCAAGACTCTCCCAGAAGGGAAAACTCCCCCGCCGGGCCGTCAGCCGGAAAAGCGCCCGCTGGAGGAGGGCCTCCCGGCCCCCCACCCGCCGCAGGCCCCCTGCGCCGTCGGGCAAATAGTCCCCGTTTTTCAGCTCCAGCTCCATCAGCTTCCCTCCCTCAGCATCCGCAGGGCATCCAGGGCTGCCCGTTGACGGTAAGCTCCCCGGTAATGGACAGTCCCCCGGTCACCGATACCCGGCTCCCCTGAATTTCCACGCTGCCGTCCCGCTTCAAGTACACGGAATTTCCCCCAGGGCCGTAGAGGTAAACCTCCTCCGGCTCAATCTTTGGCAGCTTCTCCGGTGGCCTGGCTCCGGCCACGCACTGCTCCTCGCCGCCGGGGCCGCCCTTGATCACCAGCACCGCCGCCCCGTTGGCGGGGGTCCAGAGATAGCCCCCGGGGCCGTAGACCGGCAGGTCCCGAACCTCCCCTCGGGTCACCACGCCCACCTTCTGACCGCTGATGGTGGTGATGCCCAGGTCCGCATCCGCCGTGGCCGCCCCGGGCTTGATTTGTCTTGAAAGCCACATCGTCTTCCCTCCCGCATTTATTCCAAAGGCTTCAGCGTCAGCGCCGCCACGGCTCCGCTCCGGCCGTCAAAGCGGTTTTCCGCCTCCGCCACTCGATAGGTTCCCCTCAGGCCCATCCGCTCCAGGGACACCGCCGCCCGGTCCCCCGGGAAAGCCAGGAAGCTCCCCGGCAGCGTCACCTCCGCCGTCCAGGCGTCCTCCCTGGACCGCGCAATCTGATATTCCCCGGTGTACCGCATGGCGGCCCAGGTGCTCTGCCCCGGCGTGTAGATCACCCGGCGGCACTGACCGCCCCTGGCGATCATCTCCTGGTTTTTCACAGAAAAATCCTGGTTCCGGGTCTTGTCAATCACCAGTGCCTCCGTCAGCACCCCGTAATGGTCTTCCCGCAGCGTACAGGAAAGCACCCCCTCCCCAATCGAGAGGGTCCGCCCCGCCTTCTCCGGTCCCGCCAGCAGCGTTCCCTCCCGGCTGAACCGGGGGACAAAGCCCCCATAGGTCCGGCAAAAGTTCTCCACCGCCTTCCACTGGCTGGAACCCGCCGCCACGGTATACACCGAGTCCGCCCGGACCTCCGCCATCTCCCCGCAGGCGACGCCGTAGGGCTCCGCGTGATTTCGCAGAATCTCCGTCAGGGCGGCCTGTTGATAGGTGACAGGCCGGGACTCGTTGTCCAGCAGCCGGGCGGCATAGCCCCGGCCGGAAACCGTGGCCGTCAGCCCGCCGCTGTTCAGGTCCACCGTGTACTCGTCCACCACCGCCCGGAGCATCACCATTCCGCCCTCCTCTGCTACGAAGCCCGCCGCCAGCCTCAGCGCCTCCGCCATCTTCTTGCAGTAAACAAAGGTAACGGAAAAGCTGTCGCAGGGCACCGTCCCCGTGTGGGTGACCCGCCAGCTCAAAAGGGGCGGCAGTTGGAACATCCGGTGGTCCGCCGTGTAAAGCGTTCCCGTCACGGCACCCTCACCGCCTCTCCCGGATAGATCAAATTCGGGTTTTTGATCTGGGGATTGGCCCGAATCAGGGCGGCCAGCTCCACGCCGTACCGCTTGGCCACCGCCCAGAGGGTGTCCCCCTTCCGGACAATATGAGCCCTTTGGGTTCCGGCGGCGTTCCCCGGGGCCGCGCCGCCGGAGCTTCCCCCGCCGTTTCCGCTCTCCACCGCCTTCAGCCCGCCGTCATAGCCGCCCCCGTCCTCCCAGAACTCAAAGCGGTAGCGCACAAAGTCCGGCCTTGGCTCCTCCACGGCCTCCAGCGCCGTGAAATACGCCCGCTCCGCCGGCCAGACCGGATGGATCAGCAGCCCGGGCCCCTTCTCCTGAAAGACTCCGGCCAGCTCCTTAAACCTCCGGTAGGCGTCCTCCCCGGCGAACACGCCCTCTCCCTTCAGCACCCGGTAAGAGCCCCCCAGCTCCTGCATCACGCACGGCCCGAAGGGGACCTGATGGACAGCGATTCTTCGCCGGTGCTCCACCGTGTACACCTCCGGGTTGTGCGGCCATGTAAACTCCTTAAACCGCATGGGCGTCAGCCGCATGACGCATCCCCCCTCTCCCCGGCGGGCCGTCTCTCCGCCCGCCGGACCGTCCTATTAATATATCGCAAATCCGCCGTCATACCGCCTGGCGTCCCGCTGTACTGCCCGGGACAGAGCGTTTGCCCCATCCTCCGCCCGGAGGGCGGCGCTCGTCCAGCCCTCCCCCCAGGGAAGGACCCGGAACAGCGGGTCCCCCCGGCCCGCACCTCCGGCGGCAAGTCCTCTCCCTCCGGCGGCAGAGCCCTCTTTGGCACGTCTCACCCCGGCGGGTTCCGCCGCCGCTCTCCTTTCCGCCGCGGCCCCCGCCGCCGGTTCCCCCCATTGGGCGCCCTGCCCGCCGGAGGGATTCCAAGTCTCCGCCGTTCCGCCCCACCCGGCCCAATCCTCCTCCGGGACCCTCCGCCGGGAGGGTGCGCCCGTCTCCGCGCCCAGACGCGCCCCGTTTCCGGTCCATACCACGCCGCCCAGATCTTCTGCCCAGATGCCCTCCAGCGTCCCCGGTCCGCCGCCCCCGCTTAGGACGCGGCCTCCCGCCGCCTCCCGGAGCATCTCCCAGGCCCCAGGGTCCCCCCACAGGGTCCCCCCGGCCTCTTCATCCCTTCCGGCGTACCGCCCGGCCTCCCGAAGAGCGGCACGCCTCCCCGCCGCCCCATGGTCCGCCGGACTCCGCTGCGTTTCCTCCCCGTCCGTTTCGCCGCCCCAGGCGGAAACCTCCTTTCGGGGAGTTCCGTCCTCCTCCGGCCTCCCGCCGCCCAGCAGCGCCCGCAGCGCTCCGCGCTGCCGCTCCAGCTCCCAGCCCAAATAGTCCATGCCCCTCACTCTCCCCGCAGTGCCTCGAACCGCTCCGCGTCAAACTTTGGATTCATGGTTTCCCTCCGGGGCCGGCGGTCCTCGCAGCCGCCGCCCTCCGCCAGCCGCAGCAGCAGCTGTTCCATCTGCCGCCCCGTCAGATCCGCCAAGGCCTCCGTCTCGTCCTTGTAAACCGGCTCTCCCCGGGCGAAGCAGCACGCGGCGAGAATCCGCCCGTTGCACAGCAGCACCCGCTCCAGCGGGTCCTCCGCCCGCCGGCACTCCCGCCACAGCGCCAGCAGCCGTCCTGCCGTCAGGGGCCGCAATTCGTCCACGCTCCTCATGCGGAGGTTTCCATCCGCTTGGCCGCCACCACGGTGACCTTCTCCGCCACCATGGCGTTCAGCTGTCCGTCCTCCTGGATGCCGCTCCACTGGCAGCCGCTGTAGATAACCCGCCGGTCCGGCTTGCAGATCACCAGGGAGAAGTCCGCCAGATCATAAAAATTGATCCCGTCGGACACGGCGCTGTCCGTAGCATAAAGCCGGGTCAGCTCCAGCGTATAGCGTCTTTGCCCCTCAATGGCGGCCACCGGCTCGCTCTCGCCGAAGGCCTCTATGCTCTGGGAGGTCTTGGCCGCCTTGGCGGTGTAGCTCTGCACCACCGCGACCTTTCTGCCGTCCATCTCCAGATAGATGTCGGCGCTGGTGGGAAATCCCGTCATCGTTTCTCACGCTCCCTTTCTTCTCAAATTTCGATATGTACCGCCAGATGCACCTGGTTCAGCCCATGGGCCACGGCGAAGCCAAATTCCACCAGGCACACCGCCGGGTCGTGGGGGGAAGCGGTGACCGTCACCTCGTCATAACCGTCAATGATTTCCGCCGCCAGCTTCTTCTCCAGCTCCACAATGACCTGGGAGCGGATGGCTGCCCGGCTGCGGGCGTTGTTTTTGCTCCGGGAAAACCGGCTGCGCAGGGCGGAGCGCACCGCCGGAATCACGTCGTCCACAATCAGAATAGTGGTCAGCTCCCGCCAGGTCTGGTCCGCCGCGCCGCCGGTCTTGGTCCGGGTGGTGACGCCCCGCACCGGGGACACCGTTCCCCCAACGCACTCCAAGGGCGTCACACCGCCTCGGACCAGAAGGTCGATGTCCTCCTCTCTATAGTCCCGGCTCAGCCCCGTCAGCCCTTTCAGCTCCGCCCCGTTCAGCGGCGCCGCCGGGTCTCCGCCCGCCGCAGCCAGAGCCGCCACCGCCGCCGCGGCGAAGACCCCGGACAGGGGCTTTCCCGCCTGGTCCAAGGCGTCGGGTCCCACCAGCGCCACCCGCTCGCTGTTCAGCTCCGCCGCCCGGCTCACCAGGTCCGAGACCTCCGCCTCCTCGCAGCCTGCCACGGCGATGCGCTCATGCCGGAGGGCGGAAGCCTCCGCCACCGCGTCCCGCAGGGCCTTCTGGACCGCCAGCTCGCCGCTGTCACAGACCAGGACCTGCACGTCCTCCCTTCCCAGGACGGCGAACGCCCGGGCGTAGTCCTCCGCCATGCCCGTGTCCGCCACCCGGACCGCCGTCACGGTGGACGCGCCGTTTTGGAACAGCAGCCGCAGAAGGGTGCTCATCCCCGCCGTCTCGTCCTCGCCAAAGGCAGAGACCCCGGCGGCCCAGCCGGTTACCGTCACCGGCTTGTCCTCCGTACCCTTCGCCGCCTTCGCCGCCACGCCGATGGCCCGGACGGCCCGCCCCCCGGACACCACCGAAGATGTGTCATAGACCGAGTAGACCCCCGGCCGCTCATGCAGGTTGCTCACTTTGCAAAACTCCTTTCAATATAAAATCCAAAAACTCCGGCCCCTCGTCCCCGGCCTCCGCCAAAAACAGCGCCTCGCACCGGAGCTTTCCCCGCCGGAGAAACAGTCCCGTCTGCTTTTCCCAGGCCAGGGCCTCCCAGCTCAGTTCCCCAGGCCGGATGCCCTCCGGCAGCTTCCCCAGCAGCGCCGACGCCGCCGTCTCGCCGCCCATTTCACAGTCTTCCGCCCGCTCCGCCCGGACGTCCACGGTAATCACGCCCTCCAGCCGCTTGCCGTAAACCTCCCGGACCTCGCCCTTCCCGTCCCGAGTCTGTCCCAGGTATCCGCCAAGGCCCAGGGCGCGGCCCGCCGCCGCCCCTACGGAGACGCTTGCCAGGGGCATCTTCCGCTCCGCCGCCCACTTGCCGGGGTACGCGGCCTCCGCCGCCAGTCCCTCGGCCCGAAGAGCGGAAATCACCGCATCCCGTATCTGTCTCAGCTCCTTCATTCCGCCTCCCTCGCCCGTTCCAGCACGGCCCGCCAATGGCTGAGCCGGTCCCCGATGTAATGGGGCCGCCCGCTCCGGACCCGGAACCGCCGTCCGTTCCAGCGCACGCCGTCCCCGGCTTCCAGGGCCGTCCGTCCCAGATAGAGCCACAGCCTCCTATCCAGCCCCCCGACGGGGGAGGGTTCCGGCCCCTCCTCCATCCGCTTTGCCGCCGGCTGAAGAAAGGCCCGGACGGTCTCCGCCGTCCCGTCCCGCTCCACGGTGACCTCCTGCCCGTACCGGGCCAGGATTCGCTCCACCCAGCGGGTCATCCCTCCACCCCCTGGGCCCAGAGTCCCTTCGCCCGGACGAAGGGCTCCATCAGCCGTTCCGCCGTCTGGCGCAGGCTCTCCGCCCGCCGTAGGCCGCCGTCCAGCTTTACGGAGATGTCCCCGGCGGAGAAGGAGGCCGCGCCTCCCTCTCCCGCCGCCAGGTCCGCCGCCGCCGTGAAGGCGGCGGCGCAGAGCAGGGCCTCGCCGCAATCCTCCTCCGTCACGTCCTCCCGCAGGCGCCGCCGCCAGGCCTCCTCCGCCGCCGCGCACAGGGGCTCCAGCAGCGTCCTGTCCGTCTCGCCGCCCCCCGTTGCCGCCAGGGCCAGCTCCAAAATCCGCTCGCTCACGGCCCGTCAGCCCTGGCTGGAGGCTTCGCCGCCGCTGAGCTTCAACACCTTGGACGCGTCGGCGAACAGCTTGGCGAAGCCCGAGATGGAGGTAATGGCCGCCCGTTCCAGCTGCCGGTCGATGAGCTTGTCGTACTCCACCGTCACCTCGCCGCCGACGACCTGCTCCAGGGCAAAGTTCTTGTCCAGCCCGATGATGGTCCCCGCAGGCATGGCGGAGGTCCGCAGAAGCTTGGCCCCCAGCGGCGTGGACAGCGTGCCGGTCCCCTGAAAGTTCAGCCCCGTCAGGGGATTCTGGAACTCTTTGAGCCGCAGCAGCTTCAGCATGGCGTCGCCCCCCACCAGCAGGGTGTTCATGGCATAGGGGTCGAACTTGTTCCAGAACTCCAGCAGCCCGTCGTAGGTAAGCTCGCCGCCGTGATTCACCACTTCCGCCGGATTTTCGTTTCCATCTCCCTCCATCAGCACCTTGATGGCGTCTTGAAGGTGCATTTTCCCAATGTAGGCCCCGATTTGCCGCAGCGTGACGGAAAACAAATCCAGCCGCTGGAAGCGGATGGCCTCGTAGGATGCCACCAGCATCCGCCCCCGCTTGTGGAGCTTCACCAGATTCTCCTGCGTCCGCACGGAGGTCTCGGGGATGGCCGCGCCCTCCGCCACCTGGACCAGCTTCTTCTCCTCCTCCGTGGGCACGGAGGAGATGGACCGGTAGTCCATCCCGTCGAACTTCGTCACCGTGGCGGTGATGTCCGGCAGTATGCCCCCCTCCTCCAGTCCCTGGCGCACCACCCGGGACACAAATTCCGGGAACAGCACCGAGGATTCGCTGGTGTGGAAAAACTTCTCCACCGGGTCGCTGTCCGCCCCCTTGACATGGATGTCGAATCGTTTCAGCTGCCGCTGAAAGGCATCCAGTCCCTCCAGCGCCGTGCCCCGGTACCGCTCGCTGGGGTCCAGCTTCTCCAGGGTCTTGGTGAAGCTGGTTCCGCTGCGGCCGTACATTCCCTTTTCCAGCCGCACGTTCTCAAAATGATAGCTCATGACTCGTTCCTCCTTCTGTATATCCGGCCCAGGACCTTCGCCCCGCTGGCCGCCCTCAAACCAAAAACGCCTCCGCGTCCTCCGCTTTTCCGGCGTCCCTTCTTCTAAGCTGCACCGGAGCGGGGAACCGCTTGGCCGCCCTGGCCTCATAGGCCCGCCGCAGCTCCAGAAGCTCCGGCTCCTCCATTCGCTCCGCCGCCCGGGCGAAGACGCCGCCGTCCAAACCGTCGTCCGCCAGCATAGCCAGGCGCACCACCTCCCGGCGCAGGGCCTGGAGGTATTTCCGCCCCAGCTCCGCCTCCTTGCGGAGGGTCCGGTCCCCCTCCCGCTCCTGGCCGAAGCGCTTCAGCACCCCCGCCGCCCGCTGGGCGGGCACCGCCACGAAGGACCATTCATAGGCGTCCCGGATGTCCTTCAATTCCCGGAAGCAGACGCCCCCGTCATAGGTCTGTCCCGGCACATGGCCGCAGTCCCCGTCTTCCGCCCCACAGACGGAGCACACGCTCCGCCCCGCGCTGCACCCGACGCTCACCTCCTTTTTGATGCCTCCTTCAATCTCCGCAATGAGGCCGGCGTTTTCCTCCGTCCGCAGAAGATAGGCCCAGCCCTTCAGCCAGCGGTACCCGTCTCCCGCCTGGGTGCGGACCGCCGGTTCCCGGACCACCTCGGTCCTGAAAATCCGGGCCGTCTGGCCCCGGGCGCTCCATTGGTGGTCAAAGATGCCGCTCTTGCCCACAAACAGCTCGCCCAGCCGCTCCAGAGCCTCGTTGTCAAACCGCTCAAAGTCCCGGTCCACCTCATTGTCGCAAAGCCGCAGTTCAAACACATACACCTGCTCCGCCGTCAGCTCCGCCTTGGCCAGGGCGTTGATGCAGGCCAAATCCGCCGCCGCCATGCCCCTTTGTTCCTCCATGTCCATTCCTCCCATCTCTCACGCCTCCGCGGCGTCGTTTTCAATCCGCAGCTTCCGGGCCTGTTCCCGGTACAGCGCCGCCCGGGCCTCCTCCACCTGGTCCTGGAGGTTGATGTCGTCCCACACCGCCTGAAAGGCGCAGGAATACCCCCGCATCCGCAGCCACAGGCGGCAGACGCGCTCCACCACCGGCGTCAGGGTCCGCCGCAGGGCGGTGATTTCGGTGGTGAGCATGTCCGCCTGCTGGCTGCTCATCCGCTCCGTGGAATTCCAGCTCAGCCCCAGCATAAAGGGCGGGATGCCCGTCTTGGCCACAACCTGCTCCAGAATCTGCCGCACGGGTACCTGGCTGTCCAGCGCCGGCGCGTCCGCGCCGATAACCCGGATGTCCACATCCCCCGCCGCCACAAAGTCCCGCACGCTGCCGCCTCGGGTCTCCCGCATGGCCCGGGACCACTCCCCGGCCAGAAGCTTGCCCCGCTCCGCGGCTCCCTGGCCCCCGGGGCAGGTGACGGCGAAGCGGAGATTTCCGCACCGCTCCCAGTTCACTCCCACGGTGTGGTAAATTTTCATCAGAATGTCCGCCAGAAACGGCAGGGACCGCAGCAGCGACACCCCGTAGGGGTTCTCCGCCTCCGGGTTCAGCGGCGTGAACAAAATCAAATCCTGATAAGGCAGCGCCGCCATCCGCCCGCCCTCGTCCGGCCCCCAGATGGAGAAGGTCAGGGGATTCTCCCCTTCCCGAATCTCGATGTCCTCCACCCGCCCGCACAATAGCGCGGCAATTCCCCGGTTCCCAGCGGCGGGAACGATTTCCCCCACCGCCTGGCCGCAGGTCAACAGGGAATCCAGATAGCTGTCCAAAAAGGCGTTCAGCCCGTACTGCCCCCGCCCCACGGGGACGGTTTGCAAAAACTCCGCCAGCTCCCTCTCCGCCCTTTTGTCCTCACACGCGGCGCTCACGCCCCCCGCCATGCGGATGAGCTTGTAAATCGCCGCGTCCACCACCGGCACGGCCTCCCGCACCGCCCGGTAGAGCCGGGCCTCTCCGTTCCGCAGGGGCACGTACTCCCCCAGCGTTCCAAAGGGGTGCTTCTCCCAGTTACGCAGCTGCGCCGCCGCCGGCCTTGCCGCCGCCCCGGGGACCGCCTCCCTCTTTTTCCGCCATTTCAAAGCCCCATCTCCTCTCAAATCAAACACATTCTCCCCGTTCCACCGCCAGGGCCAAAAAGCCGTCCGCGTCCTGCTCGCCCGCCAAATCCATGGCGAAATACCGCAGGTCGTCCATGGCGTGGTCGTCCTTTTTTCGGGGTGCGTCCCGCTGGCCCCGCTGTTCCCAGCAGTATTGGGCAATCTCCCGCAGGCAGTCCCCGCAGGGTTTGCAGATCATCATTCGCCCCTCCCGGAGCAGGTCCGCCGTCACCCGCACGCCGTCCGCCACGTCGTTGTCCGCCCGAACCACTTGGAAGCCCCGCCGCCGCAGCGTTTCCATGAAGCTGGCCGCCGACGGGTCCACAATGACCCTCTGAATTTCCCGCCCCCCCGCCAGCCGTTCCAAATCCTCCGCATACTCCGCGTCGGTCCTCTGCCGCCCCACCTTCCTGGAGTCGTAATAAAACTCCCCGGTCCTGTACCAAACCCCCTCCCGGAGGCCCCACAGCCCGAAAGAGGCCGGGTTTACCGTCCCGTAGTCGGCGGAAATTCTCCATGCGGAGAATCCGTCCTCCGGAACCTCCGCCGCGTCCCGCCCCGGGTCGAAGAAGTCGTACACCAGCCCCTCCGCGGCGGTCCACTCCCCTAGGACGAACCGCCGGTAGAAAGCCCCGGAGTAATTCCGCCGGTATCGCTCCCGAATCCCCTCCGAAAGCGCCGGGTTGTCCTCCATGGTAAAGTGAAGGCGCAAAGCCCGCCTCTCCTCCGCCTTTAAAATCCACTCCTGGTAAAACCAGTGCTGCGGTCCCTCCGGGTTGCAGTTGAACCACAGGCGGCTTCCCGCCACGCTGCACCGGGCCACCGCCTGCTCCACAAAGGACCGGGGCATCAGCGCCGCCTCGTCCAGCAGCACTCCCGCCAGGGTGCTTCCCTGAATCAGCGCCGCGCTGGACTCGTCCCGCCCCCCAAACAGCAAGAACGTGTTCTCGTGCCCCCGGAACCGTACCGTCAGCAGATTCTCCCCCCGCCGCTCCCGAACCTCCATGCCCAGCCGCCGGAGACAGGGGGCCAGCTCCGCCAGCAGATTCCGCCGCACCGAGGCTATGGTCTTCCCGCACACGCCGAACTGCCGCCCGTCAAACCCCGCCTGGGCCCACAGGAAAAAGCTCAGCCCCATGGCAAAGGTCTTCCCGCTCCGCACCGCTCCGTCACAGATGACGGCCTCCCACCGGGGGGTTCGCCACCAGGTCAGCACCCGCAGCTGCTTTGCCGAAAACCGCAGCCCCTTATCCGCCATAGGTCTCCTCCACCTGCCCGGCGGCGTCCTCCAGGGCCCGGTACAGCTCCTCCGCCCCGCCGCCGCCATCCCCCAGCAGCGTGCAAAGGGTCTCCAGCGCCCGCACCCGGTCCACCAGCTTCACCTCCACGCCCCCCTTGTCCGTGACCTTCAGCTCCGCCACGGCAGAGAGGTCCAGGGCCCCCGGGTCCACCTCCCCCGGCGACAGTGCCAGCCGCGCCGCGTCGTTGGCCCCCCCGAAGGCCAGCCGGGCCAGCCGCCGGAGAACATCCTCCCGCCGCAGTTCTTCCGCCGCTACGCTCCGCATCTTCTCCAGCCGCCTCCGGACGCTTTTCCACGCCAGCAGGGCGAACCCGTCCTCCCGCCCCGCCGCCTTCGCCGCCTGCTCCGGGTCCATCGTCCGCAGATACGCGGCGCAAAATTCCCTTATCCACTTTCCCCGTTCCATCGTTCACGCTCCCCTCATATCCCCCCGCCGCTCCCCGGCAAGGTTGCACGCGTCCATACACGCCGGAGAAAAATTTTTTCGCCCCGGCCCCGAAACTGTGCTATACTATTCGGCAAAGACCCCCAGGCCGGCCCCGCTCCCCGCCTCTTTTTCCAGAGAGCGGACGTTTTCCCCCGGCCGCCTTCCTGGTATACTGCAAAGGAGGCCCTTTATGCTGACCCTTTTAACCGGCCGGGCCAAAACCGGCAAATCCACGGCGGTGCTTCGCCGCATCGCCGCCCGCCCCGGCGGACGGGACCAGATTCTCCTGGTGCCCGAACACGCCTCGCACCAGGCGGAGGTGGACCTTTGCCGCGCCTGCGGCGACGCCGCCAGCCGCTACGCCGAGGTACTGAGCTTCCGCCGCCTCTCGGACCGGGTCCTCTCCATCACCGGCGGCGCGGCCCAGGTGACCCTGGACGCCGGGGGCAAGCTCCTCACCCTGGAAAAAGCCCTGCTGGAGGTTCTCCCGGAGCTGACGGTTTACCGCCGCCCCTCCCGGAAGTCCGCCTTCCTCCGCCAGCTCCTGGCCCTCTTTGACGAGCTGCGGTGCTACGAGGTCTCTCCCGAGGCCCTTTACCAGCAGTCCCAGGCCATTCCCGGGGCCACGCACCACAAGCTCCGGGACCTGAGCCTTCTCTACGCCGCCTATGAGGCCCGCCTCCTCCGCCCCGGCCTGGACGCGCGGGACTATATGACCAAGCTCTGCGACAGCCTGGAAGCCTCCGGCTACGCCGCGGGCAAGGATATTTATATCGACGGTTTCACCTACTTCACCGCCCAGGAACGCCGCTGCCTTTCCATCCTCCTCCGCCAGGCCCATTCCCTCACCGTCACCCTTCTGGGCCAGCCGGACAGCCGGGAGGAGATTTTCGACGCGTCCCTCCGCACCCTCGAGCGCCTCCGCCGCCTGGCGGAGCGGGAGGGGAAGCCGGTGAACATCGAAACGCTGACCAGCCGGGACGGCTCCGCCCTGGGCCATTTGGAGCGTCATTTCTTCGGCGCGTCCGATCTCTATGACGGGGATTCCGCCCAAATCCGCCTCCTCCAGGCGGATACCGTCTTCTCCGAGGTGGAGCAGGCCGCCGCCGCCATCCGCCGCCTTCTGGCGGATGGAAAATGCCGCTGCCGGGACATCACGGTGGCTGCCCGCAATATGGAAGCCTACGAGGCCGTCATTGAGACGGTGTTTCAGCGCTGGCAGATTCCCGCCTACCTCAGCCGCCGCAGCGACATACTGGAAAAGCCGGTCCTCAGCCTTCTCACCGGGGTCCTGGCCTCGGCGGGGGGGGGATATGAATACGATGATATGTTCCGCTGGCTGAAAACCGGCCTGGCGGGCCTTCAGCCGGAGGAGTGCGACGAGCTGGAAAACTACGTCCTCAAGTGGGAGGTCCACGGCGGCATGTGGCTGCGGGACGTGGACTGGGTGGAAAATCCCGACGGCTACGGGGCCCCCTGGACTCCCGCCCGGGCGGCGCGGCTGGCCCGGGTCAACGCCCTGCGCCGCCGGGTCCAGGCCCCCCTGTCCCGCCTGGCGGAGGGGCTGAAGACCGGAGAGACCGCTGCCGCCAAGGTGAACGCCCTCTACGATTTCATGGAGGAGCTGAGCCTTCAGGACGCTCTGGAACGCCAAATGAATATCCAGGCCGAAGCGGGCCGCCTCCAGGAGGCGGAGGAGACCGCCCAGCTCTGGGAGATTCTCTGCGGCGCGCTGGACCAGTTTGTGGAGATCGTGGGGGACGAGCCTATGGAGCTGGAGGAGTTCACCCGCCTTTTCCGGCAGGTGCTGACGGAATACAGCGTGGGCACCATTCCCGTCTCTCTGGACCAGGTCCAGGTTTCCGGCATCGCCCGGAACGACCGCCACACCGCCAAGTACCTCTTCCTCCTGGGGGCCAACGACCACGTCCTCCCCACCCCCAGCCAGGGCGGCGGCATTTTAAACGAGGACGACCGGGCGGAGCTTTCCCAGCGGGGCATCGAACTGGCCCCCACCGGCATGGACCAGATGGGCATTGAGCTTCAGAACCTCTACGCCGCCCTGGCCCAGCCCACGGAGGGCCTGACGGTGAGCTGGCCTGTGGCCGACGTTTCCGGGGCGGAGCTTCGTCCCGCCTTTGTGGTAGACCGCCTCCTGACCCTGTTTCCCGCCCTGCGTATCCAGCGGGAGCCCGCCGCGAAGCCCTACCGCCTGACGGCCCCCCTCCCGGCTCTGGAGTCCGCCGTCCCCGGCGGGGCCCTCTGGCGCCGGCTGGAGGAAGAGCCCGCCTTCCGCCCCCGGCTGGAGGCCATGGCCCGGGCCGCCGCCCAGACCCGGGGCTCCCTGTCCCCCCGGACCGTCCGCGCCCTTTATGGGGAGAGCGTCAGCATGACCGCCTCCCGGCTGGAACGCATTCGCACCTGCCATTTCTCCTATTTCATGGAGTACGGCCTCAAGGCCCGGCCCCGGACCCCCGCCGCCTTTGACGCGCCCCAGATCGGCACCTTCCTCCACTTCCTCCTGGAGCGGGTCACCCGGGACGTGCAGTCCCTGGGGGGCTTCGCCCAAGTGGACCAGGAAACCCTCCACGCCCTCATCCGCAAATACATCGACGAGTACGTCCAGCAGGAGCTGCGCAACTTCAAAAACCGGAACGCCCGCTTCCGCTATCTCTTTGCCCGCCTGCGCAGTGCCGCTTACGCCGTCGTCGACCAGGCGGCGGAGGAGCTTCGCTGCTCCGATTTCGTCCCCCTGGCCTTCGAGCTCTCCTTTGGCGACGGGCGGGACCTTCCCGCCGTGGTGATTTCCGAGCCGGACGGGGAGCTGCGGATAGGGGGGAAGGTGGACCGGGTGGACGGCTGGATGAAGGACGGGAAGCTCTACCTCCGGGTGGTGGACTACAAGTCCGGCAAAAAGTCCTTTGACCTCTCGGCGGTCCGCATGGGCCTGGACATTCAGATGCTCCTCTACCTCTTCACCCTC
>JAAWTB010000021.1 GCA_022801815.1 Oscillibacter sp. | reverse complement strand
CCTCATCATCTGCTGCGTCATCGGCATGATTTACTCCGGCGGCTTCTTTGACGGCGAGGGCTTCATCACCGCCTTCTCCAACTCCGACGCCTCCGTGGGACTGATGCTGGGCTCTGCCTTCGCGCTGGTGTTCACCCTGGTTTATTACCTCATCCGCCGCTCCATGAGCTTCAAGGAAATGATGGGCTGCATCCCCGAGGGCTTCAAGGCCATGGTCCCCGCCATCATGATCCTCACCTTTGCCTGGAGCTTGAAGAACATGACGGACTCCCTGGGTGCGAAATTCTTCGTCCGGGACTTCGTCCGGTCTTCCGCCGGCGGCCTCCAGATGATCCTGCCTCTGATCGTGTTTGCCATCGGCTGTCTGCTGGCCTTCGCCACCGGCACCTCCTGGGGCACCTTCGGCATCCTGATTCCCATCGTGCAGAACGTCTTTTCCATGGACAACCCCATGGCCATCGTCTGCATCTCCGCCTGCATGGCGGGCGCGGTCTGCGGCGACCACTGCTCCCCCATCTCCGACACCACCATCATGGCCTCCGCGGGCGCCCAGTGCGACCACGTAAACCATGTGTCCACACAATTGCCTTACGCCATCACCTGCGCGGTGGTGTCCGGCGTCACCTACCTCATCGCGGGCATCCTGGTGAGCATGGGAGCCCCGGGCCTGCTGGGCTTGCCCATCGGCATTGTGCTGATGATCGGCGCGCTGTTTGTGATCCGCTCCAAAAATCCCGGCGCAAACTAAGCCGGCCCCCGGAAGGAACTCCACCTTCCTTCTGCCCGCGCCCGGTCCTCGACCGGGCGCGGGTCTTTTTTGGGTTGACTTTCTTTTATTATTGTATTATTATATCAATACACCAATTTAATAATACAAAATGAAAGGAAGAACGCGCATGGAGAGTATACGAACAAGGGGCCTCAGCTCCACAGGGCTGAAATGGATTGCCCTGATTTTGATGGTCCTGGACCACATTCACTATTTCTTCGCTTACACAGGACGGGTGCCGGAGTGGTTCAGCATGGCGGGGCGGCTGGCCGCGCCGCTGTTCCTGTTCTGCCTGGTGGAGGGATTTTCCCATACGCATGACCGAAGGCGGTACTTCATGAAAGTATACGCAATCCACCTTCTGATGTCTGGCCTGCTGCTTTTGATGCTATGCGGCCTCCTTCCGATCCGGCCTGACGGATTCTATCCTATGAACGGCATGATGACCTCCTTTGCCATTTTAATGGTGGTCTTTCAGGGGATCGACTGGCTGGGGGAAAAGCGCTGGGGTCCGGGGCTGGCGGCGGTGGTCCTGCCTCTGTCGTGGCCTGTCCTGGCAAGTATGCTCATGGGGATGGTCCCCGCTCTCCAGATGCCCCTGTCCGTCCTGGGATATACCCTCCTGCCCATGTGGAACTCGAATCCGGACGCCAGCATCGGCACGATTCTTACGGGAATCCTGCTGTACGGCTTCCGAAAGAAACGAAGGGTCCAGGCCAGCGTGTTTGCGGCCTTCACGGTGCTTTATAATTTCCTTTATCCCCTGCTGGTGTTCTCCCGGTCCCCGGAGTTCCATTGGACCATGATGTTCACGGAGGCCTATGAGTGGTACGGCGCTCTTGCGGCCATCCTGATGCTGTGCTACAATGGAGAGCGGGGACAGGGGCCGAAGCGGTTCTTCTACGTGTTCTACCCTGCCCACATCTACATCTTATACGCGCTGTCCTGGGCGGCGTATTCCCTTTTGGCAGGGGGCTGAACGGACGGCGGGAAAGGAGCGCCCTTATGCGCACGATATTGGAACGCCTGCTCTCCCTGCTGGACCGGGGGGAGGACGCCGTGCTGGTCACGGTGGTTTCCGCCCAGGGGTCTACGCCTCGGGGAACCGGGTCCCAGCTGCTGGCGGGCCGGGAGGGCCTTGTGACCGGGACCATCGGCGGCGGGCCGGGGGAGGCCCAGGCCCTGGCTGTGGCGGCAGAGCTGCTGAAAGAGGGGCGGTCTGCCGTCCGCCGCCTGGAGCTTCGCCACGGGGGAGAGCTGGACTCTGTCTGCGGCGGGGAGCAGACGGTGCTGCTTCAATTCATCCCCCGGGACAGCGAAGCCTGGAAAGCTCTGGCCCGGAAGGCCCAGGCCCGGCTGGAGGCCCGCCGGGGCGGCTGGCTGGCCCTGGCGGCGGACAAAGCCCCCTCCTTGCTGGAGGAGGGGCCGGCCGGACCCGCGTGGGACGGGGAACGGCTGCTCCTCCCTCTGCCGGTGGGGGAACGGGTGGTGATTTTCGGCGGCGGGCACTGCGCCCTGGCCCTGGTTCCGGTATTGCGGAGCGTGGGCTTTCGGGCGGCGGTGTTCGACGACCGTCCGGCGTTTGCCAGCAAGGAACGCTTCCCGGAGGCGGAGGCCGTGGTCTGCGGCGCGTACACCGATCTTGCCGCCCGCTTGGAGCTGACGGCGGAGGATTACGCCGTGGTTATGACCAGCGGCCACAGCCACGACTTTGAGGTGGAGGAGCAGCTCCTGCGGCGGCCTCTGGCCTATGTGGGAGTCATGGGCTCCCGGACAAAAACCGCCTACGTCAATGGAAAGCTCCGGGAGGCAGGGGTTTCCGAGGAGGCCATCCAGCGGGTCCACACCCCCATTGGCACCGCCATCAAGGCCGTGACGCCGGAGGAAATCGCCGTCAGCATCACCGGGGAGCTGATTTACGAGCGGGCCCTCCGCCGGGAGGCCGCAAGCGGGGCGGCGCACGGGTGTCCGTCACATTTATAAGAGTTGTGAGAATGGAAAGAACCCTCCCGCCGGAAGGGACGGCGGGAGGGTTTTTCGGGAATCCGGCGCCCGGGTGTTCCCCTTCCGGCAAGGCCCCGCATATGGCGGCGCGTGCCGGAGCAGTTCGTTTTTCAGCCCTCTTTTTCCATCATGATTTCCAGGATGGTCCGATCCGTCTCCACCATGCCCGGCGTGCTGACCCGGCCCATACTGCGGATGGCGGCCTCCGGCGTGGCGCCGCAAATGCCATCGCTGGCCTGGAGCACCACGCCGTCCATGGCCAGATAGGCGCACATCAGCGCCGCGTTGGCGGCGGTGGCCAGCTTCAGGGCGCAGCCGATTTTCCCGCCGTCGCAGACCATGCCGGTGAGGTCTCCGCTCATATTGATGATGGCCCCGCCGATTTGCTGGTCGCTTCCTCCCATCAGCCAGACCATGGCGGCGGAGGCGGCGGCAGCGGCAGACACGCCGCAGCCGCAGGTGGCGGACAGCTTCCCGGTGAAGAGCTTAATGTAGACGTTCAGCGTGTGGGAAAAGGCCAGAGCCTTTACCAGCCGCTCCTGGGATGCGTCCAGGTGCCGGGCCATCTCTGCCACGGGAATCACGGCGGTGATGCCGTGGTTTCCGCTGCCCGCGCTGCTCATAACCGCGTAGGGGCAGCCGCTCATGCGTCCCTCGGCGCTGGCGGCCACCCGGGTCATAATGCGGCTGAACAGATTGTCTCCCATGCTGTTTGTCTGCCGCTTCAGCGACCCGGCGATGCCGATGCCCGGGTCGTGCTCCAAGCCGTAGTCTGCCAGGCTCTCGTTCAGCTCCACGCCCTCCAGCATGAAGGCCAGCTCCTCTTGGGAGCACTGCTCAACCAAGGCCCGAATTTCCGCCACCGTCATGGTTTTCAGCCGGTCGTGGAGCTCGTCCCCCCCGGCTGCGGACCAGGGCTTTTCCAAGAGGACCTCCCCGTTTCGCTGGACGAGGATGATGTTGGAGTGCGTGCCCCGGATTTCACTGACGCCGGTCCCATTGGCAGTGACCACCTCTGCCCGGGCGTAGAGCTGGGCCTCGCCGCGCTTGATGGACACGGCGGTCCGGCCGTCCTCCACCAGACGGATGGCCTGGGCGGAAACCGCATCATTCAAATCCTCCAGCAGTTTAAGCCCCTTTTCCGGATTTCCGAGGCCCGCCCCCAAGGCGGCGGCGTATTTCAGCCCCACCCGGGGATGCCCACGCTCATGCCGTTTTTGTAAACCCCGGGGTTGACTTCCAGCGTGACGGAGACGATTTCACCACCGGCGGCGCGTCGGGCGGCAGCGGCGGCCAGGGCTGCGCAGACCGGCTCGGTGCACCCCAGGGCGGGGACCACCTCCCGGTGCAGCAGGGTCAGCAGTTCTTCTTTTGTAATCATGGGAAAGCTCCTTTCGAAAGACGGTGTTCGGCGCTGTTCTGATTGTACCATAATAGCAAGTTTCGTGCCGGATATTTTTTGGCCTGTTTCTCCAAAATTCCTTGCAAACCGGCGGCGGCTGTGGTTAACTGGTTTAAGAAACTGGTTAAAGGGGGGAGAATATGCCGCCCAAAAAGAAAATTTCCGTCATCGCCCTGGACCCTCGGGCAGGGGCTTCGTACAAATCTGACATTGAAACGCTGTTCGCTGGCGTGGCGGACGTCTCCGTGTTCTCCATGCTGGACGGCAGCGCCGCCGGGACGCTGGACCGGGCGGACTTGTTCGTGGCCTCCACCGACGCTTACGGTTCTCCGGAGGAGCTGCTGCGGCACATTCCCATTGACAGCCAGACCATGGCAGTGGAGGTGTCGTTCCGCTGGAGCGAGCTGCGCAAGCTCAAGGAGCTTCCGGCGGGCAGCCAGGTGCTGTTTGTCAACATGACCCAGACCATGGCCCGGGAGGCCATCGCCCAGCTGGAGCAGTTCGGGATTACCCATATCCACTGGATTCCCTTCTACCCCGGCGCGCCGGAGGTTCCGGACGTCCGCGTGGCCGTGACGCCGGACGAGGGCCGCTATGTTCCGCCGGGCATGGAGACGGTCATCGACCTGGGGCAGCGGGTGTGCACCTCCGGCATGATGATTGAAATCGCCCTGCGGCTGGGGCTGGAGCATCTGCTGGAGGGGCCCGCCTTTCAGCAGTACGCCCAGGAGGTGGCCACCAGCAACTACAGCTTTGACCGGATGTTTGCCCGGTCCATCCGGCTGGAAAGTCAGTTCCACATTTTAATGGAGAGCCTGGAAGACGGCGTGGTAGGCGTAAACGAGAAAGGGGAAGTGTTTGCCTGCAGCCGCCGGGCGGAGGAGATGACCTGCGTCAGTGCGTCCCTGGTTCAGGGGCGGCGGTGCGAGGAGGTGTTCCCTTACATTCCCTTCGCCCAGTGCCTGCAAAGCCGGGAGACCCTGCCCGTCAAGGCCATGAAGGTCAATGGCGTGCATCTCAGCGTGGAGGTGGTGCCGGTCATCCGGCAGAACGCCTGCATTGGAGCCTTCGCCCTGCTCCAGCGGTTCAACGATGTGGAGGTCCGGCAGAACGACCTGCGGAGCCAGCTCTTCCACAAGGGGCACCAGGCCAAGTACAGTTTCGCCGACGTGGTCGGGCAGTCGGAGGCTATCGGCAAAACCAGGGAGACCCTGGCCCGCATGGCCCGCAGCGAGAGTCCCGTCCTCCTCATCGGCGAGACGGGAACCGGCAAGGAGCTCTTTGCCCACGCCGTCCACCAGGCCAGCCGCCGGGCGGAAGGGCCCTTTGTGGCCATCAATGTCGCCGCTTTTCCGGAGAATCTCCTGGAGAGCGAGCTTTTCGGCTATGAAGAAGGGGCCTTTACCGGGGCGAAAAAGGGCGGCCGTCCGGGCCTTTTCGAGCTGGCGCACCGGGGTACGCTGTTTTTGGACGAGGTGGAGGGCATGAGTCCCGCCCTTCAGATCAAGCTCCTCCGGGCCCTCCAGGAGCGGGAGGTGATGCGGGTGGGCGGCAACCGGATCATCTGCGTGGACGTCCGCATTGTGGCCGCTACCAACGAGGCCCTGGAGCAAAAGGTCCGGGAGGGCAGTTTTCGCCGGGACCTCTACTACCGGCTCAGCACCCTGCCGGCCCTTATCCCGCCCCTGACGGAGCGGGGAGACGACATATTCCTGCTGACGGAGCACTTCCGCCGGGAGCTGGGGGGAACGTTCCGCCTGACGGAGCCGGTGAAGGATTTCTTCCGCCGTCACGCCTGGCCCGGGAACATCCGGGAGCTGCGGAACGCGGTGGAGTACTTTATCTATACCGGGCATGTGGACATCGGGCTGGAGGACCTGCCCCCTACGCTGTTCCTCTCCGGCGACCCCGCCCCTTGCGCCGGCGGTCCCCGGGTCCCGGAGGCGGGGGAACCCTCCGAGGCGTTCCGCTTCCTCCTCTCCCGGCTTTACGCCGCCTCCGAAACCGGAAGCCCCCTGGGGCGGGAGACGCTGCTGAATCAGGCCAGAGAGGCCCATCTCCCCCTCTCTCAGCGGGAGGTCCGGGACACGCTGGCGGATATGGAGGCCCGGGGCCTGGTCCGAATCAGCCGGGGCCGGGGCGGAAGCCGCCTGACGCCCAAGGGGCGGGCCCTTTGGGAAAGCGGTCAAAGCATGGAGTGATTTAACCAATTTAATGGGTTGAACCAATAACGTGTCTGTCGGAAAGGCGAAGCGCCGCCGGCAGGGGAAAGATCCCCGGGATAGGCATTGGCGTTTTGCCAAAATCTATCCCGGGGATTTTGTGTGCTCTTCTAATTTTGGGGGGAGATGCTGGGAAGTTCCGGCGTTGGCCTTCTGTTTGGCATATTTTTTGCTTTAATAATCTGCCAAACGCCGAAAACATACAATCCGTTCAGAAAGGATGCGAGACCATGCGCTATGACTTTGACCAGGTAATCGACCGCCAGGGAAACCGCTCCGCCAAGTATGACGAGCGGGTCCAGAAGTTTGGCACGGAGGATGTGATTCCCCTGTGGATTGCCGACATGGACTTCAAAACCGCACAGCCCATCATCGACGCCCTGAAGGCCCGGGCGGAGGAGGGCCTCTGGGGCTACACCGCCAGGCCCGCCAGCTATTTTGAGGCCATACGGGATTGGCAGAGCCGCCGGAACGGCTGGACCCCCGACACGTCCCTCATGAGCTTCTGCCTGGGGGTGGTGCAGACCCTCAGCGCCATGATTCAGCTCTATACTCCCCAGGGCGGCAGCGTGCTGATTCAGACCCCGGTTTACGGCGAGTTTTACGACATGGCCGAGTTTGCCAGCCGGAAGGTCCTGGAAAACCGGCTTGTGGAGCGAGACGGCCGGTGGTCGGTGGACTGGGCGGACCTGGAGGAAAAGCTCCGGCAGACGGACCTGTTTTTGCTGTGCAGCCCCCACAACCCTGTGGGCATCGTCTGGACTGAGGAGGACCTCCGCCGGATGATGGAGCTGTGCCTGAAATACCACGTCCTGGTGGTCAGCGACGAAATTCACTCCGACCTCATCTTCCACGGGAAGAAGCACATCCCCGCCGCCTCCCTCTCTCCGGAGATTGCCGCCAACGTGGTCACCGGCATCTCCGGCACCAAGACCTTCAACCTGGCGGGACTCCAGGCCAGTGCCGTGGTGTTCCCCAACCGGCATATGAAGGAAACGTTTGACCGTTTCTGGATGAACATGGACATCCACCGGAACAACGCCTTTTCCGTCACCGCCATGGAGACGGCCTTCCGGGAGGGGGAGGAGTGGCTGGAGCAGCTGCTGCCCTACCTTTCGGAGAACTTTGACTTCGTGGTGAACTACTGTGAGCGGCACATTCCCAAGATCAAGACCTACGCCCCCGACGCCACCTATCTCATGTGGCTGGACTGCCGGGCGCTGGGCCTGAGCAACCGGGAGCTTCACGACTTTATGATCGAAAAGGCCCGGCTGGGCCTGAACGACGGCTGCGCCTTCGGCCGGAGCCTGAACGGCTTCATGCGCTTGAACGCCGCCTGTCCCCGGAGCGTACTGGAGCGGGCCCTCCACCAGCTGGAGGCTGCCGTCAACAGCCTGTAACCCCCCTCCCGGCGGAGGTTATAAAAATAGAGAGACACCAAAGAAACGAGAAATGGAGATGTTATCATGGCTACACAAACTGGAAAGCAATCCCTTTGGCAGCAGTATAAGATCCCCATCCTCCTTCTTGGCGGCATCGCCGCCGGCTCCCTCATCGGCGTGATTTCCCCAAGCCTGGGCCAGACCCTGAAGCCCGTCGGCGATATCTTTTTGAACCTGCTCTTCACCATTGTGGTGCCCCTGGTCTTTGTGTCCATCGCCTGCGCCGTGGGCTGCATGGCCAACATGGCCCGGCTGGGGAAGATTCTGGGCGGCACCGTGGCGGTCTTCCTGAGCACGGGAGCCGTTGCCGCCGCCTGTGTCCTGGCATGGGTGAACCTGTTCAGCCCCTCCGCCGGGACCAACATTCAGCTGGCCGCCGCCGAGGTGGGGGAGGCCCAGACCGCCGCCCAGATGATTGTGGGCTCCCTGACGGTCAGCGATTTCCCGGAGCTGTGGAGCAAGTCCCACATGCTGCCCCTCATCATCTTTGCCATTATTACCGGCTTCTGCGTGGCCTCCTGCGGCGGGGAGAACAGCCCCGTGGGGAAGCTGCTGTCCAACCTCAACGACATCATCATGAAATTTGTGGGGGTCATCATGACCATCGCCCCCTTGGGCCTGGGCGCATACTTTGCCAACCTTATCGGCGAGTTCGGCCCGCAGCTCCTCAGTGATTACGGCCGGTCCATGGTGGTTTACTATCCCCTGTGCCTGCTGTATGTAGTGGTGTTCTTCCCGCTGTACGCATTGTTCGCCGGGGGAAGGACCGGCCTTACCCGGATGCTGAAACACATCTTTACCCCCGCCGTCACCGCCTTTGCCACCCAGAGCTCCGCCGCCACCCTGCCGGTGAATAAGGAAGCCTGCGACCGCATCGGCGTGCCCAAAGACGTCAGCGACCTGGAGCTGCCCATGGGCTGCACCATGCACATGGACGGCTCCGTCCTCAGTTCCATCGTGAAGATCGCCTTCCTGTTCGGCATCTTCGACATGCCCTTCACCGGCGTGGGGACCTACGCTATGGCCATCGCCGTGGCCATCCTCAGCGCCTTCGTCCTCTCCGGCGCCCCCGGCGGCGGACTGGTGGGCGAGATGCTGATTGTCAGCATGTTCGGCTTCCCCGCTGAAGCCTTCCCCCTCATCGCCACCCTGGGCTTTCTCTTTGACCCCGCCGCCACCTGCCTCAACGCTGCCGGAGACACCATTGCCTCCATGATGGTCACCCGGCTGGTGGAGGGTAAGGACTGGCTGGAGAAGAAAACGGCCTCCCGCCGGCCCGGCTGAAAACCCCGCCCCCAAACACATTGTTATTCTTTTGAAAAGGAGATCATACCATGAAAGTCACCGTAATCGGAAGCCACCTGTGCCCGGATACCCTGTATGCCCTGAACCGCCTCAGCGAGGCGAAGGCGGAGATTGAGTTCAAGAACCTCTCCGCCAGCCTGCCGGACCTGAAGGCCTATCTGGCCCTGCGGCAGGACAGCCCCGCCTACGCCGACATCCGGGAAAACGGCGGCATCGGCATCCCCTGCTTTGTCCTGGAGGACGGAACCGCCACCCGGGATTTGGCCGCCGTGCTGATCTGATTTCCCCGGCGAACGGCCAACAAGAAACGCGGCCCCTTAAGAGCTCCCGAGGCGTTCGGGGCCTTAAGGGGCCGTGCCTTTTGCGGCGCGTATGCGGCTTAGCCTCATTTCTCCGGGGCGCAGTCGGCGGGGCCGCCCAGAAGCATCTTCAAACCGTGTTCCAGGGTGGGGAGCACCGCCTCCAGATTTTCCCGGGCCGCCTTGGGGCTGCCGGGGAGGTTGACGATGAGGGCGCCGTCCCGGATGCCCGCTGCGGCCCGGGACAGCATGGCCCGGGGCGTGACGGTCAGGGACGCGGCCCGCATGGCCTCCGGAATGCCGGGGGTCAGGCGCTGGCAGACGGCCAGGGTGGCCTCCGGCGTTACGTCCCGGGGGGAGAAGCCGGTGCCGCCGGTGGTCACCACCAGGGCGGCCCGGGCCGCCAGGCGGATGAGGGCGGCTTCAATGTCGGGCTGTTCGTCGGGGACGAGGGCGGTTTCAATGACCCGGTACCCCGCCGCCTCCAGCAGGGAGGCAACCACAGGCCCCGCCCCGTCGGGGCGCCGGCCCCGGAAGCTCCGGTCGCTGACGGTGAGAACCGCGGCTTCGTACATACACGTTCCTCCTATTCTAAAAGCATCAAATTCTCCGGACGAACCGCCGCTATCAGGCGGTCCCGGCCCGGCAGGGCGGCCCAGGCGTCTTTTCCCAGCTCCATCCAAAGGAGCGGGGCCCCGGGGGCCGCGCCCTCGGGGCGGAGGGCGGCGAATACGGCGGCCGCGTCCTCCGTTACCTGTAGAACGCGGCAGGGAAAGGCGTTGACTGTCCCTGCCGGGCGGACGTAACCGGCCCGGAGGCCCAGGGTGGTAACGCCCTCCCGCCAGGGGGCGGCGCATTGGAGAAGCAGGCCCCAGGCCGGAACCTCCACCAGTCCCGGGGCGGGACCGGGGCGAACGGGGACGAAGTTTTTGCACCCGGAGAGGCGGGCGGCAGTAACGGTGCCGGGGTTGGCCATCAGCTCCGCCATGCCTGCCGCCGGGGCGGACTTCCCGTCCGCCAGCACGCAGACCCGGGGGCAGTTCCGGTAAACCTCCCCCTGGTCGTGACTGACCCAGACCACAGGGCCGGGGAAGCGGCCCAAAACCTCCCGGAGCTCCTGCTCCAGCTGCCACTTTAAAAATGCATCCAGGGCGGAGAAGGGTTCGTCCAGCAGCAGCGCCCGGGGCTCCGCCGCCAGAATCCGGGCCAGGGCCGTCCGCTGCTGCTGGCCCCCGGAGAGCTGGCGGGGATAGAGGCCCGCCTGCCCCTCCAGATGAAAAAGGGCCAGAAGCTCCGCCGTGCGGGTCCGCCGCCGCTGCCGGTCCATGTGGCCCAGGCAGACGGCGAGATTCCGTTCCACCGTCAAGTGGGGGAACAGGGCGTAATGCTGGAAGAGGAAGCCCACCCGGCGCGTTTGAGGCGGAAGGTTCACCCCCGTCCTGCTGTCGAAGAGGACCTGGCCGTCCAGCTCAATCCGGCCCCGGTCCGGCCGGTGGATGCCGGCGATGCATTTTAAGGCAACGCTCTTCCCGCAGCCGGAGGCCCCCAGCAGGGCCAGGGCCTGTCCGTCCTCCGCAGTAAAATCCACATCCAGGCGGAAGGTCCCGTACCGCTTTTGGATTTGAACCGTCAGGGCCATGAACGCACCTCCTTCCGCTCCAGCAGGTTCACCGCCAGAAGCACCGCAGCGGAAATCCCCAGGTTTACCAGCACCCAGCGAAGGGCCAGGGCGTCCTCCCCGGTGCGCCAGAGCTGATAGACCGTGGTGGAGACCGTGGCGGTACGGCCGGGGGTGTAGCCCGCCACCATGGAGGTGGCCCCGTATTCCCCCAGGGCCCGGGCGAAGGCCAGCACCGTCCCCGCCAGGATGCCCTGGCGGCAGACGGGCATTTGAATTCGCCAGAAGATGTAAAAATTGCTGAGTCCCAGGGTCCGCCCCGCCTGGGCCAAGGTCTCGTCGAAGGACTCGAAGGCCCCCCGGGCGGTGCGGTACATCAGGGGAAAGGTCACGACGATGGTGGCGAAGATGGCGGACCACCAGGTCATGGTCAGCTTCAGGCCGAAGGCGTTCAGGAACCAGGAGCCGATGGCCCGCTTGGGCCCCAGCGCCAGCAGCAGGAGGTATCCCACCACCGTGGGCGGCAGGACCAGGGGCAGCGTCAGGACCGCGTCCAGCACGCCCTTCACCAGCCGGGGGGCCTTGGCGATGATATGGGCGGCGAAAATGCCCAGGAAGAACACCGCTGCCGTGGACACGGCGGCGATGCGGATGGAGTTGTAAAGGGGAAACCAGTCCATGGCGGCCCTCCCGTTTCGTTTATCCCAGAGGCGTAAAGCCTACAGACTCCAGTACGGTCCCGGCCTCGGGGGTGCGGAGGTAGTCCAGGAAGGCCTGGGCCTCTTCGGGAGATTTGCTGCTTTTCAGCACGGCGGCGGGGTAGATGACCTGCCCGCACATCTCAGCCGTGGCGGTGTCCACGATGTCCAGCCCGGCGGAGAAGGCGTCGGTGGCGTAGATGACGCCGCAGTCCACCGCCCCCTCGGAGACCTGGGTGGTGACCTCCTTCACGTTGGAGCCGTAGGTTAGGACTCCAGCGGTGTTCAGGGCGGCTTCATCCAGCCCGAAATAGGCGAAAATCTTCTGGGTGTACTGGCCCACGGGCACGTCGCTGTTCCCGATGGCCAGGAGGACCTCCCCGGCCTCCAGGGCGGTTTTCAGATCGCCGAAGCTGTGAATGCCCGCCGGGTTTCCCTCCGGCACCGCCAGGGCCACCTTGTTCTCCAGCAGGTTGAAGCGGGTATTTGCGTCAATGAGGTCCAGACCTTCCTCCTCAGCTTCCTCCGGGGCGTCCGCGTTGACGGCGGGCTGGACGGCGGCGTCCAGATCATCCATCTGCTTCCGCCCGGCGGAGATGAAGACGTCGCACACGGCCCCTTCCTCGATTTGCGTCTTGAGGGTGCCGGAGGAGTCGAAGTTGAAGACCAGGGTGACATTGGGGTGGTCCTTTTGGTAGTTCCCGCCGATCTCCGTCAGGGTCTCCTGAAGGGAGGCGGCGGCAAAGACGGTCAGCTCCGCGTCCTTGCCTTTGGAGCCGCCGCAGGCGGCCAGGGACAGGGCCAGTGCCAGGGTCAAAATCAGGGCCCAGGCTCGATTCATCGTCATTCTCCTTCCGGTATTACGGTATGTACAGGGGCTGCGCCCCTTGGGAAGATGGCGCTATTTTCCAAACCCGCAGTTGGGATAGGTGCATACCTCGCAGCTCAGGCACAGACCGCCCTCTCCCAGAACGGTGATGTCCTCTCTGGTGATGGGAACTCCGGCGGCAAGCTTGGGAAGGACCAGATCAAAAATCGTGCGCTTGGCGTACATGACGCAGCCGGGAAGGCCCGCGACAGGGGTGCCGTCCTGGAAATAGCCCAGCAGGAACATGGCCCCCGGCAGCACCGGCGCGCCGTAAGCGACTATCCGCGCCCCGCTGCGCTTGACTGCCCCCGGCGTGTTGTCGTCGGGGTCCACGCTCATGCCGCCGGTGCAGAGGATCAGGTCCGGATGAGCGGCCTTAGCTTCCAGGACGGCGTTTTTCACGGCCTCTATATCGTCGCCGGGGAGGCAGTGATGGATGGTCTGGATGCCAAACTCCGCCAGCTTTTTCTCCACCACCGGGGTAAAGGAATCCTGAATCAGCCCCTTGGCCACCTCGCTGCCGGTGGTGATGATGGCGGCGGTTTTCAGTTTCCAGGGCAGCAGCTCCAGAAGGGGCTTGCCCCCGGCGGCGGTCTCTGCCCGGCGAAGGGTTTCCTCCTCAATCACCAAGGGAATGACCCGCATCCCCGCCAGCTTGTCCCCCTTCCGGACCGGCGTGCCGCCGTGGCGGGTGGCAATCATCACGTCCTCCAAGGCGTTGACGGCGTTAAGGCGCCGGCGGTCCACCAGAAAGAGGCCGTCCGCGGCGGCGGTGAGCTCGATTTTGCCCTCCTTGACGGCGCTTCTCTCCATGCCCTGGTTTTGACAAAGAGCCCGGAGGCGTTCTGCCGCGTCGTTTTCATGCACCATGCCGGGGACCAGTTCCCAGACATAGAGATGTTCCTTGCCCATGGAGAGAAGGACGGGGATATCCTCCCTCCGGACCACGTGGCCCTTGCGGAAGCGGGCGTCCTTGTACTGGCCGGGGATAATCTGGGTCATGTCGTGGCAGAGAACGTGACCCTCGGCCTCCCGGGTGGGAACCAATTTCATGCCTTTGCCTCCTCCACGATTTCAATAGGGTCCCCCTTGCGGACGGTCCCCTCCTTCACCACCACGGCGAAAATGCCCTCGGTGGGCATGACGCATTTTCCGGTGCGTTTTTTAATCTCGCAATCGCTGTGGCACTCCTTGCCGATCTGGGTGACCTCCACCACCGTCTCCCCCAGCCGGAGCCGGGTCCCCACGGGGAGGGACTTCAGCTCCAGTCCCCGGGTGTTGATATTTTCCGCGAAAGCCCCCGGCTGAAGCTCCGGCAGCAGGGATCGCATTTTGTCCACGCTCTCCTCTGCCAAAAGGGAAATCTGCCGGTGCCAGTCCCCGGCGTGGGCGTCCCCTACGATGCCGTGACGGAGCTTTAGCTGAATTTCCGGAACCTCCCGCTTTACGGTTCCCTTTTGTTCGCTGATGTTGACAGATATCACAACCGCCACGCTTACCACTCCTTTACAAAGTCGCCGGATTTTCCCCCGCTTTTCCGGCAAAGACGGATGCCGGTTATCTCCATATCCCGCTGGACGGCCTTGCACATGTCATAGATGGTCAGCGCCGCGGCGGAGACCGCCGTCAGGGCCTCCATTTCCACGCCGGTTTCGCCCTTGCACTTCGCCTTGGAGCGGATGTAAACGGCGCATTCCTCCAGGGTGAAGGAAATATCCACCGCCGTCAGCCGCAGGGGGTGGCACATGGGAACCAGCTCATGGGTCCGCTTGGCGGCCATAATTCCCGCCACCTGGGCCACCGCCAGAACGTCCCCCTTGGGAGTCCCGCCGGTGCGGATGAGGGCCAGTGTCTCCGAATTCATGCGGACCCGGCCCTCCGCCTCGGCCTGGCGGAAGGTGACGTCTTTTTGGGTCACGTCCACCATGCGGGCCCGGCCCTGTTCGTTGATGTGGGTCAATTCCAGGTTTTCCATCTGGTTCAGCCTCCAATCTGGTGCATGTTCCGGCCCGCCTCGCTGCGGCCGGTTTCGTTCATGTGGTGCCGCTCCGGCTTGGCGGCCGCGCCCTCCCGGATGGCCCGGCGCAGGGCCTCGCCGTGGAGTCCCCGGAGAGGGATCTCCTGGTTCGAGTGGAGGCAGGGCTTCAGCTTTCCGTCCGCCGTCACCCGGATGCGGTCGCAGCTTTTGCAGAAGCGGTGGCTCATGGGCTCAATCAGCCCCACCAGCCCCGGCCCGTCCGGGGGGCGGTAGCGCCGGGCCACGCCGGAGCCCTCCGCCGGGTGGAGGTCCGGGCAGGCGTCCAGCACCGCCTGGGCGGGGAGGAATTGGGCGGTTCCGCCCTCCCCAATGGGCATCAATTCAATAAAGCGGACCTCTATGGGATACCGCCGGGCCAGGCTGACAAAATCGGGAATCTCGTCCTCGTTGAAGCCCTTCATCAGCACCACGTTCAGCTTTGTCCCGGTAAAGCCCGCCTCCGCCGCGGCCTCCAGGCCCCGGAAGGCCTCCTCCAAACGGCCCGCCCGGGTCATGTAGGCGTACCGGTCCGGCCGGAGGGTGTCCAGGCTGACGTTCAGCCGGTCCACCCCCGCCTCCCGGAGGGGCTTTGCCAGTTGGGAGAGGGCCGCGCCGTTGGTGGTGAGGCACAGCTCCTCCACCTCCGAACTGGCGGAAATTCCCCGGCAGATATCCAGAATCCCCCGGCGGACCAAAGGCTCCCCGCCGGTGAGGCGGACCTTTCGGACGCCGCAGTCCACGGCGGCCTGGGTAATTTCCACCAGTTCCTCCAAAGAGCAGACGTCCCTGCGGTCCCGCTTGGGGACGCCTCCGGCGGGCATGCAGTACCGGCAGCGGAGAGAGCAGAGGTCCGTGACGGAAAGGCGGAGGTAGGTGATGTTCCTGGCGTAGCGGTCCCGCATGGCGGCCTCCTTTCTTCCTTGGCGGCGTGAGTTGGGTCTATTATAAAGGAGGCCCGAGGAAAAAGAAGTTGTTATGACAACATTTCTCTGCTATAATTTCCAGAAAGGGAGGGGATGCCATGGATACGCGCTTGACGGCTCTAAGCCGGTGCCGCCTGTTTCAGGACCTGCCCCGGGAGACGCTGGAGCGGGAAATCCTGCCCCGGGGGAAGCGCCGGGAATTTGAGAGGCAGAGGGTCCTCATCGCGCCGGGGGACCGGGTGGACTGGTTCGGCGTAGTCCTTCGGGGAAAGGTCCAGATCTCCCAGATTTTCTCCGACGGGACCAGCAGCCTGATGGACGCACTGGGGCCCGGCCATACCCTGGGGACGGATCTGATCTGCACCCGCAGCCGCCGCTCGCCCTACTACGCTGTGGCGGCGGACCGCCTTGAGGTCCTTCAGCTTCCCGGCGCGCTGGTGCTGGAAGCGGAGGCGCTGCCCGGGGAGGCGCGGACGATCCTCTGGCGGAACCTGCTGACCCTCCTCTCCGACGGCAATCTCCGCAAGCACTACCGTCTGGCCATCCTGGCCCAGCGGGGCCTCCGGGACCGGGTGCTGGTCTATCTCACCATGCAGGCGGAGCGGCGGGGGACCAGCACCTTCCGCATTCCCTTCTCCCGGGAGGAGCTGGCGGCCTTCCTCTGCGTGAACCGCAGCGCCTTGTCCCACGAGCTGAGCCGCATGGAGGCGGAGGGGCTGATCCGGTTTCGCAAAAACGAGTTTACCCTCCTCTCCGCCGGGGAGAGGAGGAGCGCTTGGAGCGGAACGGAATAAAAAACCGCCGCCGGGTTCAAATCCGGCGGCGGTTTTGCTTTTATAAAGTGTTTATGCTTTCTCGCACTTCCAGAACGCCACGCTGTAGGGGGGCAGCTCGCTGCCGCCGCCGAAGTCGTGGAGCTTCCCGGTAATCAGGTCCACCGCCTGGCCGCAGCCCGCGTCAAAGTGGGCGGTGTAGGGCGCGTCCGAGGCGTTGACGGCCACCAGGACCCGCTCCGCGTCCGTCCGGCGCTGGAAGATGGTTTGGTGGTTGGTGAGGACGATGTCCTTGAAGTCCCCATAGCACAGGGCCTCGCTCTCCCGGTGGGCCTTGGCCATGGCGGCGATCTGGTCCGTCAGAGCGTTCCACTCCGGGGCGTCAAAGGCGGGGCGCAGGGCGTCGTCCCCCTGGGACTTCTCCCCCAGGGCGCCCCACTCGCTGCCGTAGTACAGGCAGGGAATGCCGGGCATGCCGAAGGCCAGGCCGTAAATCAGGGGGACGTGGGCGGGATTCGTCAGGATGCTGGCGGCCCGGGTCACGTCGTGGTTGTCGGCGAAGCAGAGAAGGTGCTTTCCCTTGTAGAGGGTCCACGGCTCCGGGCCGAACTGGCGCTTGAGGCTGTGGACGATCTCGAAGAGGTTCATGGAGTTCAGGCTGGAATAGAGGCCCTTGTAGCACTCGTAGTTGGTGCAGGAGTGGAGGAGGCCGTCCCCCACCCAGCGGTTGTAGTCCCCGTGGAGGGTTTCGCCCACCAGGAAGAACTCCGGCTTGAGGCCGTCGCAGAAGCTCCTGAGGCGGCGGAGAAAGTCGATTTCCAGGCAGTAGGCCACATCCAGCCGGAGGCCGTCGATGCCGAATTCCTCCACCCAGAACTTCACGCACTCCAGCAGGTAGTCCACCACGGCGGGGTTGCGGAGGTTCAGCTTCACCAGCTCGAAATGGCCCTCCCAGCCCTCGTACCAGAAGCCGTCGTTGTAGTTGGAATTGCCGTCGAAGTTGATATGGAACCAGTCCTTGTAGGGGGAGTCCCATTTCTTTTCCTGCACGTCCCGGAAGGCCCAGAAGCCCCGGCCCACGTGGTTGAACACGCCGTCCAGCACCACCCGGATGCCGTGGGCGTGGAGGACCTCCGCCACCTGGGCAAAGTCCTCGTTGGTTCCCAGGCGGCAGTCCACCTTCCGGTAGTCCCGGGTGTCGTAGCCATGGCGGTCGCTGTCGAAGATGGGGGAGAGGTAGAGGGCGCCGGCCCCCAGCTTTTGGATATGGGGGGCCCAGTCCCCGATTTTGCCGATGCGGCTTACGGTTACGCCGTCGTTTTCCTTGGGCGCGCCGCAGAAGCCCAGGGGATAGATTTGATAGAATACGCTTTTGTCAGCCCACATAGTTGAACCGTCCTTTCTTGGCGGAGGTGGATCGCTGTATTTTACGGTGATGAACACAGAGATATCGTACAAATCAGTAGTATACCACAAATTTCCGAAAAGGTCGAGGAAAATCCGCCGGAGGCTTTTGGGCCCCGCCCTTGACAGGGGCGGGAAATAGGCATAATATAGATTTACATGGAAAAACT
>JAAWTB010000020.1 GCA_022801815.1 Oscillibacter sp. | reverse complement strand
CCGCCGTATAGCGTTTCCCGGGCCGTTTCCTCAGAGCCTGGCCGCAATGGCGTCCAAAAACTCCTCGCTGCCCACGCCCCGGGCCGGAAAACCGGGCTCCGTCAGGGGGAGGAGATCCTTCGTCATCACGCCGTCCTTCAAAGTCCCCAGGGCCGCGTCCTCCAGCCGCTGGCCGAAGCGGATCAGGTCCGGAAGATTGTCCAGCTCTCCCCGGCGTTTCAGGGCCCCGGACCAGGCGAAGAGGGTGGCCATGGGGTTGGTTGAGGTCTTTTCGCCCTGGAGATACCGGTAATAGTGCCGCGTGACGGTGCCGTGGGAAGCTTCGAACTCCATGGTTCCGTCCGGGGAAACCAGCACGGAGGTCATCATGGCCAGGCTCCCGAAGGCGGCGGCGACCATGTCGCTCATCACGTCCCCGTCATAGTTTTTCAGCGCCCAGATAAACCCGCCCTTGGAGCGAACACAGCGGGCCACGGCGTCGTCGATGAGGGTGTAGAAGTAGGCGAGACCCAGTGTTTCAAACTCCGCCTTATAGGAAGATTCATACTCCTCTTCAAAGATACGCTTGAACTCCCCGTCATAGACCTTGGCGATGGTGTCCTTGGCGGAAAACCATAGGTCCTGCTTTTGAGCGAGAGCGTATTGGAAGCAGGACCGGGCGAAGGCCCGGATGCTGGCTTCCTTGTTGTGCTGGCCCTGCCAGACGGCAGGACCGTCCACGGTCTGGACGTTCAGGGCCTTCTCCGCCCCGCTCTCGCCCTTGAACGTGAGGACAGCGGTTCCCGGTTCCTCCGTGGTCATGTCCACGGCCTTGTACATGTCGCCGTAGGCGTGGCGGGCAATGGTGATGGGTTTTTCCCAGTTTTTCACCACAGGCTTGACGCAGGGCAGGACAATGGGACAGCGGAAGGCCGTGCCGTCCAGGATGGCCCGGATGGTGCCGTTGGGGGATTTCCACATTTCCGTCAGCTCTGGGTACTCCTCCATCCGCTGGCGGTTGGGGGTGATGGTGGCGCACTTCACGGCCACGCCCAGCCGCTTCGCGGCCCGGGCGGCGTCCACGGTGACTTGGTCCCGGGTGGCGTTCCGGTTCAGGAGACCTAAGTCATAGTACTCGGTTTTCAAATCCACAAAGGGAAGAATCAGCTTGTCTTTTATCAATCCCCAGAGGATGCGGGTCATCTCGTCCCCGTCCATCTCCACCAGGGGGGTGGTCATTTTGATCTTTTCCATAAAGCGCCTCCGTCAATCTGCCCGCTTGGCGTAGTAATTCATGAGACAGCCGTCCAGGATAATCTCCCGCTCCTCCGCCGTCAGATTCCGGACGTGGAGGAGAAGGTCCGCCTCGCCTCCGTCCGCTTTCAGCACTTTGGCGGGGATGTCCTCCCGGCCCGCCTGTATGGCCTCCCGGATGTGGGGGACAAATACGCAGTCCCCCGCCTCATAGGGGAACGCCGTCCCCTCCTCCAGGGTGAAGGGCAGGATGCCCCAGTTGATGCAGTTGGAGCGGTAACGCTTGGTGGCGAAAGCATAGCAGATGTTCGCGAAGCCCCCCAGCACCTTCTGGCAGGAGGCGGCCTGCTCCCTGGCGGAGCCGTCTCCAGGCCGGTTGGCGAAGACGCAGGAGCCGAATTGGGTTTTCACCGCGTCCGCGCCGCAGCGGTCCAGCAGGGCTTGCAGCCGCTCGGGCACGTCCCCGGCCAGACGCTTGGCCTCGCTCTTCGCGATTTCTTTGGCGCGGCCTACGTACTCCGGTTCCCGGCGGGACAGAGTGAACTCCGCCAGCCGCAGGGGATTGGAGCGGTAGGAAGACGTTTCGCCGGAGGGAATCAGCTCGTCGGTGGTGGTCACGCCGTCCCGGAGGACCGCCGCCAGCTCTACCAGCAGGTTCTCCGCCAGGGGCCGCATCTTGGGCCAGTCAGTGATGTTGGGGCCCAGGATCAGCTCCTCCTCCGGCTTGGGTTGGCCGAAGCCGTTGTAGACCCGTTTCTCGTACACGCTCTTGTCAAAGTGGTAGGGACGCCGGACGGGCTCGTATTCGACTTCCGTGGCGGGGGTGATGTTTCCGCCGTTTCTGGCCGTGGCGGCGATGGACCGGGCGTCCATCAGGCATACAGCGGCGAACTGGCCCTCGCCAGGCTTGGAGCCCTCCCGGTTGGGGAAGTTCCGGGTGGTGTGGCGGAGGCTGAGGCCGTTGTGAGCGGGCACGTCCCCCGCGCCGAAGCAGGGCCCGCAGAAGCTGGGCTTGAGGATCGCGCCGCTTTGGAGCAGATCCGCCGCCGCCCCGATTTTCGTCAGCTCCAGGCTGACGGGCACGCTGGTGGGGTACACGTCCAGGGTGAAATACCCGTCGCCGCAGCTGCCGCCCCGGAGGATGTCCGCCGCCTCGGTAATGTTGTCGAAAAGCCCCCCGGCGCAGCCGGCGATGACCCCCTGGTCCGCCCAGACGCCGCCGTCCCGGACCTTTTGGGCCAGGTTGATCTTGGCCTTGGGATAGCGCTTCTGCGCGTCCGCCTCCACCTTTGCCAGAATGTCCGGGGCGCCCGCCAAAAACTCCCGGATGGTCCAGGCGTTGGAGGGGTGGAAGGGCAGGGCGATCATAGGCTCGATTTGGGAGAGGTCCAGCTCGATGTACTTGTCGTACCAGGCCCACTCGCCGGGATGGAGCTCTTTGTATTCCTCCCCCCGCCCGTGGGCCTCATAGAAGCCCCGGGTCTCTTCGTCGGTCTCCCAGATGGAGGACAGGCAGGTGGTCTCCGTGGTCATGACGTCGACGCCGTTGCGGTAGTCGATGGGCAGGCCGGCCACGCCCGGCCCGGCGAACTCCAGCACGCAGTTGTTTACAAAGCCGCTTTCAAAGGTGGCCTTCACCAGGGCGATAGCCACGTCATGGGGACCCACGCCCCGCTTGGGCGCACCGGTGAGGTAGACCAGGGCCACCTTGGGGTAGGGCACGTCCCAGGTGTTTTTCAAAAGCTGCTTACAAAGCTCCGGCCCGCCCTCGCCCACGGCCATGGTGCCCAGGGCTCCGTAGCGGGTGTGGGAGTCGGAGCCTAAGATCATCTTCCCGCAGCCCGCCAGCTGCTCCCGGGCATAGGAGTGGATGACGCTCTGGTTGGCGGGGACGTAGATGCCGCCGTACTTCCGGGCGGCGGAGAGGCCAAAGACGTGGTCGTCTTCGTTGATGGTGCCCCCCACGGCGCAGAGGGAGTTGTGGCAGTTGGTCAGGGCGTAGGGTATGGGGAACTCCTGCATGCCCGAGGCCCGGGCCTGCTGGATGATGCCGACATAAGTGATGTCGTGGCTGGCCATGGCGTCAAAGCGGACTTGGAGCCGCTGGGGATCGCCGGAGACGCTGTGAGTCTGGAGGATGTTCCAGGCCAGGGTCCGCCGCCGACCCTCCTCCATGGAGAGGGGGGCCGCGGTGTGGAGCGCGCCCTCCGAAAGGAAGACGCCGGTGTCGTGAAGAGTGATCATATAAGACCTCCTAAAACAGGCAATCGTATGCCGCCGCTTCGGCTTGGGGGTTCACCGGAGGAGCCGGGCGGGTTCGCGCTCTTGTTCCGTTTGGTTTCTCCGGAGGAAACGAATCAGCGTTCGGTAAGGGGCACGTAAGGAACCCGCTTGCAGACGGTTTTGTAGGCGGGACGGATAATCCGCGGATCGTCGGCGCAGCACTCCTCAATGCGGTGGGCACACCAGCCGGGCATCCGGGCGCTGGCAAAAATGGCGGTGTACAGGTCCGCGGGGATGCCCAGCAGGGTGTAGACAAAGCCGGAATACAGGTCCACGTTGGCGCAGATGGGCTTGTCGGAGTGCCGGACCTCCTGGAAGACCTGGGGAGCCAGCCGCTCCACGGATTCGATGAGGTCCAGCTCCTCCACCATGCCCTTTTTCTCCGCAAGGTGGCGGGAGAACTGTTTTAAAATCTTGGCCCGGGGGTCCGAGAGGGTATAGACTGCGTGCCCCATGCCGTAGATCAACCCGGTGCCGTCCCCCAAATCCCGGCGGAGGATGCGGACCAGCTGGTCTTTTACCTGGCCGTCGTCTTTCCAGTCCCGGACGGCCCGCTTGAGGTACTTCATCATCTCCACCACCTTGACGTTGGCCCCGCCGTGGCGGAAGCCTTTCAGCGCCCCCACAGCGGCGGCGATGGAGGAATAGAAGTCTGTCCCGGAGGAGGTGAGAACCCGGCAGGCGAAGGTGGAGTTGTTGCCGCCGCCATGTTCCGCGTGGAGAATCATGCACAGGTCCAGGAGCTTGGCCTCGTCGTCGTCGAACTGGGTGTCCTTGCGCAGGGAGTAAAGGAAATTCTGAGCCACGCTCATGTCCGTCCGGGGGCGGTGGAGATAGAGGCTGTCCTTGTCGAAATAATGGCACTTGGCGGCGTAGGAGTGGGCCACGATGGTGGGCGTCCGGGCCACCATGCGGAAGGACTTGAAAAGCTCGTTCTCCAGCTCCCGGTTTTCCGCCTCGCCGTCGTGGGAGTGGAGGGCCAGGATGCAGCTGGCCAGCTTATTCATAATGTTTTTGTTGGGGGAGCGGAGAATCATGTCCTCAGAAAAGTAGCTGGGCAGCTGGCTCCACCGGGCCATGAGGTATTGGAAGTCCTTCAGCTGCGAGGCTGTGGGAAGCTGGCCGAAGAGGAGGAGATACACCGTCTCCTCAAAGCCGAAGCGGTTTTCTTTGATGCAGCTTTGGATGAGGTCCTCAATGCTGATGCCCCGGTAGAAGAGGCGTCCCTCCCGGGGGAGCTTTTCCCCGTCCACCAGGTCGTAGCCGTCCACGTCTCCGATGCTGGTAACGCCGGCGATGACGCCGGTGCCGTTGGGGTACCGCAGACCCCGCATCACGTCGGCGTCGGTCCGGCTGGAGGGAAAGATGCCGTTTTCCAGGAGGAAATCCTCGGACCCGCTGACGAAGGACAGGGAGGATTCAATCAGCTCCTGGTGGAGGAGCATCCGGCGTAGGTCGCGTTCGTTTTTATAAGACATAGTTGGAAACCGCCTTCACTAGATTTGGTCCATTATAAAGGATTTCAAGGCGTTTTTCAATCCCACAGATCGCCAATTATCTGAACTTTTCCTGGGGAAAGGCAGACGGTTCCGGCGGCAGGCGGCGGCACTCTGCGCTCAGGCGGCAAAAATTTTGGGGGCTTTTTGCTCACGGCCCTTGATTTCGGCGGAGGGGATACCGTAAAATAGAGCCGTGTCCTCTTTTGAAACGGAAGAACTGGAAGGACGGAGCCTGGCGGCCTGCCCGGCGGGCCCCGGAATCAAGAAAAAGGAGTGTGAACGCTGTGCGCGGAATCCCGCTGGAAGAGCGCAAGGCACTGGGAGGGCTGCTGGAACAGCAGCCTCAGGAGGAGGTGATGGCCCGGATTCCCCAGTTTTGGGAGGCGGAGACCGGGAGCTTCTCCCCTCCGCCGAAGGCGGCTGCTAAGGAGCTGGGGGCGCTGATGTTCAACATGGAGCGAGGCGTCCATTTGCCGGAAATTCAGGAGTTTCTCCGGGACTGCCCGGAGGCGCAGCCCTTGGATCTGATTCTGGCCAACGAGCTGGACGACGGCTGCGCCCGCTCCGGCAACCGGAACACCGCCCGGGAGCTGGCCAAGAGCTTCGGCCTGAATTATGCCTGGGGCTTGGAGTTCATCGAGCTGGTGAACGATGAAAACAAGAAGGGGTTTCACGGAAACGCCGTGTTTTCCCGCTGGCCCATCCGCCGGGCGGGGGTCATCCGCCTGCCGGAGCAGTACAACTGGTACTTTGACCGGCAAAAGCGCATTGGGGGCCGCCTGGCGGTGTTCGCGGAGCTGGACGTGGGCGGACGGCCTCTGGGGGCCGTGTCCATCCACCTGGAGAACCGTACCCACGGCCAGGGCCGGAAGGCCCAGATGGAGGCCATTTTAAAGACGGTGGAGAAGGAGCTGCCGGATATGCCGCTGATTCTGGGCGGTGATTTGAACACAAACACCTTCGACGGCCGGAGCAAGGAGGACATCGGCGCCGTTGCCGCCAGTCCGGACCTGCGCCGCCGGTGCCTGGAGGAGGCCGCCCGGTATGAGGAGCTGCTGCCCATGGCGGAGGCGGCCGGATACCGGATTCTGCCCGAGGAGCCCCGGCCCACCAGACGCAAGCCCCTGCCGGGCGGGGACTACCTGCCCCTTCGGCTGGACTGGATTTTGCTGAGGGGCCTTTCGGCGGCGGAGAGCCGCGTAATCTCCACCGCCCGGGAGGACTTTGTCTACGCCCGGCCCGGTTCGGCCCTGGCGGCGTTTACCGGCGCGGAGCTGTCGGACCACAATGCGGTGTGGACCCTGTGCCGGCGGGACTGAGGATGCGGCGGGACAAAACGAAGGCGACTCCACGGCGGCGGAGCGGCGAAAAAGCGGTCCTGTATTTTAAAGTACAGGACCGCTTTTCAGCGCGTTTTTCAGGACGTCGGAGGGGGGTGCCCGTCCGGTCGCTGATGCGGGCGGAGCGACGCTGCGGACAAACCGCCCTTACACCACTAGGAAGAACTTGAAGAGGAACAGGGCCGAAATGACGTAGGTCAGTACGGAGACCTCCTTCGCCTTGCCGCTGAAGACCTTGATGACAGTGTAGGAGATCATGGCCAGGCCGATGGCGTGACCGATGGAGCCGGAGACGGGCATGCCAATCAGCATCAGGGACACGGGGACCATCTGGTCCATGTCTTCGAAGTCCACGTTCTTCAGGCCCATCAGCATCAGCACGCCTACGTAGATCAGAGCGGCGGACGTGGCCGCAGCGGGGATGATGGCGGCGATGGGGGCGATGAAGATGCAGGCCAGGAACAAAACGCCGGTGGTCAGCGCCGTCAGGCCCGTACGGCCTCCGGCCTCCACGCCGGAAGCGGATTCCACAAAGGTGGTGACGGTGGAGGTGCCGGTGCAGGCCCCCGCCACGGTGCCGATGGCGTCGGACAGCAGGGCTTCCTTCATGTTGGACATGTTGCCTTGTTTATCCACCATGCCCGCCCGGGAGGCGGTGCCCACCAGGGTGCCGATGGTGTCAAACATATCAATCATGCAGAAGGTGATAATCAGAGTGATGGCGGTGAACCAGCCCACCTGGAGGAACCCGGGGAAGTTGAATTTGAAGAGGGTGGTTTCCACCATGTCGGCAAAGGGAGGCGCAAAGGATGCCCCGGCCAGGGAGGCGAAGGGATTCGCCCCCAGGAAAAGCGCGTCTCCGGCCCAGTAGACCACGGAGGCCACCAGCATCCCCAGCAGCACCGCCGCCTTGACGCCCTTTTTGGCCAGAATGACCATGACAAACAGACCGATGAAGGCGGTGACCACCGTGAGGATCATGGGCCCGTAGCCGGAGCCCATGGAACCCTGGGCCACACTGGGAGTCAGGGCGCCGAAGAAGTCCCGCATCATGAAGAAGGGCCCTCCGGCTTCGGAGTAGATGCCGGCGTTGGAGCCCAGGCCGATGTTCATCAGCATGATGCCGATGGCCGGGGCGATGCCCAGGCGCACGCCCAGGGGAATGGCGTCCACAATCTTTTCCCGGATGTTGAAGATGGAGAGAACGACAAAGACAATGCCCTCCGCCAGAATGATGATCAGGGCCGCCTGGAAGCTGGCCACATAGGTCATGCCGGTCATGGCGGCGATGTTGCCCACTACCACGGCGAAGAAGCTGTTGAGTCCCATGCCGGGGGCCAGGGCGAAGGGCTTGTTGGCCAGGAAGGCCATGCAGAACATGCCGATGGCAGAGGCCAGGCAGGTGGCCATAAACACGCCGTTCCAAAGGGACGAGCCGACATCGAAGTTTGTCAGCAGGTTGGGATTCAGGGCGATGATGTAGGCCATCGTCATGAAGGTGGTGAGGCCCGCCAGAAGCTCTGTGCGGACGCTGGTGCCGTTTTCCCGCAGACGAAACAGGTTTTCCATACAATTCCCTCTTTTCTCTCATCAGATTTTTACAGCGGCAGGGTTGCGCTGGGACTTCCGCAGACCTATCAGGGCCGCCTGTATCTTTAGTATACAGCATTTTGCAATAAAGCGCAAGGTAAACTTCGCCGTCATTTGTGCTAAACATAAAAGGCTGACCTTTACACCCTGTTAGAAATTTACCTCTCAAGGGTCTGTCTTTGGGCCGGGGCCTTGACAAATTCCTAGAAGGGGGATACCTTCTATCATATAGAAATGAAAGGAGCGTGATTGCATGTCTGGGTGCAATGAGGAGAGGGTAAACCGGGAGGTGCGGCGGAAGCGGCGCGCCGTCGGCGTAGCCATGGGCCGGGAGCCGGCGGACTTGGTGCTGAAACATGCGTCTTACGTCAACGTCTTCACCGGCGAGATTCTAACGGCGGACATTGCCGCGGCGGAGGGGCTCATCGCGGGTGTGGGCTCTTACTCCGGCAGGGAGGAGCGGGACTGCACCGGCAAGCTGGTGCTTCCCGGCTTCCTGGACGCCCACATTCACCTGGAAAGCTCCCTGGTGGCCCCGGCGGAATTTGTCAGGGCGGTGCTGCCCCACGGAACCACCACAGTTGTGACGGACCCCCATGAGATTGCCAACGTCATGGGGGCCGACGGTATTGCGTATATGCTTCAGGCCACGGAGGGCCTGCCGGTGGACGTGCGGTTCATGCTGCCCTCCTGCGTTCCCGCCACGCCTCTGGACGAGTCCGGCGCGGCGCTGGGGCGGGAGGATTTGGACGGCTTTTACAGCCATCCAAGGGTCCAGGGTCTGGCGGAGATGATGAACTTTGTGGGAGTTTTGGCAGGGGACGAGTCCGTGCTGGAAAAGCTGGCGGCGGCGGACCTGGCGGGCAGGCGCATTGACGGCCATGCGCCGGACCTGGCGGACGGCGGGCTCAACGCCTACATTGCCGCCGGGGTCCGCTCGGACCACGAGTGCCACGACCTGAAGGACGCGATTGCAAAGCTGGAGCGGGGGCAGTATATCATGATCCGGGAGGGCACCGCCGCCCGGAACCTGGAGGCCTTGGTTCCGCTGCTGAACGAGAAATACGGAAGCCGGTGCCTCCTCTGCACCGACGACAAGCACCCCGGCGACCTGCTGAAAACGGGCCATATCGACGCGATTATCCGGCGGGCCGTTGCCTTGGGGGCGGACCCTATGGCGGCCGTGAGGGCGGCCACCCTCAACGCCGCCCAGTACTTCGGGCTGCATGACCGGGGAGCCGTTGCGCCGGGGTATTTGGCGGACCTGGTGATCGTCGACGATTTCCAGAGCTTCCAGGTGGAGGCGGTCTACAGGAAGGGGGTTCTGGCGGCGGAACACGGCGCGGCCAAGCCCTTCCCGGTTCCCGCCGTGGAACCCCGGCTGACGGAGCGGGCCCGCCATACCTTCCGGGTGGGGACGCTGACGGCGGAGGATTTTTGCAGCGACAGCCCTCTGGGCGTGGTGGGCATGGTGGACGGGGAGATTACCACCGTGGACAGGGGCCGGGCCGGGAAGCCGGACGCCGCCCGGGACATCCTGCGGGCCGCCGTGGTGGAACGGCACAAGGGCACCGGCCACATCGGCCTGGGCTTCCTCCAGGGCTATGGCCTGAAGTCCGGCGCGGTGGCCACCAGCATCTCTCACGACTCCCATAATATCATCGTCGTGGGGGCCGGAGAGGCGGAGTGCGCCGCCGCCGCAAACCGGGTGGCAGAGCTGAACGGGGGCATTGTGGTCTGGAACGATGGGAAGCCTGTGGCGGAGGTCCCCCTGGACATGGGGGGCATCATGAGCGGCGAGCCCCTGGAGATGGTGAATGAACAGCTGGAATCCGCCAAAGCGGCGGCTTACGCCCTGGGGGTCAACCGGGGGATCGACCCCTTTATGACCCTGAGCTTTATGGCTCTTCCGGTAATTCCCACCCTGCGCCTCACCACCCGGGGCGTGTTCGATGTGGGGAAGCAGGACTACGTGTGACGGCCCGGTCGCGCGGACAGGCGGTTTTCCCGCGCCTACAATAAAAAGGGGAGGCGTCCTTGAAGGGACGCCTCCCCTTTTTCAGAAGAGAGGGACGGTGTTATGCGCGAAGGGGGGACTGCCGCGAAAACGGCCTGCGCCGTTATTCCCCGGCGGGCGGGGCGGGTTCGGCTTCTTTGGCAGGAGAGGGGGACTGCACAATGATGGTCTTTTCCTCTCCGCCCGCCAGCTTGCTGCCCAGCATCCCGGCGATGAGGGATTTCACGTCGATGCCCATGCCCTGGGTGATGCCCTCGGTGACCTGGGTGGTTCCGGTGACGATGTCCTCCAGCAGCTTGGCGCTGTTGCCGGAGCCGTACATGGTAATTTTGTCCACCCTGGACAGGGGTTCCGCCACATTCCGGGCAATTTCCGGCAGGGCCTGCATGACCATCTCAATGACGGCTGCCTCGCCGTATTTCTTCATGGCCTCCGCCTTTTTGTCGATGCCCTCGGCTTCCGCCAGGGCCTTGGCCCGGATGGACGCGGCTTCCGCCTTGCCCACGGCGGCGATGCCCTCGGCCTCCTGCTCCTTGGCGAACTTCTGGGCCTCGGCGCTTTTGCGCTCGGCCTCCGCCTCCTGTTCTTGTTCGTAGCGTTTAGCCTCGGCGTCCTTCTGGCGCTTGTAGAGGGCGGCCTCCGCCTCCTGCTCCAGACGGTAGCGCTCCGCGTCCGCCTTGGCCCGAATTTCCGCCTCCAGCTTTTGCTTTTCCACCTCGACCTCGTACTGCTTCAGCTCGGCCTGGCGCTGGGTCTTGGCGATTTCCGCGTTGACGGTGGCGGTCTCAATGCTCTTGCGCTGTTCCTGGCTCTGGATTTCATAAGCGGCGTCGGCCTCGGCCTTTTTGCCGTCCGCCAGGATTTTCAGCTCCGCCCGCTTGATGTCCAGCTCCGTCTGCTTTTGGGCGATCTGGGTATCCGCCAGGACCCGGGCCTCGTTGGACTCCCGTTCCGCCTGCGCCTGGGCGATGGCGATGTCCCGGTCTGCCTGGGCCTTGGCAATGGCGGCGTTTTTCTTGATGAGGCTCGTATTGTCTGCGCCCAGATCTTTGATGAGCCCGTTTTCGTCGGTGACGTTTTGGATGTTGCAGGAGAGAATTTCAATGCCCAGCTTGTCCATGTCCTTGCTGGCCTTCTGCATGACCTGGTCGGAGAAGGAATCCCGGTCCGTATTGATTTCCTTGAGGGACAGCGTGCCGATGATCTCCCGCATATTGCCCTGGAGGGAATCCTGAAGGTCTCGGGTAATTTCCTCCGGGCGCTTGTTCAGGAAGTTCTTGGCCGCCAGCTTGATGCCGTCTGCATGGGGAGAGATGCGGACCTTCGCCACGGCGTCCACATTGACATTAATAAAGTCGCTGGTAGGGACGGACTGTTCGGTTTTGATGTCCACCGTCATCTGCCCCAGGTACAGCTTATCCATACGCTCAAAGAAGGGGACGCGTATGCCGGCCCGGCCGATGAGGACCTTGCTTTCCTTTTTCAGGCCGGAAATGATGTACGCCTGATCGGGCGGGGCCTTGACGTAGCCGGTTAGAATCACGGCCAGAACCACCACGACGGCCAGGATTACGGGCAGCAGGGACAGGATGTTGTCAAGCATAAAGAACTCCTCCTTTCAAATTGAACACAGCAGCTTCTCTATATGGAAACAAGCCGGAACGAAGGGACGGCGCTCCCGGCGACTTGGAATTTTCTCAGGGTTCCGGTCCGGCGCTTCCCGGGGCGTCTCCCCGCAGGGCGGCCAGACGCTCCAGGGCGGTCACCTCCGCCTCCAGGCTCCGCCCGCGCAGTTCCCGCTGGGCCCGGCCGCCGCCGGAAATTACCTGGGACAGCACATTGACGGCCCGGAGGCACAGGGCGGCCTTTCCGGCGGGGTCCTGGCCTTCGCGCTCCTCTCGGCCCAGTTCCTGTAATGCCAGCTCCAGAGTCTGGAGGTAATAGGACTCCAGTCGGGCCCGGGTCTGCCCGTCCAGGGCGTCGTACTGCCGGAGGACCAGGCTCTCCAGATCCTCCAGGGCCGCCAGAACGTAGTCCGTCTCCAAGCCGGCGGCCGCCTGGAGCAGCCGGGCCTGGACGGAGAGGGCCCCGCCCCGCCCGGGGGCGGAGGAGCGCAGGAAACGCTCCATTAAAGGCTGGAGCCCGTCGAAGGCCCGGGATGCGGAGGCAAGCTGCTCCCCATAGGGCGCGAAAAGCCCGTCGTCTCCGCCGGTCCACGCCTTCATGGCAGGAACCAGGACCCGTTCCACGCTCCAGATATCCTCGGCAATGGCCGCCAGGCTGTCCAGATACTGATCCAGGACCGTCAAGTCCTTTTCCCGCAGGACGGCGGTGTTTCTGCCGGAAAACAGGGGCCTGGCGGCTCCGGAAACGGCGGCGGCCTTGTCCTTGAGCTCGTCGCCGCACAGCAGACGGATGCGCTCAATGGAAAGCCCCGGGATGGAGGCGGGAATGGCGGTGTGGATGCGGGTCAGGGACCGCCGGATTTCCGCGCACAGGGTTTCCAGCCGCTCCAGCCGCGGGCCGTCTGGGGGTTCTGCGGGAGGGGGGGGCGCAGGGCCGCCCTGCCCCGCCGTAATTTCAAAGGGGATCCGTTTTTCCCGGCCAACCTTTGTGGCAAAAATGGTGAAGGCGGCGGTCATGCTCAATCCCATCTCCTTACAGGCCAGTTCCATGCTTTTTTTGACGCTTTCGTCCATGCGAAAGTTTACCATAACCTGTGGCATGAAAGTCACTCCTCTCAGCACAATTCTATTATAGCATATGTAAAGCAAAATGCAACAAATTTCTTTACAATATCAAAAAAGATTTGACAGGCCCGCTGGAGAGGGGACCGGAAGGCTGCCGGATATACAAAGCGGACCGCGTGTGCGGTCCGCTTCGGCCTGCCCCGTCAGATATCTTCCAGATACTCCTCCAGGCAGATTCCCCGGCTCATAATCTCCCCGGCAGCTTCCTCTCCCACGTATCGGTAGTGCCAAGGCTCGTAGCCCACGCCGGTGAGGGCGCTTTTCTCCGTGGGATAGCGGAGGATGAAGCCGTATTCGGCGCAGTGCTCCATCAGCCACTTCTGCACCGCCGTGTCCTCCTGCCCCTCGTCTAAAAGTTGGTAGGACTTGTCCACAATGTCCACCGCCAGCCCGGCCTGGTGCTCGCTGGTCCCGGGCCGGGCCACCCAGACGGCGGCCTGTTCCTCTGCCTCCTCCAAGGACCCGGCCTGGGGGAGGCAGGATTGGACCTTTCGCTGGAACAGCTCCTCCTGCTTCTCCCAGCTTCGGTAGGAGGAGCAGATGGTGGGCTGAAGCCCCTCCGCCCGGCAGTCGTCCATCATCCGCTGGAGGGCGGGATAGGCCCGCTGGTCAATGGCGTGGTTGTTCCGCAGTTGGGTCAGCGCGGGGATCTGGAAATCCTGCGGCAGGGGATGGTCCCCGTTGACCAGGATCAGGTTCCAGCCGTCCTTGGGGACGGCGCTGTCCTTCCCATCGGAGGCGGGGTTACCCTCCCCGCCGGAGGTTATCGCCCCGGGAACGGTCAGGACATGGACGGGTTCGCCGCTCCCGGCCCCCGCTCCCGCCGCGGCGCAGGCGGCCTGGGTTCCCTCGGCCTCGGCCCGGCCCAGCAGGAAGCCGCCGGTAAACAGCGTCAGCCCCAGCAGGAGCAGAAGAGGCAGGGGAGACCGCCGGTTCCTCCGCCGGGAGGGCGCAAGGCGGCGGGGCCTGGAAACCATGGGCGTGTCCCATTGAACAGGGGCGGCGGCGTAATATTCCCGGTCGGGACGGGGAAATTCATGTACGGTGCAGGAATGGATAGACATAGAAACAGCTCCTTTGCTCTTGAACTGCCTCTATGATAAGGCTTGTCCCCGTCGAAACCGAAACATTCCTGCATCGAAGTCTTACCATTTTTGCATCGAAGCTGCATCGGTGGGCTCGCGGCCATAGCTTACGGAGATTTCCTCGTCTACGGCGGCCCAGTCTACCGTAAAGCTGAAATACAGATCGGTCCAGTGCCTTGCAATCCAAAAGAGGCTTTTGCAGTCCGTCAGCCGGAAACACGCGACGTCGCCGGTGTCCTCCTCCGGGGTGTAGTCCAGCCCCAGCCGGTCCAGAATCGCCTTCCCCAACTCCAGGGAAGAGACGCTGCACGGGATACCCTCAATGTTGACATTGCTGAACGTCAGGCCGACGATCTGCCCGCTTTCCCCGTCCACCGTGGCGGAGAGATAGGCCTCCTGGTTTTTGTCATGGGTGGAGGCCGTGATGAAGCTGGCGCTGGAGAGGTCCGTCTGGTCCCGGAGATAGTGCCGGGACCATTCCCAGAAGTCGCCGTCGATCTCCGACAGCAGCGTCCGCGCCGCGGGCGAGAGGAGGCTTCCCAGCTCCGCCAGGTCCTCCCGGAGCTGCGCCATAGCCCGGTCCCGCTCCGCGCCCTCCAGCTCATGGCTCATGATGGTGATGTTTTCCGGCATTTCCTGCCACTGGACCAGGAGCCAGAGCCGCCCCGGCAGGTCCGGGGGCTTGAAGGGAAAGTTGCTGTCCTCCGACAGGTCCTCGGCGTGGACCGTGCCGGTGAGCTTGTTGTCCTCCAAGGTGGAAAGCCGCAGGGGCAGCAGGGCCAGAGCCGTGACGGTCAGCGCCGTCAGGATGGGGAAGAGCCAGTTTTTCCAGTTTCGCACGGCAGTTCCTCCCCTCCTTTCCAAAGCACCCGGACCCGGGTGCCCCGGCCCGGCTCGCTCTCAATTTCCAGCTCCCCGCCGTGGAGCTCCACAATCCGGCGGCACAGGGCCAGCCCCAGCCCCGCGCCCCCCTGGGCCCGGGCGCGGGACTTGTCCACCATGTAAAAAGCCTCCGTCACCCGCTCCAGCTCCTCCGCCGGGATGCCCTTGCCCTGGTCCGTCACCTGGACGCAGCAGCTTCCATCCTCCAGGGCGAAGCCCTCCAGCAAAATCTCCCCGCCGTCCTCCATGGCCTTCCGGGCGTTGTCCAGCAGGTTCATGCAGACGGTCTCCATCAAATCCGGCTCCATCCGCGCCGTCACCGCCTGGGATTGGAGGGTGAGCCGGATGCCCGCCTGCCGGAGGGGCGGCTCCATGGCCCCGGCCACCCGGCGGAGGAACGCGTCCAGGGGCACGGGCCGCAGGGGGAAGTCCTGCCGTCCCAGGACGATGAGGTCCAGCAGCTTCCGGCTCAGGGCCTCCAGCCGCCGTCCCTCGCCGAAGATATACCCGGCGCTCTCCCGGACCTGTTCCTCCGTGGCCGGGCGGGAGCGGAGAAGGTCGGCGTAGCCGATGATGGAGGTCAGGGGCGTTTTGATCTCGTGGGCAAAGCTGCCGATGAAGTCCTCCTGGCGGCGCTGGGCGGCCTTCAGCTCCGCCACCTGGCGCTGGATGCGGTGGGCCATGACATTGAAGTCGGCGGAGAGCTGGGCGATCTCGTCGTCCCCGTCCACCCGGACCCGCTGGCTGAGCTCCCCCTCCGCCATCCGCCGGGCGGCGGCGGAAAGGCGGGCCAGGGGCCGGGCCAGCATGGCGGCCACCGCCAGGGACAGGCCCCCCACCGCCCCGGTGAGGGCCAGCATCAAGGAGAAGAAGCTCCGGTACTGCTCCGACCGGGATTGGAACAGCTCTCCCACCTCCCGGCAGTTTTCCAGGTAGAGGATGCCGTCCTCCAGGGCCAGGGGGCTGGCGGCGTGGAGGTAAATCCGCCCGTCGGCCAGGGCGTTCATGACCCAGCCCCGCTGCCCGGCGGGAAGCTGGGAGGTGAGGCCCGCCGCCTCCACCGGCAGCGCGCCGCTGCCGCCCAGGGCCGTTCCCGCTTCGTCGCTGAGGCGGAAGGAGACCGTCCGCCCCTGGCCGGTGGTGATGCTGATGCCCCCGGCGGCTTTGGCCAGCTCTTCCCGGCTGTACAGGGGGTTGAAGGCCAGCTCCTGGGCCAGGGCGAAGCGGAGGAGGTCGTTTTCCTCGTACAGCGCCGCTACCTCCCGGTCCAAAGAGGCGCGAAACTGGGCGTGGATGAGGGCGTAGCCCCCGGCGGAGCAGGCCAGGGCCGTGATGAGGACCATGCTGCAAAAGAGCTTCCAGAATAATCTCACAAAAAACCTCCTTTTGGGTGGGAGCGAACCGCAGGGGCGGACCTGTGTGTCCGCCCGCTTCCGTCATACCGCCCCTACACCTCCAGCCGGTAGCCCACCTTATAAACCGCCACCAGCCGGTTCTCCAGCCCCAGCTTCTTCCGCATCCGCTGGATGTGGAGGTCCACGGTCCGGCTGTCCCCCAGGAACTCCTCGCCCCAGACCTTTTCATAGATTCGGTCCCGGTAAAGGGCAATGTTTTTGTTTTGCAGGAAGAGCAGCAGCAAATCGTACTCCTTGGCAGTCAGGGCCACGGGGGCCCCGGCCCGGCGCACGACGCGGCTGGCGGTGTCGATTTCAATGTCCGGCGGCAGGGAGAGGACCCGCCCTGTCTTTCCGCAGCGGCGTAGGACGGTTTCCACCCGGGCCAGCAGCTCCATCAGCTCGAAGGGCTTGACGATATAGTCCTCCGCCCCCAGGCGCAGGCCCTTCACCCGGTCCTCCAGCTCTCCCTTGGCGGTGAGGAAGATCACCGGCACCTCCAGGCTTTTGCAGTATTCCAGCACTTCGTAGCCGTCGGCCTTGGGCAGCATGATGTCCAGCAGCGCCAGATCGAAGGGCTGGGCTTCCAGCTTGTCCGCCGCGTCCGCCCCGTCAGGGGCCCAGGCGCAGCGGTAGCCCGCCCCCTCCAGGGCGGTGCGTATGAGGTTGGCGATGGGGGCCTCGTCCTCGGCAATGAGGATTTTGTTCACGGAAATCACGTCCTTTGACAAGATGCCTGTTTGGAGTATAGTCTGTATCGTCCTTCCATCATTCTTGCATCATGAACCGGGGAGGGGGCTTTGGCATAGACTGTCATAGCCCCAATTGAAAGGAGGACGCCGGAAGCATGCTTCCGGCTGCATATATGAATCAGAATATGGTGCGGCAATTTTCCTCTCCCACCGCCTGGGCCGGCCGGTCTGGAGAAGCGGTGATTCCCCTGCCCAATCCCGGCGAGGGCGGGCCTGTCTACCCTGGCAATATGAATAACGGTGTAACTGATCCCGGCCAAATTCCCGTGATTCCCCTTCCCAACCCCGGCGAGGGCGGCCCGGTTTACCCCGGCCCCGACGGCGGCGGCGAGGTGGAGCCTGTGATCCCCCTTCCCAACCCCGGCGAGGGCGGCCCGGTTTACCCCGGCCCCGGCGGCGGAAATCAGACCTGGCCCTGTCACGGCGGAGGCTGCGGCGGGATTATCGTCCTGCCCGGCGTCATCGGCGGCGTGTGGCCTGGTGCGGCGAAGGTCCGCTTTTTGAACGCGGGCTACGGCTATCCCGCCTTCCGCGTTTTCGTCGGCAACCGCCGGTTTGTAAACGTGCTGAACTACGCCTCCGCCACCACCTACGGCCAGGTCAACGCCGGTTACCAGACGGTGACGGTTACGGGGACCGACGGCTATGTCTACATCCAGAAAACCATGCCCTTCCAGTCCAACGGAATTACCACCATCGCCATCATCAACACCGCCGGGGGCCTGGACCTGATGCAGATTACCGACAGCTGCTGCCCGCCCACCAACGGATATTCCAGCTTCCGCATCGGGAATCTGGCCTATAACAGCGGCCCCCTGGACGTGATCATGAGCGACGGCCGGGTGGTCTGGGCGGACCTGCGGTTTAAAGAGGTCCCCTCTTTCAAGCGCATCATGCCCGGCACCTACCAGTTCTTCTACGCCGACACGAACCTGACGCCCATGCCCTCCGGCCTGGACATCGAGACCATGGACTCCGCCTGGCTGGGGGTCTATCCGCCGCACGAGACTTTCGGCTCGCTGTACCTGGACGTGACCAGCAACGCGATTTACAGCGTCTATCTCCTCCAGAGCGGCAGAAACCGGAACAACATCCAAAACCTGATTTTGATGGACCGCTAAGGCAAAACGCCCGCGCCCAAGGCGGCGCGGGCGCTTTTCTCAGAACGCGAGGATTCCCAGGTGCTCCAGCAGGATTTTCAGGCCCATGAGAATCAGGATGACGCCTCCCGCCAGCTCCGCCCGGGCCTTGTAGCGCAGGCCGAAGACGTTGCCCGCTTTCAGCCCCAGGGCGGAGAGGAGGAAGGTGGCGGCGCCGATGAGGGACACGGCGGAGAAGATATGCACGTCCGGCAGCAGGGCGAAGGTGACGCCCACCGCCAGGGCGTCGATGCTGGTGGCCACGGCCAGGAGGAACATGGTGCGGAGG
>JAAWTB010000189.1 GCA_022801815.1 Oscillibacter sp. | reverse complement strand
CCTTGTTGGTCTGGATGTTGGGCAGGGGATCATTGGTCAGAGGCAGCTTGTCGCCGGCCATGTTCCGGTATTCATCCTTCAGGCTGATGAAGTCCGCTCCCGGCGCCAGGGCCATGCCAGGCGCAGAGACCCCACAGAGAAAAGGGGGGATGACAGGCTTATTTCACATACTTTTTTAATTTCTGAGAGACCGCCTGAACATCAATTGGTTTGGCCAAATGATCGTTCATCCCGCACGCCAAACACTTTTGAATATCTTCCGAAAACGCATCGGCTGTCATAGCGATAATAGGAATGTCCGTGTCCCCGCGTTCCAGGCCCCGGATGGCCCTGGTCGCTTCGTAGCCGTCCATCACAGGCATCCGCACGTCCATAAGAATAGCATCGTAATATCCAACAGGGGATTCCTCAAATTTCGTGACGCAGATTTGCCCGTTCTCAACCCAATGCAGTTCCAGTTCCAGACCAGAAAGCAATTCCCTGGCAACCTCCCAGTTGAGCTCGTTATCCTCTGCCAATAGAATGCGCTTCCCCCGGAGCATCCGGTCAGCCGCCGTTTGTACCTCGGCGGTTTTCTCACCGTCGGCACCGCCAAACGCCTTCAAAGCATCAATCAGAGTGGACCGGAACAGCGGTCTGGAAATGAATCCGGAAATTCCCGCGTCTCTGGCTTCCGCTTCCATCTCGCTCCAATCACTGGCCGAGAGCAGCAGCAAGCTGTCTTCCCCGCAGCGCAGGCGAATTTGCCGCGCGGCTTCCATCCCGCTCATGTCCAGCAGCTTCCCGCCCAGAAGTACCATTTGATAGCCGTCGTTCCGGCGGCGGTGCTCAGCCATCAGCTCCATCGCCTGTTCAGCGCTCAGACACCATTCGGAGCGAATCCCGATGGACTGCAAAGAGCGGACCACATTTTCGCACAGCCGTTTATCGTCATCTGCCACCAGTATATTCCAGCCGGGAAGCGCCGTATCCGTCTCCGGAACCGCTGCCTTTGCCAGGTCAAGAACCACGTGAAACTCGCTGCCCCTGCCCTGTTCGCTGCGGACGGAGATAGAGCCGCCCATCGCATCTACAATACACTTGGTAATTGCCATTCCAAGCCCAGAACCCTCCGTCTTTTGTACGCGGGTGTTGTCCTCCCTGCTGAAGGATTCAAAAATCTGCTTTTGGTACTCCTTCGACATGCCAATGCCCGTATCGCTCACCAAGAAATGGGTGCGGACACAGGAATCATCTTCCGCCAGCGCTTCCTGATACAAGGACACCTGAACATCCCCGTTTTCCGGCGTAAACTTGACGGCGTTCCCCAGCAAGTTAATCAACACCTGGTTAAGCCGCACGCTGTCGCAGCACACGGTTTCCGAAAGAATTTCATAAGCGGCTGCATGAAACCGCTGGTTTTTCGCCTTAACCTGCGGCTGTATGATATTGACGATGCTGTCCATCGACTCTCTCAGCGACATTGGTTCGGCATTCAGCGTCATTTTGCCGCTTTCAATTTTCGATATATCCAGTACGTCATTAATGAGACCCAGCAGGTGCTTGCTGGACAGCGCAATTTTCCGCAGATATTCCTTCACCTGGTTCGGATTGTGCGTATTGGCCGCAGCCAAGGACGTCATGCCAATGATGGCGTTCATGGGCGTGCGTATGTCGTGGCTCATGCTGGAAAGGAATTCCTGCTTTGCCGCGTTGGCGTGCTCCGCCTCTTTCCGCGCCTTTTCTGCGGCTTTCCGGGCCGCGTCCATTTCCGTATTCACTCGCTCCAATTCAGAAACCTGCTTCCGAAATACTCCTAAATACTGAAAGAAGATACAAAGAAGCATGGCAATCACCGCGATGGAAGAGGCGTAAACGATCATGAGCCAATGGCTGCTCATGTCAGAAATTGTGTGGTCCAGTCCGTCGAAGGGAAGGACCGTCACCAGATACCATTCGCAGTATGGCAGGTCGGTGCAGTACAGGTGCCGGCGCGATTCGCCGCTTTCCAAAATAACGGAGTACTCTTCGCCGGCGTCCATGGCGGCCGTCAGTTGCTCAATGTAGAAATTTGCCTCTTCGCTCTGGCCATCAAAAATTTTATACAGCCGGTCAAAATAGCTTTCGTTTTTCCCGCCCTGGTCCCGTATAACGTAACTGCCGTCCTTTCGTATCACAAAGGAGTACATCAGCGAGCTGTCCGACTCCAGGAACAGGACCTCGCCCATATATTTGGAGGAAAGCCCCACCACCATGGCAAGGCTGACGCGTCCGTCGGACATGGGATATTCGCAGGGAACGCCAAACAAAATTACCCCGTTCCCGCTGCTGTCCACCGCAGAAGCGGCTTTGCGCTCCCCGTTTTTCAAGCTCTCCAGGAATGGGTCCGGGTGATTGAGTTCCACAGGATCCCCGAACATCATTTCAATTTCGCCGTCAGGGGAATACAGGGCGGCGCAGAAAAAATGCCGGGCCTTTGCGCCATATTCGATTTCCTCCCTTGAGCCGTAACCGGAGCTCCCTTCGCCCTGCGCAATATGCGCTATAGACTCCGCCATAGTCAGGCGAAGGTCGATAATGGTTTCAAAATGCAGCGATACCTGCTCGTTCATTCCAGACATGTACGTGGCGCCGATCTGCTCGATTGTATGTTCGCTCATACGGTTAAGAGACGTTCCGAGGAGGAAAAACACAAATATATTTAAGCAGATGACTGCCGCAATGCTAACCTTTAAAGAACGGGGCAAAACCACGCTTTTCATACGTTTCCTTCTCCTCACGTTTCAACCTTGTTTGAAAAATACCCGCCGCATCACGCTCCCGCCGTCACCGCAGGCTGCTCATAAGCCGGAACATCTTGCGGATGTCCACCGGTTTTGCCAGGTGCCCGTTCATTCCAGCGTCCTTTGCCAGCGCAACGTCCTCTTCAAAGGCATTGGCCGACAGCGCGATAATGGGCACGGTCCTCGCATCCGCCCGGGCCAGGCTGCGGATTACCCGGGCCGACTCATATCCGCTCATGACCGGCATCATCAAATCCATGAGCACGCAGTCAAAAGTTCCCGGGGCAGAGGCCGCGAAAACGTCTGCGGCGGCTTTTCCGTTAACGGCGGTCACCACCTCCGCACCCGCCTCCTGAAGAATGAACTCCACAATTTCTCGGTTAATCTCATTGTCCTCTACCAGCAGGATGCGCATCCCGGCAATATCGCCCTGCGCGTCCTGCTCTTCCTCCCCGGTCCGCCCCGTCTCGTCGACGCGGAGAGGCAGGGTAATTCGGACGACGCTCCCCTTGCCGGGAGAACTGTCTATCTCAACGGTTCCCCGCATCTGGTCCACCAGCTTCTTCACGATGGACATGCCGAGTCCAACGCCGTTATAGTAGGTCCTCGCGTCTGGGTGCTCCTGGGTAAAGGGTTCAAAAATGTGCGGCTTAAAGTCCTCCCCAATGCCGATTCCGGTATCTTCGATGACAAAGCAGTAGCTTGCGCTGCCATCCCGGAAAGCGGTTTCCTCTGCCCGAACGGAGACGGATCCATGGGGCCGGTTATACTTGAGGGCATTGTCCATGACATTCATCAAAATTTGCTTCAAGTGCAGCGGATTTCCAATCAGCCGGCTGTGGCGCAGGCTGACCTCTTCCAGCGACAGCCGGATTCCCGCCTCGTCCGCCTGAGGGGACAGGATGGTAATACAGTCTTCCAGCGCAGCGCGAAGGTCAATCGGCTCCTCCACCTCCTCCGCCGGCTGGCCGCTTTCCAGCTTGCTGACCTGCAAAACATCGTTTACCAGGGACAGCAGATGCTCCGTGGACACGCGGATTTTCTTTTGGCACGCTTGCTGCCGCTCCGGATTGTCTGTACTCTTTTCCAGAATGGCCAGTAGTCCCAAAATTCCATTGATGGGCGTACGGAGATCATGGGACATGTGGGAGAGAAATTCGCTTTTTGCCGAATTCGCCCGTCTTACACGCTCCAGCAGCTCCATAATGGACTGCTCCTGTTTCTTCCGTGCCACCATGGTTTCCGTGATGTCCTGATGGTAGCCGTGCAGGCAGACCCCCGGTTTTTTAAATGTTTTGTCCGGCACGCCGCCGCAGCGGACATAAATCTTCCCCAGCTTCGGATGCTTCCAGGGATAGATTACCTCGGCCCGCCCGGTTACCAAAATTTGCTGCACCGCCTCCTGCACCATGTCCACATAGTCCGGCTCAATATTTCTAAACCACTGCCGGTAGCACTCCTCCGGGCCGATCTCGTCCGGTGCGCCCAGGAGAATCCGCATAGTGCGGTCCGCGTACATCCTCGGCTGACAGCCCTCTTCCAATTCAATGGTCCAGATGCCGGTTCTGGCTCCCTCCAGAATGTCCTCCAGGCTCTGCCGCGCCTCCAGCTTGTATTTCTCCTCCTGCTCCACCACGGCATTGATATCCCGCTGGGCAAAAATCGCGCAGTTCTCCTTCGCTGTCTTTGCTGTGGCTGAAAAATGAAGTTCCAGGTGCTTCAGCCCAAAGGAGCCGTCGTTTACCTGGTACCGGACGGAGAATTTTTTCTTTGTCCTGAGCTGAGCAAGCACATAATCTTTTTTGGTCACAGCGCGAAGCCGCTCCCGGTCCCGGGGGACCACATATTGGGAGATATACCGCTCCATCGCCGTCTGGTAGCCATCTTTAAGCTGGGCGGCCCAGTCCATCCCCGTCTGTTCGCTGCTCCGGTAGACCTCGCATTCGCCGGTATCGAAGTTCACCTGATAAATGCCCAGATAGTCCACGCTGAGGGCATGGAGAACGTCATAGCTCCGCTTTTGGAGCTCCCGGAACAGGTTCCTCCGCTTCAGGGAAGATACGATAAAATACGCCGCGGTCTGGAGCATATTCGACGCGTATTCCAGCAATCGTACAGGGGGATTGTCCACACCGTAAAAGCCGATAATCCGTTTGCCGTCATAAAGAGGAACCACCACAAGGGAGTGAATGTTCTGACGCTTCAGATTTTCATACTGAAGCGGATCCGTTTCCCGGATATCCTCCAGGCGCTCAATCACAATATGCTTGCCGACCCGGAACTTCCGGTACCAGCTTGCGCATACCTCTGGGGGAACGTTTTGGAGAAATTCCTTTTCCGGCTCCACCCCGCCGGCCGCCCACTCATAGGTGTTGTCGTCGCCGCCGGACTCGTTCTGTTCAAATATGTAGGTCCGCTCCCCTTTCAGCGCGTTTCCCAAGTGCTCCAGCAGCACCTCCAGGGACCGGTCGGGAGTTTCCTCCAGCAGGGCGACGCGAAGGCCCTCGTTGATAACGGCCTCCAGATTCTGAACGCTCTGCATGCCGATGTGCCGCTCCCGGTCTTCCATCAGCGGAGCTTCGTCTCCGGCCCGTCTTAAGAGTTCCCCTGAATAGTCCATAAGCCCGCCCTCCATATAGACCGCTTTCCGGCCATAGCCGCTGCGGCGTGTTCCGGGATGGAGAGGTGGCTCCTCACCGGAAAGCGCCGTTTTGATATCGTTTCAATTTGTTCCCGCGGTTTTGCCGCAAAAAATTAGAAAAGCCGGTGTCATGATATCACATGCTCCTACTCTCGTCAATACAAAAGTGAAGCTTTACGCACCAAGACCGGCAGGATAGAATTTTGAAAAGAAGGCGGCGTAACGCCGGAAAAAATCCCCCGCTCCCGGCGCGGCGGAAAGCCAACCGGTTTCCCCTCGGCCTATGCTGGCCGAGGTCCTGAAAACACTAGCTTTTTTCGCCGCCTTTTGGTACAATAGGGGCGTACGCAGGTTTGGAGGAACCGGGACAAGAGACCCGAGACCATGAGGGTTTTCCGCAGCGTCTCGCAGGAGACAGGGAGAAAACCGGCAAAAGGTTTGGCGGACCTTGAAAATGATTTTGATTCAGGCGAATGTCCGGCAGGATGGGTATTGCGGTTTTTGCCGGACGTACCGGAACAAAGGCGCGCAGACGATGGCGGCAAAGGCGGAGGAATTGCCCGCCCCGTTATCCCAGGAGCCGAGCGGCGAAAACAGCTTCAGCAGGCGCTCCGGCTAATTACCGGAGCTGCGGACCCACAGCGACTCAGCCCAGCGCGAACACAAGCCGGCTTATATGCGGGGCTTGTGTTTTCTCTTGCTGAAAAGGCGGCCTTTTTGCCAAGATGCTGGTATTTACTGCCAGCACCCTTCTCCTTACTCTTTTATATAAGGAGGTGGCAGTCATGGATATAAAGAAACATATTTCGGCCACGCTAAAAAGAGAGATGGAAAAAAGAGGATTGAATTTCATGGAATTCTCAACAGAGCTGGGTATTCCAAGAACAACCTTGCAGGGATACCTGAAAGGCACATCCTCTCCGCAGGCGGACTCTTTGGAAGAACTGGCAGATAAACTGGGAATTTCTCCGGCGGAATTGGTATCCGGAAAAGAACCTCCCGGCAATGCGGGCATTTCCTGCCTGGAGCCGGTTCTTATGGAACTTCCGGCCCTTCACCCCCGCGCTTTGCCCATCGCGCAGGACGCAGTTTCTCTTTTGCAATACGCGTTTCGGCTGTCGGACGACCTCTCCGCACCGGAAAAGACGGCCTCCGCAGAGGAACCGGCCGGCGCAGTGTACCAGTACTTCCTTCATGAGCTGAGGGCTCCGCTCCATCGTTCCCCAGCCTATGGAATATTGGTGAAAGAACGCGTTGGCGAAGATTGGGTTACCATCGCGGTGGTGGCGCCCTTTTCCCGGGATAAGGATGCGGTGACGCAGCTTGCCAATCGCTGCACAGAGCTTCAGCTTTCGCCGGAGCACCTCTTGGATGCAATACAAGACTTTCTGTCCCAGCACGCCTTGACGGCTGTTTTTTAGGGGCGGTAACACCCGCCGTTCCGATAAATTTCGCCGACTGCGGCCGGTCTGCGCAAGAGCGCCGGGGCGTATATTGCCCGGTCTATAAAAATGGGAAATTTCTCCTGTGAGTCCCCTTGACAAAAGCCTCTGAATCCAATAACCTTAAATCAACCGGCAAATTCCCAAAAACAAAGGAAAGAGGTAGTTCAGAATGGACAGATTAAAGGACAAGGTCGCCATTATCACCGGCTCCACCGGCGGCATCGGCGTAGGCATTGCCCGGCTTTATGCCGCAGAGGGCGCCCAGGTAATCGTATGCGGACGCCGGGCGGAAAAAGGCCAGGCCGTTGTAGACGCCATTACAGGGGAAGGCGGCAAGGCCAGCTTCCACGCCATGGATATCACGGTCCCTTCCAGCATTGAGAAATTGGTGGAAGATACCGTCAATACCTTTGGGCGCATTGATGTCTTGGTAAACAACGCGGCCAACGTGGGTCTGAAGGACGGCCGGATGGACGAAGTCACCCTGGAAATGTGGGACGATATTTTTGCCAGCGACATCCGCGGCCCCTTCTATGTGACCAAATGCGTGCTGCCCCATATGCGCAAAAATCCCCAGGGCGGCTCCATTGTCAACATCGGGTCCATGGCCGCCTGCGGCGGCGACCTGGGCGCGACCGCCTACGCCTGCGCAAAGGCGGGCGTGGACGCACTGACAAAATCCGTGGCGCTGCAATACGGCAAGGATAATATCCGCTGCAACTGCGTCCGCCCGGGTCTGATCGTCACCCCGGACAATGAAGCCCGCATCCCCCAGGTATTGAAAGATATTTTCCTGAGCAATATCATGGTCAACCGGTACGGCTGTCCCGAGGATATCGGTCACGCCTGCGTCTATTTCGGCTCTGATGAAAGCGCCTATGTCAGCGGCCAGGTGATCACCGTAGACGGCGGCTTGAATTCTCATGTTCCCACCGTGGCCCAGTTCCGCGAAATTGGTTCCCGCACCTGGTAAACGGCCTCTACGCGTCTTTTCTTACAAGGGCGCACAGGAAAATTCCTGAATGGGGCGGCGCAGGCACATGGATCGCTACGGCGAAAGCCGGCGCGGCTCAACGCCGCGCCGGCTTTCGTATCTCCCCGTGTATTTCTCCATCAAGCGCGAACGCTTTTTCGGCCGCTTCATCCCGGATGTTTTCCAGAGGCGGCGGGAATGTTTTCTGGCGGAGAGGAACTGAGGGGCGGCTGAACGGTTGCAGTTTGTAAAATCCGTCGCATCCATCGCGGCAAAAGGAGGAGCTTCCATGCGGACACTGGATGACATTTTGAAGGATGGGGCGGCCCTTTTCGTGTTTCTTTCCGATGCCGGGACGGCTGCGGGTCCTGCCGGCGTTCTGCTGGCAATGGGAAGCCAGGACCTGCGAGTGGCCGACACAGCGGCCCGTGCCTTTCAAGAAGTCGGGGCGGACTATCTGGTTTGCAGCGGCGGTTTTGGAAAAGACACCACGGGACTCCTAAAGGAACCGGAAAGCGTGCTCTATGCCCGAAGATGCCGGGAGCTGGGCGTTCCAGCGGATCGTATTTTGATCGAAGACAAGTCCACAAATTCCGGAGAAAATTTTTGTTTCAGCCGGGCGCTGCTGGCGGAGCGGAAGATTTATCCCCGCACAGGCGTTGTGGCCTGCAAGCCGTATATGGCAAAACGAGCCTGGGCTACCGGAACAAAGCAGTGGCCCGAGGTCCGTTGGAGCGTGTTTCGCCAGGAGCTCAGCCTCACGGAATACCTCAGCCAGGGGAATGACCTGACGGCGGTGTTGAACCTGATGGTGGGAGACCTTCAGCGTCTGCGGGCCTATGCGGGGATATTTCAGGCGCCCGTACCGGTTCCGGAGCCAGTCTGGCAGATGTATGAGAGACTGGCGGCAGACGGATACAACCGGTATGTCATAGGAGCATCTTGACACCTGGAGCAGTTCCCAGAAATCATGAAAAAAAAGCAAGCGAGGGCAGGGAGCGCAGGGTAAGGCGGAGGACGCAGACGGGCTGTCGCCCGGCAAGAAAATTTAACGCAGAGTGGCGGAAAAAGATCCGCCGTTGGGGTGTTTTGCCAATTTTCAAACAAGCCCTAATCAAAACATCAAACAGCGTAGCCCCAGCCGGTTGAGTGGCCAGCAAATCCGACCATTTGGCTCCATAGAAAAACCGGCGAGGCGGAGTATGGAATCGTTTTTACGGTTCCATACTCCGCCTCATCCCAGACTTTCGACCTACTCCACCACAATCATGACCATACCGGTCTTTACTTTATCGCCAGCCTGGATATTAACAGCCGTAACCGTACCGTCAATAGGGCAAGCGATAGGCTGTTCCATTTTCATGGCCTCCAGCGTGCCCAAGACAGAGCGGGCTTTTACGGCGTCGCCCGCCTTGACGTTGACGGCGACGATAGAACCGGGGATACGAGCTTTGATTTCCATAACAAATTCCTCCAAAAATGAATTAGTTAGAACGGGCCAACCATATGAATGGTGCTTACGAAAATTCCGGCGGCAATAGCAGATGTGATGACGCCGGAAATATTAGCCCCCATAGCCACGGGAAGGATCATAGCGAAAGGATTTTCATCCATGGCAGCGTGCTGGGCCAGCTTGGCGGTAGAGGGAACACAGGAGACGCCAGCTATGCCGATCACGGGGTTAAAATCCTCGCCCCTCCGCTTGTGGATCCAATACATCAGCAGCCCTCCCACCAAGCCGCCGACGGCAGAAACAGCCAGGGCCAAGATACCCAGAATCAGGATTACCAGCACGGTGGGATTCAAAATCGTAGAGGCCTCGCATAAAACGCCCAAAAGAACGCCCAGGAAGAACGTCGCAAAGTAAGAGAGTCCCTCCTCAAGCAGTTCGGTATATTTATTGATCTGGACCTCCTTGACGGCCATACCAATGAAGAAAGAGAAAATCAGAGGAGCGGCCACCGGCAGAAGCAAACAGAGAATGAAGTTTACCACAACGATGAAGATAAACTTTGACTTCTGGGATACCTCTGGAGCCTCCACGTACATGTCAATGCCTCTGTATTTTTTTGGAATGATGGCCTTGATAAGAAACGGGTATCCGCCGTAGGTCAGACTTAAATACAGATAAGCGATGATGGAGATAGGCACAAACAGCTCCGGCGCCAGCATGAGGGAGGTAAACAACACCATAGGACCGTCGGCGCCTCCGATTGTGGCGATTGCGGCCGCCGCGCCGGGAGTCAGCCCGAACCCTGTAATGCCTATAACCAATGTAACAAAGGTGCCCAGCTCTGCGAAGATGGCAATGATCATGGAGCTCCAGGGTTTGGCCAGCAAATAGCTGATCTCACTGCGGGCGCCGATGCCCATAAATACCAGGCAGGCGATCAAGCCGTTGGAGAAGGTGAGATTATAGATGGGCTGAAGAAAGTTGACCTGCATAATGTCCACAAGGCTCACCGGATCGGACACAAGCGGGTCCACAAACATGTTACCCACACCGCCGCTGCTTAAAAAAAGCATACCCGCATTGACCGCCATCATAGCGATTCCCATGGGGACCATAATCAAGGGCTCCAGTGTGCGTTTAAATCCGAAGTAAGCCAAGGCAAAACCAAGCAGAATCAGAGCTCCCCGGGCCGCCGCCACTGCCGGCTCCATTGCAAAAAAGGTGCTGACGCCCGGGAACATCTGGTAGATCAGGTCCGTCATGTCGCATCCTCCTGTCCTCCGGAGAACAGCTTATCCACCAGGACAATAATACCGACAACCGCCAGTGATAGGATAGCCATGACCCCGTAGGCCATAGCCGCGTATAGAATTACATTCATGGTGCATCCATCCTTTTGCGTACAACAAGCGCGCCTAATGTTTCAAATAGTAGTTGTGCAGGGTCTCCAGCAGCTCTGGAAACCGAAAAGTCTGCGAAGATAGCAGGGGGTAGTTCTCGTCCTGAAGCAGGGATTCCATCCAGCCGTTGAATAACAGGAAATCTTCCGGCTCCGAGCTTCCGGTCCCCAGTACAAACAGGTATTGCAGGTAGTTTCCCTCCCACTCCACGGGCTTGCTGAATTGGAAGACCGCACAGAAAGACCGTTCCCCGTAGGTGTAGAGGGTTTTCACAAATCCGATGCCATTGTTTGCTATGGTGAAGCGCCGGCGGCTGTTGTGCTCCAGATCGGCAAAAATAGAGGTGTCCGTGTAATTGGATTCCATCAGTCTCTCACCAACGATTCGCAGGACGTCCTTCTTTGTCCGGCACTGGCAGTTTGGGAAGTAAAGCTCCGGGTGGAAAAACTTTTTCAGGCGGTTCCAGATAATCTCCTTCCCCTGATACCAGTTCATAATTGTGCACTGGTCCTCGCTGGAGAGGCTAAAGGAGTAGTAGAGGATATCCCCCTGGAAACCCTCGAAGCGGTTGGATGGAATGTCGGTCAGCAGCAGATCGCACCGGCTGTTGACGACGTCGGCCAGTTGATAGCTCTCATAGGCCACCACCCGCCGGGCCAGCCCATCACAGCAGTTCAAGTGGCGCAGGGCGATGGCGGTGGCGATATCCCGGGAATACTCCTGGGAGATGATGGCGATACTGCGGTTCTGCTGAATCTCATTTTTGATTTTCGGGATGCTGGGCAGAAATACAATAGCCAAACGATCGATCTCGCTGTGGTGCAGTACGCAGTGGTAGCTTTTTTCCAGCAGGGAACCCATATAGATGGCAAACTCCCGGGCGAGAATAAAACTTCGGCTCATTTCCCGGCTGATCATGTTCTCCAGCAACATGTGGGTAACCATTCTGCCCTCCATGGAAAGCAGGTACAGCGCCACTCGCTCCTTGAGCTCCCGGTCATAGACAAATTCCTTTACTCCGTAGCGGATATGAAGCTGCATAATGGCTTCGTTGGCCCGGTCCACAGCTCGGTAGTAGTTTTCCTTGACCGCCACTTCGTCAAAGCGTAAAAAGGTGCGGTATCCCAAGATCAGGTTTGCCAGATAAATCCCATCCGCCTCGGAAAAGCCCGCGGAAGCCTCGCCGCCGACAAGGCGGAGAATTTCCAGGGCGGCCTGATAGGAACGCAGAATTTTCGTCTCATAGACTTCCTTCGGGGAAAAGCGCATCTGCTTCCCCCATCGCGCCCGGCTGATGGAGAGGTAGATCGCCAGCTCGATCTTTTGCATGTGGCTTTCGGAAATATAATAGGGCTTGCGGTTTCTGCCCGCTAGGACTTCCATCACAGCCTGGTGTACCGCGCCAGCCAGGGAGGGTTCGATTTGAAATAACTCCCGAAAGGCCGGGACGGAAAAGGGCCGCTCTCCGACGGCCTGCGCCTCACAGTATTCCTGAATCACGCAGGAACGGATATACTGCTCGGCTCCCCGGACCCGGATGCCGTGGCTGGGCATGTTCTCCAGCTCCAGGCCGTAGCCCGCCAGCAGCTTTCGGACCGACCGCAGCTCGGCGCTGATAATGGTCTGGGACACGAAAAGCTCATCCGCCAGCTTCGCGCTTTTGATGTAATCATCCTCCGCAAGCAGCCTCTGCGCCAGATAATGGATCCGTTGGTTCTTCACGGGATTCTGGCTGGTCTCTATGGATTTGACCCCCATGCGCTGAAAGCGGATTACGCTGTCCGGCTCCATCCAGTAGCCCAGGCCAGCTTTTTTCAGAATTGTGATTCCCAGGGGTTCCATCTGCGCAGTTAGGCATTCGATGTCCTTACGGACCGTCTTGGCCGAAATTTTCAATGCGGCAGCAATCTCCGCGCCGGAAATATAACGTCCCGCGGCGGCGATGCGCTGCAATATCTGATACTGACGGCGTTCGATCCGATCCATAATTACCTCACTTTACCCCTTGCCGGGGCGGGAATGGAGAGGGATTCCCGCCCTGGCCAGAAGATTTACCAGAACAGGCCGTAGAACCCGGTCATAGCCAGAGCGCCGCAGGCAACGACGGAGAGAATTGCGCAAATCAGCAGGTTTCGGAAGAGACGGTCCTTGTCCGTGTCCTCGTTGGAGGTAGCCATCACGATGCCGCCCATGGTAGAGAGCGGAGAGATGGGCACCACATGGGAACCGATGACAATTCCCGTGACGATCGTCTGTACTGTAACGGCGCCGCCCATTTGTGCGGCAATGGCAGGGGCGGTGGGAATCATTGTGGGCATGACGACTCCGGTGGCGCTGGAGACGGCGCTCATAGCGCCTCCGGTCAGGACCATGATACTGCTGGCCGTGGAGGGCGTCATGACAGAGGCCATCCAAGAGGACGCAGCGTCAATTCCTCCGGCCACAGTCATAACATTCACCAGCATAGAAACGCCGGAAATCAGCACGATCACGCTCCAGGAGACGTGGTTGATGGCGTCGTTTGCTGTGGAGCAGCCCAGCAGAATCAAAATGGCGGAGGCCGTCAGGGCGGTCAGGGGAACGTTGGTCTTGAGCACCGCCGTGCAGATGATCACGGCCACGAGGGCAACCGCCGTAATCTTTTGCTTCGCGTCAAAGCTGCTGCTTTCCGTATTAAGCTCCGCGCCGTCCAGCGCGGCCAGTTTCAGCCCGCCGCCTACGACAAAGGCAATGCAGAATAGGATGGTGCAGGAAATAGCCAGGTGCAGCCACAGGGGAAACATCCCGGACATGCCGATGTCGCTCATCAGCGATCCGGCGATTACGCCGTTGGCGGCAATGGGCGTCATGCAGCCGCCCTGCACGCCGAAAATCACAGCCGCGCCCATAATGAAATCCGGAATATTCTTCTGTTTTCCAACCTTCATGGCAATGGGGCAGATCAGGGAGCCACCGATGATGCCGCCCACGACGCAGGAGACCGCCAGGGAGAAGAAGTAAAAGATAAACGGGATGAGCTTTACCCGGTTTCCGGCGACGTTGGAAATCATCGCCGCTAGTTTGCCCAGCGTGCCGTTGGCCGATGCGATTCCAAAGAGGAACATGATCCCCATCAAGGTAAACACCATGGAGGTGGGGAAGCCTTTGATTACCTCGTTAGGGGACATTCCAACCAGGTAAACACCAACGAGGAAGGCCAGGGCAAAACCGATCACGCCAGTGTTGATTTTTTTGATAAAGGATAACACGATGCACAAAAGCAGCGCCAGCAAGGAAATAATTGCCATATTACCCCTCTTTTCTTATTTTATCAAAACTTCCCGGAAAATCAACCGAAGTATTCCCCGTTGTTGGCCCCCAGCTCAGGGGCGGGCATTTTGGGGTCAATGGTATATTCCCGGCTCTTAATGGGGCAACCGGGAGCCTTGACGACCCCGATTTCAGGATACTCGATGGAAACAATCATATTCCGCGCTTTGACCTGCTCGTCTTCCATAACGTCCGCAATGGAGTTCACTGGCCCGCAGGGAACACCGGCAGCCTCAAAGACCTGAATCCACTCTTTGGCCGTGCGGGACTTCAGAATGCGGACCATCAGCTCACGCAGTTCATCGTGGTTTTTGTTGCGCTTGTCGTTGTGGTTGAAGCGGTCGTCGTCGATAAGCTCGGGGATGCCCATTGCGTTGCACATGTCCGCCCAGTTTTTGGTATTCCCTGCGCAGATGATAATATTTCCGTCCGCGGTGGGGAACATTTCGAAGGGGGTAATGGAGGCGTGGCGGTTCCCGATGGGGCCGGGAGCCTTTCCTGTCCCGATGTAGCGGATCATGCAGTTTTCCAGCAGCGCCACCTGGCAGTCCATCATGGCGAAGTCCAGCCGATCGCCCAGGTGGGTCTTTTCCCTGGCAAAGAGGTCGGCTAGGATACCGATTGCCGCATACAGGCCCGCCGCCAAGTCACCGATGGAGGCGCCTACGCGAGTGGGCTCACCACCGGGCTGCCCGGTAATGCTCATGATACCGCCATATCCCTGTACCACCATGTCATAGGCCGCTTTGGTGCGGTAGGGGCCGGTCTGGCCGAAGCCTGTGAGCGAGGCAAAAATCAAGGCGGGATTGATTTGGTTGACCCATTCCTCCGTAATACCCATTCGATCCAGCACTCCGGGACGGAAATTGTCGATCATAACATCGGCATCTTTCAGCAGTTTGGCCAGCTTGGCCTTATCCTCCGGTTTTTTGAGGTCCAGGGTCACGGACTTTTTTCCCCGGTTGATGCTCATGAAATAGCCGCTCTTTCCGTTGATGAAGGGGCCGTAAGTGCGGGCGTCGTCTCCCTTGGGGGACTCGACCTTGATGATCTCCGCTCCGAGGTCGGAGAGGATCATGGTACAAAAGGGAGCGGCTAGATTCCGGGAAAGGTCGATAACCTTGATGCCGCTGAGCATGTTTCTCTGTTCCATAAATTCGTTCCTTTCTCTTACAGCGGGATATTGCTGTGCTTCTTGGGATAGCGAAATTCCTCCTTGCCCTCCAGTGCCTGGAACTCACGGATAATGCGGGCGCGGGTGTCCTTGGGTTCGATCACGTCGTCCACGTAGCCGAACGAGGCGGCGTAGTAGGGGTTGGAGTAAGCGTCCTCATATTCCTTGATTTTCTGAGCGCGCATCGCTGCCGGGTCTTCCGCCTCGGCGATTTCCTTTTTGAAGACAAAGTTCACGGCTCCGGCGGCGCCCATAACGGCAATTTCTGCCGTAGGCCAGGCCAGAACTACGTCGGCTCCGGCCTCTTTATTACACATGGCGTTGTAAGACCCGCCATAGGATTTGCGCATGATAACCGTCACCTTGGGTACCGTAGCTTCGCTGTAGGCATACAACAGCTTCGCCCCATGGCGGATGATACCTTTGTATTCCTGGTCCGTACCGGGCAGGAAGCCGGGAACGTCCACCAAGGTCAGGATGGGAATATTAAAGCTATCGCAGGTCCGGATGAACCGGGCGCTTTTGTCCGACGCGTCCACATCCAGACAGCCGCCCATGCTCATGGGCTGGTTGGCCACCACGCCGGTGCTTTTGCCGTTAAGGCGGATAAAGCCAGTCACAATGTTATCCGCGAATAGGGGCATGCTCTCCAGGAAATCACCATTGTCCGCCAACGACCGGATAATGTCTTTCACATCGTAAGGCAGACGGTTACTCTCAGGCACAATGGTGTTGAGGCCTTCGTCAACACGGTTGGGGTCGTCGGTTGGAATCGTTTCTTTGGCAAATTCCCGGAAATTCTGAGGAAGGTAAGAGAGTAGCTTGCGCACCCGGGTGAAGCAGTCCTGTTCCGTGGAATCTATGAAGTGCGCAACTCCGCTGGTTGTGCTATGGGTCATGGCTCCTCCCAAAGTTTCCTGATCTACTTTTTCCCCGGTCGCTTGTTCCACGGCTACAGGGCCTGTCAGGTACATCTGGCTGATCTTGTCCACAGTCAGAATGAAGTCCGTCAGTGCAGGGGAGTAGCAGGCGCCGCCGGCACAGGGGCCCAGAATAACGGAAATCTGGGGAATCGAACCGGAGGCCCAGGCGTTCCGGGTAAATATTTTGCCATAGCCGGAGGCGGTGTTGACCCCTTCGTGCAGCCGGCCCCCGCCGGAGTCGATCAGGCCGATCAGTGGGCAGCCGGTCTTCATAGCCAATTCCTGTACGGTGATAATTTTTGAGGCGTGCATTTCGCCTACCGCCCCGCCCAGGATTGTAAAATCCTGAGAATAGACATAGACGGTTCGGCCGTCAATGGTTCCGTGCCCGGCTGCCACGCCCTCGCCGGGAGTCTCCTTGTTTTCCATGCCCAGAACATGGCAACGATGCTTGACAAAGGTCCCCAATTCCACGAAGCTGCCGGGGTCCAGCAATGCTTCAATCCGTTCCCTCGCGCTGAGTTTTCCCCGCGCGTGCTGTTTTTCAATGGCTCTCTCTCCACCGCCCATTTGAATTTTCGCACGCCGTTCGCGCAGAGCTTCGATCTTTTCCACGGGGCACACCCCTCCCTTTGATTTTTATAAAATAGTTTGAAGAACGTTCTTTCTAATTATTAGTATAGTTTTTTTCGGATAAAGTTAAATAGTGTCTTTTCTCCGCGAATTGTTCCCCTTAGAAGGCGTTTTGGGGAAAATTATTTAAAATTTAAGGTGCTTTCGGGAAACTCCCTAAAAACACCTTAAAGGAAAAAGTATATAGGCTACGGACTTTTTATATGACGGCATTGTAAATGCAGACAAAGTACGAAGCCTTTGCACACAAAACACTATTTATTGTGCTGCAAAATATTTTTTGCTATCCTTAAAATAATATTATTTCCAAACTGAAAGGTTGGAAGTAATATGTGCCATGTTTTCGGTTGCCGCTGTTTACAGCGGCGAGCAGCACGGCTTGAATCAAGTTTACTATTTCCGATCTTTAAACTCGGAAATAGTAACTGCATCACTTTCCTTATAGCCCAGAACCGGCCCAAACTATTGATTATGTTGTTTTTAATATTGGCAGTTCTACTATTTATCACGAATTTGAGAACAAGAAAAAGTTTCCACTGTTTCTCATTTTCCAAATCCAGGCTTTTCGAACCGTCTATGATATACTACACTTAGAGCAGTTCCCAGAAATAATGAGAAAAAGAGGCGAGGACAGAGATCACAGAGCAAGGCGAAGGACGCAGACGGACTGACGCACGTTAAGAACGACAACGCAGCTATGCGGCCTATGGTCCGCCGAACTTTTCTCAGTATTTTTGGGAACTGCTCTAGGGGTGAAGGCATAGGCAATTTTGATAAAGCGAACTATTGGTTCGACAACATTGCGTATGATCTGCTGACTGCCAGTGACATGCTGAAAACCAGGCGTTTACTTTATGTTGGCCTTATGTGCTATCAGACATAGAGAAAGCGCTGAATGGCGTGTTTGTTTCTAAAAATTCAGAGGAAGAATTACCTTACATCCACAAGTTGAAGTGATTGGTTAACTTGTCTGGAATATCTGAAGAAATGAGTGAAGAGAGGCTTTCTTTTCTGGATGTTCTCAATCCGGTGAACATAGAAGCGCGGTATCCGCCGCAAAGATTCAGGCAGCTGGAAGCTCTGGCTGTTGAACGCTGTGGAAAGATGATTCAGAAACCGGAGATGCTATATTTATGATTGAAGAAAAAGTGTTGACCACAGCCAAGGAATATGCTGCCACCGTACGTAAAACGATGGACGCGCACGATGTTTTCCTTTATGGCTCTCATGCCAAAGGCCGGGCAAAAAAGGACAGTGCTGTCGATACCACTGTCGTGGCAGATCAGGTCCCTGGCGGCTATTTGGATACGATGGCCTCCTTATGGAGGTTAACGAACAATGTGGATGAAAACATGGAAGCTATTTTGCTGTTGATCTCAGGCGATGAGAGTGGATCTTAGGATACCATCCGGTGAACTGGAATCGCCGCCCGACCCATAACCTGACCCAGAACAGGAAATTTCTCTGCGGAAGCAACGGAATGGACAGCACGAAAGGCGGCTGACATCCTGAGCAAACAGCATCAAATGGAGTGGAAATCGCTTGCCGCGAACACTCAGTCAAGCTGCGGACCAGAAGGCCGGGGGTTCGAATCCCTCAGGGCGTACCAAGTTGAACGACCCCACCCAATCTGAACAAGTTTTTGAGACTTGATAGATTGGGTGGGGCGTTTTTGCTTGGAAGCCTTGCGTCTCAATACTTTCACTCCTGTTGTTTTGAAAATGAGAATGGGACACCAAAATGCAAATCGCTTCAAATCTGAATACAAAACAATCAATCCATGGAATCTGAACTCCCCAGTCTCATTCTCCATGAGACTGGCCCATGACCTCCTGATAGTCTTCTTCCATCTGGCATGGCGTTCGGTTTTTTAATGTGCGATGCGGACGTTTCATATTGTAAAACTTTATGTGGACGCTAATACTTCTCCTAAAATCCGGCTCAGATAAATCAATGCCATTAAGTTAACCAATAAATTCCAAAAGAAAGAAAAAAGCCTTGACAAAGGCAAAAAAATGTGCGGCAAGGCCCTGAAAACAAGATTGATTTT
>JAAWTB010000019.1 GCA_022801815.1 Oscillibacter sp. | reverse complement strand
GCACTTTTCCTGAAGTCGCCTTCGGCGGGCGTTACCCGTTATCCTTGCCCTGTGGAGCCCGGACTTTCCTCATGGACGGCCTTTCGGCCTGCCCACGCGGCTGTCTGTTTTCCTCGCGATGCACATTATACAGGCAAAGGACCAGCTTGTCAACCCGTCTCCCGGAGCCAGCGGGACAGTTCGTCCAGCTCCGGCGGCGTATGGAACCAGTGCTCCGCACCCTCCGCGATCCGCAGACGGCAGGAAAAGCGTTCCGTGAAGGCGGAGACGGTTTCCTCCGCCACAAGGGTGTCCCCGGAGCCCTGGAGGATATCGGTGGGGAAGGGCCAGCGGTCAATGGGATGGCGGCGGATATAACCGTAATCATCCCAGCAGAGGGTCTGGCCCATGGGGGTGGGAATTTCTCCTTCCGCCTCCAGGCGTGTCTCGGAAATCTGGAACCAGCCCATCATGTCCCGGGTCAGGCGCTCCATGTCCACCACCGGGGAGAGAAACCAGGCGTGGCATATGTTTCGTTCCCGGCAGGCCAGAAGGCTGAAATAGGCCCCCATGCTGACGGCGAAAAGGCCGACGCTGGCCCAGCGGCTTTCGGCGTAGTCCAGGACAGAGGACAAATCCCGGACGCAAACAGGAGGCTTACAGCGAATGGGGCCGTCTTTTCGGTCCCCGTGCTCCGGCAGGTCAAAGCTCAGAATCTGGCAATGCGGGAACGCCTCTGCCAGGAGGCGGAAGGGGACGTCCGTTTTGCTGGACTGGGCCCCGTGGACGGCCACGATCACTCGCTCCGAGGGGAAGCCCCAGAGCGCGGCGGGAATGGTTTTGATTTGAAAAAACTGCGGTTCCATCATGGATCTCCTTTCTTTTCCTGCCTGACAGAATATCACAATTTTCCTCCGCAGACAAGTCTTGCCGGAATGGCGTTCCCGTGGTAAAATAGAGACGCGATTTTGGAAAAACCCCGCCGGAGGGCGGGAAGGATAAGGAGCGATTTTGGTGAAATTTGAGGAATATCTGTCCTCTTTGCGGAACAAAACCGTGGCCGTCATCGGCATCGGCGTATCCAACCGGCCCTTGATCGAGCTGTTGCTCTCCCGGGGCGTGGCGGTGACCGCCTGTGATAAAAAAGACCGGGCCACCCTAGGCGCTCTGGCGGAGGAGCTGGTGGGAAAGGGCTGCCGCCTCCGGCTGGGGCCGGACTACCTGAAAGACCTGACGGAGGACGTTATCTTCCGCACGCCGGGAATGCGGCCGGATCTGCCGGAGCTCCACGCCGCCGTGGAGCGGGGGAGCACGCTGACCAGCGAGATGGAGGTTTTCTTCGAGGTCTGCCCCTGTCCCATTCTGGCCGTTACCGGCAGCGACGGAAAGACCACCACCACCACCATCATTGCGGAGTTGCTCCGGGCGGCGGGAAAAACCGTCCACCTGGGGGGGAACATCGGCCACCCGCTGCTGTCCGAGACCGGAGGCATGAAGGCGGAGGACATTGCCGTGCTGGAGCTGAGCTCTTTCCAGCTCATGACCATGACCCGAAGCCCCCATATTGCCGTCGTCACCAATCTGGCGCCGAATCATCTGGATGTCCACAAGGATTATGCGGAGTATATTTCTGCAAAGGAAAATATCTTTACACATCAGTCCGCAAGCGATATTGCCGTCTTTAATGCCGACAATGAGGTTACCCGATCCTTTGTCGGCCGCCAGCGGGGGGCGCTCCGCACCTTCAGCCGCCGGGAAGCGGTGGAGCAGGGAGCGTACCTTGCGCCGGACGATGCCGGGGAGGGACAGGCCATCTGGATGTCCAATGAAAACGGCCGCCGCCAGGTGCTTCCTCTGGCGGGAATCAAGCTTCCCGGGATTCACAATGTGGAGAACTACATGGCCGCCATCGCCGCCGTGGACAGACTGGTTCCCGACGGAATTATCCGGGACTTTGCCAAAAACTTCGGCGGCGTTGAACACCGGATTGAGCTGGTCCGGGAGCTGGACGGCGTGCGGTATTATAACGACTCCATCGCCTCCAGTCCCAGCCGGACCATTGCGGGGCTGAATTCGTTCCCGGAAAAAGTCATCCTCATTGCCGGTGGAAAAGACAAGGGAATTTCCTATGACAGCTTGGGCCCGGTAGTCAACGAGCGCGTAAAGCACCTGATTCTCTGTGGAGCGACTGCCGGGGTTATCCGCTCTTCTGTGGAACAGGCAAAAAATTATAGCGGTTTGGAAATTGTGGAGGTGGAAGACTACCATCAGGCGGTGTCCCTGGCCCGCAGCCGCTCCGAGGCGGGCGACGTGGTGATTCTGTCGCCTGCCAGTACCTCCTTTGACCGTTTTGACAACTTTATGGAGCGTGGACGGATATTCAAAGAGATTGTCAATAGCCTGAAATAAAGCCAGGCCCCCGGCGCATAGGATGGCTGGGGGTGATATCCTGTGGGCTTTTTCTACTACCGGAGGCGGATGGCCCAAAGAAATCTGCTGGGCGCGTTTGCCTTTATCATCATGGCGGCGGCGCTGGCCGCTGTAATCTTCGCCACGACGCAGATGCGGCCCATTTTGGTAAGCCTGGCCACGACCCGGGTCTCCAACATGGTAAACCGTATTGTTTCCGAGGCGGTGGATGAGGCCATTGACAGCGGAAATATTACCTACAGTGACCTCATTACCTTTGAAAAGGACAACGAAGGGCGGATTACCGCAATCTACAGCAACATGGCGGCCTTTAACCGGCTTCAGTCCAACATTTTGGATATCATTTTAGCTCGGATTGACCAGGTGTCCACCCGGGAGCTGTCTATTCCCGTGGGCAGCCTCAGCGGCTCTGTGCTTCTGGCAGGCCGGGGCCCCCGGATTTCCGTAAAAATGGAATCGGTGGGTTCCTCTTCGGCCAATTTTGAAAACGAATTTACTTCGGCGGGCATCAATCAGACCAAGCACCAGATTGTGCTGAACATCGACGTGGCAGTCAGTATCCTGCTGCCGGGATTCTCCACGGCCACCACCGTCTCCAACGCCGTCACCGTGGCGGAAACCGTCATTGTGGGCTCTGTACCGGATACGTACACGTACTTCAGCTCCACGCCGGAGAGCTATGAGAGCGACGCGAAAGATTATATACTGAACTAGGAGGACCTCATGGACTACCGTGAAGAAATGAAACAGCTGCGGGATGCGCTGAACGAACACGGCTACAAATACTATGTGCTTGACGCGCCTGTCATCAGTGACTATGAATACGATATACTGAACCGCCGCCTGGAGGAGCTGGAGGCCCAGCATCCGGAGGAGATAACCCCGGATTCGCCTACTCAGCGGATAGGGGGCAAGACTTTGGATGGGTTCGCTTCTTATAGCCATGAGGTCCCTCTGGAGAGTTTGCAAGACGTGTTCAGCGGGGAAGAAGTAGCGGAATTCTGTGAGCGGATGGACGAGGCTTTGGGAGAGGGGACCGTCTGCTCCGTGGAACCCAAAGTGGATGGTCTGTCCGTAGCCCTGGAGTATCGGGACGGCGTATTCATCCGGGGAGCCACCCGGGGAGACGGCCGGACCGGGGAAGATGTGACGGAAAACCTGAAAACCATCCGTTCTATCCCCATGGTCCTGCCGGACAAGCTGCCCCGGCTCATCGTTCGGGGAGAGGTCTATATGTCCCGGGCAGTCTTCGAGGAGCTGAATGCCCAAAGGGAAATTCAGGGGAAGCCGCTGCTGGCAAATCCTCGGAATGCCGCCGCCGGCTCCCTCCGGCAGCTGGACCCGAAGGTCTGTGCGGAACGGAAGCTGGACATCCAGGTGTTCAACCTGCAATTGGCGGAGGGGAAGGAATTTGTTTCCCATCAGGAGACACTGGATTATCTGACCTCTCAAAGGTTTCGGGTCATCCCGCACAAAACGATATCCGGCGCCGCCTTCTGTCAGGCAGAAATTGCCCGCATCAACGACGAACGGCTGGACTATCCCTTTGATATTGACGGCGCAGTTGTAAAGGTAAATTCCTTAACTGACCGCTCAAAGCTAGGGAGTACAGCGAAATTTCCGAAATGGGCGGTGGCCTTTAAGTATCCGCCGGAGAAAAAGCCCGCCCAGGTGCTGGATATTGTCATCCAGGTGGGCCGAACCGGAGTGCTGACTCCCAAGGCGGTACTGACACCTGTCCGCTTAGCGGGGACAACTGTCACCAACGCGACGCTCCACAACCAAGATCTCATTACAGAAAAAGACATCCGCATCGGGGATACCGTTATTGTACAGAAGGCGGGGGAAATCATTCCGGAGGTGGTGGAGGTGGATTTCTCCAAACGCCCCGAGGGGACAGAGCCCTATCATTTTCCAGAGGTCTGCCCGATCTGCGGCGCGCCGGTTCGCCGGGATGAGGACGGTGCGGCCATCCGCTGCACTGGGGCAGAGTGTCCCGCCCAGCTGCTGCGGAATTTGACCCATTTCGCCAGCCGGAACGCTATGGACATCGACGGCTGCGGCCCCGCAGTGGTACAGCAGCTGATTGACAGCGGCATGGTGGCGAATCCGGCGGATCTGTACGGCCTGGAGGCGGAGGCGGTGGCGAAGCTGGAGCGGATGGGGAAAAAATCTGCGGAGAATCTGCTGGCGTCCATTGAGCGTTCCAAGTCCAACGATCTCTCCCGGCTGATTTTCGGTCTGGGCATCCGGCAGGTAGGAGAGAAAGCGGCAAAGGTGCTGGCCTCCCATTTCCGTACCATGGACGCTTTGTGTTCCGCAGGGGCGGAGGAGCTGACGGAGATTGACGACGTAGGCGGCGTGACGGCCCGGTGCGTAGTGGACTATCTGTCTTCTACCCAGGCCAAGGACCTGATTGCCCGGCTGAAAGCCGCCGGGGTCAACATGGAAAGCGCCACCGAACTGGTAGACGAGCGGTTTTCAGGAATGACGTTTGTCCTCACCGGGTCGCTGAGCCGTTTTGACCGCAAGGCCGCCCAGGCGCTGATTGAGGAACGGGGCGGCAAGGCCGCCGGGTCCGTTTCAAAACGGACCACCTACGTGGTAGCGGGGGAGGCCGCGGGAAGTAAGCTGAAAAAAGCGGAGGAACTGGGCATTCCGGTGCTGACGGAGGACGAATTCGCAAGGATGCTGGAATAACGGTAAAGAGCGGCGGGTATTCCGCCGCTCTTGCCTTATTCGTAGTATTCCACATAGTCGAAGGCCCCAATGGCGCCGCAGGTGTCGCAAACATCGGGCCTCCGCTCGAAGATGGCACCGCAGAACTGGCAGCGGTAGCCTTCCTTCTTCTGCCTGGGGGCGGGGGAGGATGCCTTGGCGGCAGGCGCTGGGTCAGAGGGCTTGCTCATTTTCGCCAAGAGGCTTAGGAAGCGGTTTTCGTGGCTCTGCTCGATAGCAGCCACTTTTTCGAACATCACCGCCAGCTCTTCCAGCCCTTCCTCCCGGGCCTGACGGGCAAAGTCGGGATACATGTCGTGCCATTCGCTGTACTCGCCCTGGGCGGCCTGGGCCAGGCACTCCTTAGTATCGGAGGGCTTTCCGTAAAGCTGCTCAAACCAGAACTTGGCGTGCATCATCTCGTTCTTCGCCATTTGTTCAAAGGCGGCGGCGACTTCCTCGTCGCCGTTGGCCTGGGCGGCCTGGGCGAAATAGGTGTACTTGTTGCGGGCGATGGACTCGCCGGCCAGGGCCTTGCGAAGGTTCTCCGCTGTTTTTGTATGTTCGATGGACATGTTCTGCGTACTCCTTTTCATTTTTTTCCAGAGTAGCATAGACCTTGATAAAAGTCAAGTGAGCAGGCGTACACGCTTGTTGCTAGAAAGCCTCCCTGGGTACGCTGACAATTTCTAAACAAGGACGAAAAACGGGCGGTTTCGTCAAGAGGGAAGGTATGGATTGTTTTTTGAGCCGTCCTCAATTGTGTCCGCAATACGGTCAATTTTGTCTTGCAGCCGCTTCAGGGTCTTTTCCAGGACGTCCCGGTCCAGGTTCAGATCGGTGGCAGACAGCCTTGCCAGGGTCAGCATTTGCTCTAGGGTTTGCTCGATTTCTGCCAGAGCGGCATCCAGACTTTGATAAGCGTTTGCGCTTTCTTCCATAGGTACCAGTCCTCCCAACCAAAGAGCATCGCAGCCGTTTCGGAGTGTGCTGCTGTTTCGGCTTCCGCCAGCCAGCGGGAATCACACCCTGCCGGCACAGCATACCACAAAGGTTCGCATTTGGTCAACAGCTGGATTTGTCCTGATTGGAGCTTTGGCGGAGAATGAAGCATACACATAAGTGTTATAATATGCCTGTGCTTGGCCCAGGACAAATTCCAAAAATATTGGAACGACGAAAAAGAGCGGCGGAACACCCGCCGCTCTTGCCGCGTTCATTTGTCAAAGGCCGGGTTCATATAGTAGACGTTTTTCTCGTTCATTTTGTCCTTCGCCAGCCGCAGTCCCTCGCCGAAGCGCTGGAAATGGACAATCTCCCGAGCCCGGAGGAACTTAATGACATCACTGACATCCGGGTCGTCGGAGAGGCGGAGGATGTTGTCGTAGGTTACGCGTGCTTTTTGCTCTGCCGCCAGGTCCTCTGTTAAATCGCCGATCACATCGCCGGTCACCTGCATCGTAGCGGCGGACCAAGGGAAGCCGGAGGCGAACTGCGGAAACACACCAGTAGTATGGTCTACAAAATAGGCGTCAAACCCGGCAGCCTTGATCTGCTCCTCTGTGAGATTTCGGGTCAGCTGGTGCACCAGAGTGCCCACCATCTCTAGGTGCCCCAACTCCTCTGTGCCAATATCTGTCAGCAAGCCCTTCAGCTCCGCGTAGGGCATGGAGTAGCGCTGGCTCAGATACCGAAGAGAGGCTCCCAGCTCCCCATCTGGCCCACCATACTGGGAAATGATGGCCGCCGCCAGCTTGGGATTGGAATTTTTGACCTTCACCGGATACTGCAATTTCTTCTCATATACAAACATCAGCCATTTCCTCCTACGTCCCAGGGCCACGGGTCCTTCAGCCAGGCGAAACCGTCCTCCGGGGTCAAATCGGTGCTCATCAGAGGGCCGTACATTTTTTCATACTTTTCCCGGCCTTCTTTTGCCAGCTTGATATAGGACCAGTAGAGCTGGAGAACCTCCTGGTCGTCCGCGTGGGTATCCAAATACAGATTCAGCTCTTTGATGGCAAAGTCCAGGGCCATCAGCTCCACCAGTGCGGTGTTGGCCAGCTTGGTCTTCGCCTGAATAGCCGCCTTAAAAGGCAGGTCCAGACCAGGAAACAGGGTACCCGCCTGAAGGGCCTCCGCCCGGCTGAAGCGGGGGGGGTTCTGCTCCTGCATGGGGATATAGGGAAACGCCAGCGGGGCGCAATTGCCAGGGAGTGCGCCCATTCCCGCGGCGCAGGAACTGCTGGGCGTCTGATTGGGTCTTTCCATGCTTGCTTTCCTCCTTGTGTAAGGGTGGCGCGAGGCGTCTCGCGCTCAGTCCATTGTATGCGGACGGAAGCAAAGAGGCTACCTCCACGGAAGTGGGACAATTGTTCGGGTTTGGCTTGCTTTATGGAGGGGTAACTGCTATAATGAAATAGATATGGAAGCTTTGGGAGAAAGGCCGCATATGGGATAAGCCGGGAGTCATATCCTCTTAGCACGAAGCTTTGCGAAGGAGGCGTTGCCCGTGTTCATCCTGCTGCGAAAACGCGATTTGGTCCTATCCTGTTTGTTTTGCTGTTTTTTCTTCGGACTGGCAGCAGTGCTTTGGAGGGGAAACGCCATCCCGGCCTTCCGTGTCCGGGACGAGGTTCCCATTACCGTGGTCATCGACGCCGGCCACGGCGGAGAGGATGGGGGAGCGGTATCTCCCGGCGGCGTGGCGGAGAGCCAAATTAATCTGGCGGTGTCCCTGCGGGTCAGTGAGCTGCTGCGCTTTGCGGGACAGCGGACCCGGCTTACCCGGAGTGGGGACGTAACCATCTGCGATGAAAATCTGGAAACGGTGCGCCAGCGGAAGACCTCAGACCTAAAAAATAGAGTGAAGCTGGTGGAAGAAACGGAAAACGCCATCCTGCTGAGCATTCATCAAAACAGTCTGCCCTCGTCCCCGGTAACCCATGGAGCTCAGGTGTTTTGGAACCGGCAGGAGGGAGCGGAGGCGCTGGCGTCCAGCATTCAGGACACCTTGAACACCGCTGTCAACACCGGAAACGGCAAGCATCCCCGGCAGATTCCCGACAGCATCTATTTGATGAAACATATCACCGCGCCGGGGGTGCTGGTGGAGTGTGGCTTCTTGTCCAATGGGCCGGAGACGGAGCGCTTACAGAGTCCGGCTTATCAGCTGCGGCTGGCGGCCGCCATTACGGCGGGATATTTGAATGCCGGAGAAATGGAAAACGAATCTGGAGAACTAGAATGAAACAGCCGAAAACGCTTTTTTACTGCACGGAGTGCGGCAATGAGACGCCGAAATGGGCGGGACGCTGTCCCGCCTGCGGCACATGGAATACGGTGGTGGAGCGGCCGGAAGCTCCGGCTAAGCGAAGGGGGAAAGACGCCTCTTCCCGGGTCCTAGTCCCTCCCAAAGCGCTTCCGGTGACAGAGCTGGAGGACGGTGCGGAAATCCGTTTTTCCACCGGCATGGGGGAACTGGACCGGGTTTTGGGCGGCGGAGCCGTCAAGGGATCTCTGGTGCTGGTAGGCGGCGCGCCCGGCATTGGAAAGTCCACGCTGATGCTGCAAATCTGCGGGAAGCTCTGCGAGTTTGCAAAGGTATTATATGTATCCGGGGAGGAGTCCCAACATCAGCTGAAACTCCGGGCCCAGCGGCTTTGCGTGGGAAGTGATAACCTGCTGGTGCTGTCCGAGACCGGCCTGGGGGAGATGCTGGAGGCGGTGAACCAGGAACAGCCGGATGTGCTGATTGTGGATTCCATTCAGACGCTTTATAACGATGCGCTGGACTCTCCGGCGGGCAGCGTCAGCCAAGTGAAGGACTGCACCATGGCTTTGATGCAGCTGGCCAAGGGGAGCGGCATTACGATATTTGTCATCGGCCATGTGAATAAAGAGGGCTCTATCGCCGGACCGAAGGTTTTGGAGCATATGGTGGATTGCGTGCTGTACTTTGAGGGGGACCGGCATACCTTTTGCCGCATCCTCCGGGCAGCAAAGAACCGTTTCGGGGCTACCAACGAAATCGGTGTCTTTGAGATGGGGGACGGCGGACTGACGGAGATAGAAAACCCCTCTCAGATGCTGCTGTCCGGCCGGCCGGATGAAACGCCGGGGACCTGTGTCACGTGTGTAATGGAGGGAGCCCGGCCGGTGCTGGCGGAAGTTCAGGCGCTGGTAGTAGGTTCCGCAGGCGGTAATCCCCGGCGGACCAGCAACGGCTTTGACTACAACCGGGCGGCGATGCTGATGGCAGTGCTGGAAAAGCGAGGCGGACTGAAACTGTCCGCGTGCGACGTTTATTTGAACATTATAGGCGGACTGCAATTGGACGAGCCCGCTGCGGACCTGGCCGCCGTGGTGGCGCTGGCCTCCAGTTATTTGGACAAGCCCATCCCCAGCGATTTGGCGGCCATTGGGGAAGTGGGGCTTACCGGGGAACTGAGGAGCGTCAGCCAGCTGGCCCAGCGGGTGGCCGAGGTCCGCCGGTTGGGATTTAAGCACTGTGTGGTCCCGGCTCACCGGGGGCTGGAGAGCGTTCCAGACCTGCGCCTGCTGCCCGTTCGGAATATCGGTGAGGCGATTCGAGCCGCTTTACGGGGATAAAGTGGACGCAGGCGCCGCCCAGAGCGGGCACACCGGCGGCGGCGGCACTATCCAGTGTGCAGAGGCCGTCGGATTGGTAAACGCATTCACTGGTGCATGGAATCAAGGCGATCCTCCGTTCTGTTTGATGATAGGATAGTTTGACCGGAACGATGGATTTTATGAGAGCGGTCCGCTGCCGAGACGGACAAGCGTCCGGCGGTGGGCCGGAATCAAAGATATTCTACTGAGGGAGGAGGCAAAAGGGAGGATACAGGCGATTGAACAAAATAAAAATTTTGTTTAATTTAGGGGAGGACAAACAAGCAAAGAACCCCTTCCCAGGAAATCCTTCCAGATTTTTATGATTAACTACCGCACCGAGGCCCCGCCGATTTTGCGGGATTTTCTTGCTTACCATGAGACGGTCAAGGCACATTCCAAGCAAACAGTTGACGAATACTTTTTGGATCTGCGAAATTTTTTCCGCTACATTAAGCAGACCCGGAACTCCAGTTTATCCGACCTGGCGCTGGACGAAATCGACATCGCCGACATAGATTTGGATTTTGTCGCCGCCGTAACGCTGACGGATATCTATGGATATATGACCTACCTAAGCCGGGATCGGGTTCAGCATCAGAACAGCCAGACCTCCGGCTATGGCCTGAACACCTCATCCCGGGCCCGGAAGCTGGCGACGATTCGCTCCTTTTATAATTATCTTACAAATAAGGTTCATCTTATTCGTGAAAATCCTGTCAAAGATATTGACTCTCCAAAGCTGAAAAAGACTCTGCCCAAATACTTGACTCTGGACCAAAGCGTGGAATTGCTGGATTCTGTAGACGGCAAAAATCAGGAGCGGGATTACTGCATCCTGACACTGTTCCTGAACTGCGGACTGCGGATTTCAGAGTTAGTCGGATTAAACATACGGGACATCCAAGGTGAGTCTATTCGGGTCTTGGGCAAAGGCAACAAAGTCCGCATCCTCTACTTGAATGACGCCTGTCTAGACGCGCTGAACCGCTATTTGGCTGTCCGCCGCCCCATTGCCGGACGGGATGCGGGTGCGTTGTTCCTGTCCTCCCGAAACGAGCGGATCAGCCGTTCCACTGTCCACGCCATGGTAAAAAAACGCCTTGCCGCCGCCGGAATCGACGAAAGCGAGTATTCCTCTCACAAGCTCCGCCACACTGCCGCCACGCTGATGCTGCAAAATGGCGTAGACGTCCGGGCGGTCCAGGAGGTCCTAGGCCACGACCACCTGAATACGACGCAAATCTATACCCATATCGACAATGAATCTTTGCGAATAGCTGCAAAGGCAAATCCCTTGTCAAAGATTAAAAATAGTAGGAAAAAGGATGATTCAAAGTGAGAAAAGCCGCCTCTAAAGAGGCGGCTTTTCTGAACAAAATTTTCAGGGCCGTACGACGCCGGTAATATGCAGGAAACGGATTTTCCGGTACTCATAAGTAGATAGCGGCCGGTAATCCGCGTCATAGCTGTGGGCGGCAATCAGGACGTTTTCCAGCGTTGCCGGGTTTCCCACGGACACCACAATGGGCGAATGCTGAAACTCCTCTCCTTTGAAGGAAAGCTGAACGATGTCCCCCGGCAGCAGGTCTTCCAATTGGCAGGGCTCTGCCAGCGGTCCCATAGAAAAGCTATCCCTTGTCAAGAAATTGTACAAGTACGGAACCCCTGTCCAGGACGGGGATTTCCGGTTGGCGTCAATATAGTACCAGCCATAAGTAGGCGTAAAGTTCATCACGCCGCTTCCGGCGTAGATGCACTGAGATGCGAAGTTTGTACAGTCTCCGCCCAAAAGTTCGTAGTCGTAAAAAAGCGGGTTCCGTCCATAGGCCCACTGGTGAGCGTACAAAACGGCGGCTTCCCGGTCATATGGATGCAGCTGCATACCGCTTCCCTCCCCTTCCCTCTCAGAATATGCGGGGAGAGGTGGAAGGGTGCGTCAGCGCATTGTCACCGGCAGCCAGACCTGGAAGCGGCTTTCCTCTCCAGGCCGGTTCAAATAGACCTCAATGTCCGGCGCCTTGGCCCACTCATAGCCGGAATCCGGCAAATATTCCGAGACGATCCGCTTTTGAAGCTCCTGCATGGCCTCCGGCAGACGGCCCGTCCCGGTGAAAACCGCCCAGGTGGCGGCGGGCACCGTCCATTCATGCATTCCCTCCGGGGCGGGGGCGCTGGAGGCCACAGCGATATAATAGAAGTTTTCCTCCTCGTCACAGGTGCAAACGCCCAACATCCCGGCTGGCTCTCCGTTCATCAGCGGAATCAGTTCCGCCTGCCGCGGGCCGATCTCCGCCCAGAATTTTGGGACCACTTGAAAGCTCTTTTCCACGTCCATAGGCAGCGGCGTACGGAAGCCCACAATGCGGAAAGCCTCCCGCTTTACGATCTGATACTCCATTTCCTCGGCTCCTTTGAGTACAAATTTGAAGTGAATACTCGGAAAGGCTTTTAGCTTTACACCTTCTTGCTTTGCTTGGGATGGAGGCAGCTTGTGCACCGCCTGAAAGGCCCGGTTAAAGGCGGTAGGTGATTCGTAGCCATAGCGCAGGGCCACGTCCAGCACTTTCTCCCCGTTTTGCAGATCCGCCGCCGCCCGGGTCATGCGCCTCCGGCGGATGTACTCGCCAAGCGGGATTCCGGCCAAGTAAGAAAACATCCGCTGAAAGTGGTAGGCGGAACAGCCCGCCAGCCTGCCAAGCTCCTTTGGGTCGATGTCCCCATCCAGGTTTGCTTCCAGATAGGCCAGCGCCTTGTTCCAGTCGTTCAGCCAATCCATACCATCCCCTCCTTGTCTCAAAAGTATACCGCGTTCTGCCGCCGCTGTCCTCTCTGTTTCCGTGCGGGAAAAAAGAGGTAAAAAGGCGGAGGCGCTCCGCGCCTCCGCCTTTGGTCCGCTATGTGGAAATAAATCAGGCCTTGTGGTCGCAACCCAGGACGTCCACCAGCTTATGGCGGACCAGCTCCTTGATGTTGGCCCGAGCGGGCTTGAGGTACTGACGGGGATCAAAGTCGCCGGGATGCTCGTTGAAGTGTTGCCGGATGGTGCCGGTCATGGCCAGGCGCAGGTCGGAGTCAATGTTGATCTTGCAGACGGCGCTGCGGGCGGCCTGACGGAGCTGCTCCTCGGGGATGCCCACGGCGTCGGGCATCTTGCCGCCGTTGGAGTTGACCATCTTCACGTAGTCCTGGGGCACGCTGGAGGAGCCGTGGAGCACGATGGGGAACTCGGGCAGGCGCTTTACGATCTCTTCCAGGATGTCAAAGCGCAGCGGGGGCGGAACCAGGATGCCCTTCTCGTTGCGGGTGCACTGCTCGGGCTTGAACTTGAAAGCGCCGTGGGAGGTGCCGATGGCGATGGCCAGGGAGTCGCAGCCGGTCTTGGAGACGAACTCCTCCACTTCCTCGGGACGGGTGTAGTGGGAATCCTCGGCGGAGACGTTGACCTCGTCTTCCACACCGGCCAGAGCGCCCAGCTCCGCCTCCACCACTACGCCGCGGTCATGGGCGTACTCGACCACCTTTTTGGTGATTTCGATGTTTTCGGCAAAGGGCTTGGAGCTGGCGTCGATCATGACGGAGGTGAAGCCGTCGTCGATGCAGGATTTGCAGGTCTCGAAGGTATCGCCGTGGTCCAGATGCAGCACGATGGGAATCTCGGGGCACTCGATGACGGCGGCCTCCACCAGCTTCACAAGATACGTGCGGTTGGCGTAAGCCCGGGCGCCCTTGGACACCTGGAGGATCACGGGAGCCCGCTCCTCGCGGCAGGCCTCGGTGATGCCCTGGATAATCTCCATGTTGTTGACGTTGAAGGCTCCGATGGCATACCCTCCGTGATAGGCCTTTTTGAACATCTCGGTAGAAGTGACCAGTGCCATAACAATCATCTCCTGACAAATTTTATTTGTCCCGCCTCCGGCCGGGCGGGAAAAAAGGTCCTGAGGCCCCTTTCCCCTCCTTCACGGAGACGAAAACGATTTTCTTTTATGATAATATCACAAAAAAAATAAAATGCAAGTATTTACAATTCTTTTTTTGAATGGTATGATAAAAAATACCTTGGGCTCTGTCCCCTGGGCTTGAAATGGAAGAAAAAATTTTTTGAGGAGGCTGTTTCTCATGAGTGAATTGAAAGGCGCCTGCATCTTCGGCCAGTCCGGCGGACCCACTTCCGTCATCAACGCCAGTGCGTACGGCGTCATCAGCACCGCTTTGAAAAACCCCAACATCACCCGCGTTCTGGGCGCGGAGCACGGCATCAAAGGCGTGCTGAACGACCGGCTGTTCGACATGGGCGAGGAAGACCCCGCCGAGCTGGAACTGCTGAAGTATACTCCGTCTTCCGCCTTGGGCTCCTGCCGTTATAAGATGAAGGACCCGGATCTGGATGACACCGATTATAAGCGTATTCTGGAGATTTTCAAGAAATACGACGTTCGCTACTTTTTCTACAATGGCGGCAACGACTCCATGGACACCTGCAATAAAATCAGCAAATACATGCAGAAAGTGGGCTACGAGTGCCGTGTCATGGGCGTGCCCAAGACCATTGATAACGACCTCTTCGGCACCGACCACTGCCCCGGCTTCGCCTCTGCGGCCAAGTATATCGCCACGAGCTGCATGGAAGTTTATCAGGACGCTCGGGTCTATGACACCGGTATGATCTGCGTTGTTGAGATCATGGGCCGCCACGCGGGCTGGCTGGCCGGCGCCGCCGCCCTGGCCACCGCCTATGGCGCGGGCCCCGACCTGGTGTATCTCCCCGAGGTGGACTTCGACATGGACCAGTTCCTGTCGGATGTAGACCGTATCTATAAGGAGAAGGGCAACTGCATGGTGGCCGTCTCTGAGGGCATCCACTATGCCGACGGCTCCTTCGTCTCCGAGGCGAAGACCTCCGCCACCGACGGCTTTGGTCATGCCCAGCTGGGGGGCCTTGCCGCCATGCTGGCCGACGCCGTGAAGCAGAAGACCGGCGCCAAGGTCCGGGGCATTGAGCTGAGCCTGCTCCAGCGCTGCGGTGCGCACTTGGCCTCCGAAACCGATATCGAAGAGTCCTTCATGTCCGGAAAAGCCGCCGTAGAAAACGCCGTGGCGGGCATTACCGACAAGATGGTGGGCTTTGAGCGGAGCTATGAGAACGGCCAGTATGTCTGCAAGACCAAGCTGCTGGGCCTGACCGACGTGGCCAACACGGAGAAAAAGGTGCCCTTGGAGTGGATCAACGCTGCTCATAACGGTGTGGAAAAGTCCTTTATCGACTATGTGCTGCCCCTGGTTCAGGGTGAGCCCAAGCTGCCCAAGCAGGACTCCCTGCCCCGGTTTGCCAAGCTGAAGAAGGTTCTGGCAAAATAAAAATTCCGTCCCTTTATGGAAAGCGCCCCGCTCGTAAAAGCGGGGCGCTTTCAGTTTATTTCTCAATGCCGGACCAGGCCAGCTTCCATTGACCATTCTGACGGATAAGTTCCATAGTGAGATAGTTGTAGCTCTCCCCTTCCTCCAGGTTCAGCCGGTGCTTTACCGAGACCGTGGCGGAGGCAGGATCTTTGTCATTGTCCAGGGTATAGTCCACAGAGGCAATGGTGACATATTCCCAGACGTTCTCCCCATAGGCGTCCGCATCAGCGTCCTCCGCCAGCAAGTCGGAAACGCCGGAAAGATCGTTGGACAGCAGCGCCGGGAACAGGCGCTCTGTCGTCTCGTAGAGGGAGCGCATCCATTCGTGGGCAATCCGGTCTAGAGGAACCACCCGGAAGCTGGAAACCATATCCCGGAACTGCATGCCCATTCCCTCTTCCGCCTCCAGGAAGTAGCGGGCGGTGAGGACAAAGGCCCCCCCCTGTCCGTCGTCCACAAACCAGAGCTCTGCCTGTTCAGAGTTCCAGTCTACGCCCGCACTGGCTCGGAGATAGGGATTCTTTGGCAGCACGGCGCTCTCATCATCCAAAGAGACGGTCTTGTAATGGTCTGCCAGAGCTTCCGCCGCTGTGTTCCTGGCCTCTTCTGGCGAAACTGCGGAAAGGTGGAAAATATCCAGGCCGCATTCCGGAAAATCCTCCGGCAAAGGATTGGTACTTCTAATACTGTAAAGCCCTTTTTCTTCACGGATTGCATATTGTTCCTCGTTGACATAAATGAGAAAATCTACGGCTTCCGCCGATTGGGGCGCGTAGCTCAAAAGGCGCAGGGCTCCAATTTCACTGCCCCCCTCCGGCAGGAAGAAGCGCCAGCCGTCGGGGTCCGGTTTTTCCGTCTCCGGCGGCGGCACTATGCCGGGCTCCACGGTTGCCGCCGGGTCCCGCGTCGTGCTGGGGGGCGGTGTTGTCCGCGGGAAAATACCGCCCCCCACAATCAGAACCAGCGCGAGGCAAGCTGCGGCGGCCACGATGTATCCGAGCCCACGGCTTCCCCTGCGCCGCTCACTGCGGGCTATCAACTCCGGGTCCGCCCCGCCGATGGCGAGAAACAGCCGTTCCTGATTCTTCATAGCAAGCCCTCCTTCTCCAAATGACGCCGCAGCTTCTCCCGGCTGCGGAACAGGCTGGTCCGCACGGTAGCCTCCCGCATTCCATAGCGCCGGGCGATGTCCGCCATGGGCTCCGTAAACCAATAGCGCCGCAGGAAAACGCTGCACTCCCGCTCCGGCAGGGTGCGGAGGAAGCGGTTTACCGCTTCCTCCAGTTCTGCCGCCTCCAAGGTCTGGAGGGTGTCTTCCGTTGAGGCGCAGTCCGCCAGCTCGTCCAGGACCAGAGGCAGCTCGCCTCTTCCCCGCTTCTCCGTATGTCCGGCCCGCCAGCGGGTAAAGGCCAGATTCCGGGTGATTTTTCCAAGGAACGGGGCCAGCAGGCCCGGCCGGTTCTCCGGCATGGCGTTCCAGGCGCCCAGCCAAGTGTCGTTTACGCACTCCTCCGCATCCCGGCGGTCCGGCAGGATGTTCCGGGCAATGGCCCGGCAGTAAGCGCCGTATTTCTCCCCAGTCCGCTGGATGGCCTCCGGGTTCCGGGACCAGTACAGATCTATAATGGCATGGTCTTCCATATCCTCTCCCCTTTCATGATTGGTGGAAGGGCCCTTCGTTCATATAGACGGGAAAAACAGGCGGGCGTTCCCTTCAATTTGCGAAAAACCGTCCGCCTGTTGGCGGACGGCGAACACCTTTGGACAGCAACACATTGAAAATTCTCCTGCCATCAGCTGTTTTTCTGGTAGATGGTCCAAAGCCCGTTCATCAGAAGGAACTTGTCGTAGAGAATCTGGTTCCGGCAGTAGCGGACAATCACAGGGGCGTTTCCCCCGGTGGCGACGACGCTGACCTCCCGGCCCGGGAACTCCTCCCGGATGCGGTCGATGATTCCATCCAGCATTCCGGCGGTTCCGTAGACAATGCCGGAGCGCATGCAGTCCTCGGTGTTTTTTCCGATCAACGCCTTGGGATGCTGAAGGGAGATGTCCGGCAGCTGGGCGGCCCGGCGGCTCAGGGCCTCCAGGGAGACGTTGACCCCCGGCAGGAGAAGGCCCCCCTCATAGGTCCGTCCTTCGGAGATGACCCCGATGGTAGTGGCCGTCCCCATGTCGATGGTGATAATGGGGGGCGTGAATTTCTCCAGCGCCGCCACGGCGTCCGCCACAATATCCGCCCCCACCTGGGTCTGGACCGTCAGGCGGATGTTCAAGCCGGTCTTCACCCCAGGCCCGACAACCATAGGCGGCTTGCCCAGAAGGCGGGTGAGGGCCTTTTCCATCATGAAATTCAGCGGAGGGACGACGCTGCACAGGATAGCCCCGGTGACGTCCCTGTAATTAAAATGATACAGCGTAAAGAGGTTCATCAGGTCGATGCTGATCTGGTCCGCGGTCTTCCGGCTGTCCGTGTCCAAAGAGGCCAGAAAGCGAAGGGTTTTATCCTTGTCGAAAAGGCCTACGGAGGTATTAGAGTTGCCTACATCAATGGCAAGCAGCATGGGAAGCGCTCCTTTCGTTCCGGTTCTTGCACATTTTTTATTATATAGTAGCATGAGTCGGGCCGTCTTGCAAGAGCGGCCCAAAAATGTGCTTGCAGCCATACGTTTGTTCTGGTACAATAAGAGCATCAAGCGAAGGGAGAACGCTCCATGACTTATTTGACGAAGCTGGCCTCCCCCATGAGTCCCCTGTCCCTGGCCTCTGACGGGGAAAGCATCCTGGGCCTCTGGCTGGAGGGGCAGAAGTATTTCGCCGCCGGGCTGGAGGCGGAAACCGAAGAGCGGCCGGATCTGCCGGTTTTCCTTCAAGCGGCAGCGTGGCTGGACGCCTATTTTGAAAAGCGGGACCTCCCTCCCCTGCCGCCCCTGGCTCCCAAGGGAAGCGCGTTCCGGCAGAGGGTGTGGAAACTGCTGCTGGAAATTCCCCTTGGAGAGACTGCTACCTATGGAGGCTTGACGGAGAAGTTAAAAGCCTCCGGCATCCCCGCCTCTCCTCAGGCGGTGGGCGGCGCTGTGGGGCATAACCCCATCTCGATTATCATTCCCTGCCATCGAGTGGTGGGGTCGGACGGCAGTTTGACAGGTTACGCCGGAGGCGTGGAGAAAAAGCGCTTTCTCTTGGAACTGGAGGGCGTCGATTTATCCCGGCTTTACACGTCGAAAAGAGGGTCGGCGCTGTGAGGGAAAAGCGGATGTTCCTTCCAACGGCGGTCCACGAACGGGCCCCCGCTCCAAGCCAAATGCTGCCGGAACCGCCGCCCGTGCCGGGAAAATTCCCCTGTCCCTGCTGCGGCTGCAAAACCTTCCCCGTTCCCAAGGAGGACGCCCTCGCCTATATCTGCCCGGTGTGCCTCTGGGAAAACGACGTGTTTGATCCCGGCGAGGACCAGCCCAGTGATGAAAACCGCGGTATGACCTTGGCGGAAGGGCGGGAGGCTTACAAGAAGCTTGGCGCCGTCCGGGAGGAATTTTTGAAATACGCGCGGAAGCCCCTACCGGAGGAGCTCCCATAAGCAGAAAAACGGGCATGGTTTTCCACAATGTCATTAAATTAAGCGATTTAAGGGCCAGATACGGCGTATCTGGCCCTTAACGCAATCCGGCCAATTGGGTTGCGCCGTTTAGCTGATTATGAAAAAATCGTGAACAATGCCGCAGACCACTTGACAGCCGCAGTATTGCATTATTAAA
>JAAWTB010000018.1 GCA_022801815.1 Oscillibacter sp. | reverse complement strand
TGTGGATGGCCTGGCACACCCTCCGCTCCTCCGCCGGGCCGGAGGGACAGGCCCCGGAGGCCCCGGGCTTTCTCACGGGACTGCTGGTGCAGCTGACCAATGTGAAAATCATGATCTTCTGCCTGATGGCCATGGCCTCCTTTGTTCTTCCCTATACCGGGTCCTTCTGGGCCCTGCTGGCAGTGGGGCTGTTCCTGCCCTTTACCGGCCCTGCCGCCAATCTGGTCTGGCTCTTCGCCGGGGCGGCGCTGCAAAGGCTCTTCGCCAGCCACCGCAGGACGGTGGACATTGTCTGCGCCGCCGCACTGGCGCTGTGCGCCGTCAGTCTGGTCCTGCCTCATTAAAACGCTCTTCCATAGCTGCGGCTTCCAAAAAACAGCGCCGTCAGGACACCTGATTCCTGACGGCGCTTTGCCGCGCGTACGGCTCTATATTATTTCAGAAGGATTCGGTTCTCTTCCATATGGATGTTGCACGCTTCCTCCATGGTGGTAATCTCTTCCGTTAATTTGCCGATCTGAACCTCCAAAAACGGATACACTTTGTCGCACCGGATCCTTCCTTTGCTCTTTCTCTCCAAGGCTTTATTCAAAATTTTCAGCTCTTCCGTCAGGGCTTTCTGCCTTTCGAAGTATAAGTTTCGCTGCTCCACAAGCTGCTCCAGCAGCGACCTCTCTCCATCCGAAATACGACCGCCTTTTTTCCGCAGGCTGATAATGGGAGTCCACATTTTTTCCAGCGTCGCCTGTACCGCAGCCAGTTCCCCTTTGACACGCTCCCACGCCTCTGGAACGTGGGGCGGGTAGCCGACAGAAAACCGGCTGCGTCCCCCGGCCAGATTGCCGGTCCGCAGGCACAGAATGCTGTCCCCCGCCCGGATAAGGCTGTCCGCAATCATGCCCCGCCCGCTCATAACATAGACCGTGCCGCCGCAGCGAATGACGCTGTGTGAAATGGTCTCCGCAATCACGCTGGTCCCCACGTCGATTTCCGCCCCTTCCATCACAGGGGACTGCACCTGATAGGAGGCTGATAAAAAGGTCTTTCCTTTGGTTCCGTATATGCCCTTTTGAACCCGGATGGTTCCGCCTGTCGAGGTCACGCGGGCCTGGCCCATTTTTCCGTTGATTACAATCTCGCCGGTAGCCTCCACCTCAACGCCGCCGTCCACATTTCCGCCGATGTAAAGATTGCCCGAGATTTGAAGCGTTCCTTGAAATTGATCCAAATCACCGTCGATGACTTTTTGCTCGTGAATGCAGAAGCGGTCGTCTTCAATGTACAAAATCCCGTCTGCGTCCGCCGTAAGGGCCTGTCCTCCCTTGCCAATTACGGTGTTTTTCCCTTGGGGAATGCAGGCGCCGGCAGGCGGCGGACTGGGAATCGTCTGGCCCGTTACGTCCATGCCGTCTGTTCCGGCCTTCGGAGCGCGGATCAGGCAGATGACCGTCCCCTTCCGGATGGGCTGCAGCTGGGCGTCTTGGTTAAAATCCACCTGGCTCCCATTCTGGACTTCCAAACACATATTCTTGCGCCTTTGGAAAAGCTCCGTCACCTTGCCGTCTTCCCCTGCCACAGGCGGCTTCCCCTGGGCCACGCGAAAGATGCGGAAATACCCCAGCGGGAACTCCCGTTCAATCTCTTCCTGCAAAACGCCGCTGCAAATGCCCTCGTAGTGCAGATCCCCCAGAAACTCTTCCAGGGTCAGTTCCTCCCCGCCGTTCTCCGGTCGAAGCAGGCACGCGTAGGCGCTCATCCGGTCCTCCGACAGGAAAAAGCGCGGCTCCGCCTTCATGGGCTGCAATTCGCCGTTTGTCGCCGTCTTATACCGGGTCCGGCAGGTCTCTTTCAACGCCCAAATAAAGCCGTCCACCGTTTTGCTGTCTTCCGGATACCGTTCCATCAGCTCGGCGCCAGTCTCCTCCAGCTCTGAAAACACCCTTCTGTAGGGAGTAGGATGAAACACTTTTCTTTCTTGCTCGTCTGTCTCCCGTGAGACAAAACGATCAAAGATTGACACCTTCATCCCCTGCCTTTTCCTGAATCCTGTATAAACAGCCGCCGGTTCCCGGTCCTATTCTCCGGCATTGTATCATTCCTGTGGGAAATTATCAAGTATGATTCTGTTTTTCTTCCTATATCTCCGCTTTTTACGGCATATCCGGCGGCCAGAAGAGGGCCGCGCTCAAATCGTTGACATTGGTGCCCGTGGGTCCGGTGACAATCAATCCCCCCGCCCGCTTCAAGGCGTGATAGGAATCGTTTTCCGCCAGAACCGCCGGAATTTCCACCCCCAGGTCCCGAAGCGCGTCCCGGGTCCCGCCGTCTACATAGCCCCCCGCCGCGTCCGTAGGGCCGTCGGTTCCGTCGGAGCCCACGGAGAACAGGGCCGTGCCTTCCGTTTCCGCCAGGATAGGAGCCGCCGCCAGCGCCAATTCCTGGTTCCGGCCTCCCTTTCCCCCGCCGGTGAGCTTCACCACTGTCTCGCCGCCCAGAATCAGCGCCAAGGGTTTTCCCGCCTCCCGCTCCCGAAGCAGGGACTGGGCCAGGGCCTCTCCGGTTTCCCGGGCCTCTCCCGCCGCCTGGTCCGTGAGAATGCGGGCCTCGTAGCCCAGCTCCCGGCAGACTTCCGCCGCCGTTTGGCAGAGCTGGGAGACGCTTCCGCAGATATGGCTCTCCACATGGGGCAGCGCCGCCGGGAGGGGCCTGGTCAGCAAAGCCCGGGCCTGGGGGGACAGCTTTAGCGCATACTTCTCCGCCACCGCCAGCGTCTCCTCCAGAGTGGAGGCGTCCACGGCGGCGGGGCCGGAGGCAATCATATCCAGCCGGTCCCCCAGCACGTCGGAGAGGATGACGGAAAACACCCGGGCCGGAGCGCAGGCCGCGCCGAAGCGGCCCCCCTTCACGTTGGACAGCCGTTTGCGGACCCGGTTGATCTCCTGAATATCCGCGCCGCAGACCAGGAGCCGGCGGTTGACCTCCCGGAATTCCTCTAGGGAGAGATCCGACGACTCAAAAAGGGCGGAGCCCCCGCCGGAGAGGAGAAACAGCACGGTATCCCCCTCTTTCAGGCCCCGGACCAACGCCAGCGCCCGCTCTGCCGCGGCGAAGGACGCGGCGTCCGCTACCGGGTGTCCCGCCTCCAAAATCTCCAGGCCGGACAGAGGCCCCTGGCTGTGACCGTATTTCGTGACCACCAATCCGCCGTCCGCATCTACGGCCTCCAGAGCGGCGGAGGCCATCCTCCACGCCGCCTTTCCCACGGCAATCAGCAGCGTCCGCCCCGAACCAGGGCGGAAGTCCCTCAGTGCCTCCCGCACCGCCGCGTCCGGCAGGGCCCGGCGAATGGCCTCCCCGTAAATTTGTTCCGCGTGCCTTCGAAGGTTCTTCATAAGGGCCGCCTCCCTTTCTTCCTATTGGGCCTCAGTATAGCGGGATGAAGGAGAAAAGGCAAGGGTTTTCCCAATTGCATTTTTCGGCCCAATGGAGTATGATGTTGGAAACGCGGAACGGGGCCCCGCCCCATTTTTAAAGGAGGCGCGCTGGAATGAAACGGATGGACGAGGGCATGCCCTTTCTCCTGCAATACGAGAATGTGGCCTGGTACGAAGACGGAAAGGTCCGCATTTTGGACCGCCGGGTTTACCCCAAAGAGGTCCGGTTCGAGATCTGCGAAACATACCGGCAGGTGGTGCGGGCCATCGCGGACATGGTGACCCAAAGCGCCGGGCCCTATACCGCCGTGGGCATGGGCATGGCCCTGGCGGCTCACCAGGTCCGGGGAAAGGGCCGGGCGGAGCAGGCCGCCTTTCTCCGTCAGGCGGCTTACGATTTGGCCCACGCCCGGCCCACTACCGCCAACCGCTACGGCAAAATCACCTTCCGCTGTGCCGCTGTGGCGGAGGCGGCGCTGGAGGCGGGCCGGGACCCCGCCGCTGCCGTTGTGGAGGACACGCTGGAATCCCTGGCGCGGCGCTACAGCGCCATGCAGCTGGTGGGGGACCACTTGGAACGGCTTGTCCCGGAGGGCGGGACCATCCTGACCCAGTGCTATGGGGAGACCATCATCGGGACCCTCATCCGGGCCGCACGCCGGTCCGGCAAGACCTTCCGGGTCTTCTGCGCGGAAACCCGGCCCTTCCTCCAGGGGGCCCGCCTTACGGCCAGCTGCTTTGCCCAGGCGGGCTTTGACACCACGGTGCTCACGGACAATATGGTCGCCTACGCCATGGAGCGGGAGGGCGTGAGCCTGTTTACCTCCGCCGCGGACACCATCGCCCGGGACGGGCACATCGCCAACAAGACCGGCACATTTCAAATCGCCATCCTGGCAAAGTACTTCGGCGTTCCCTACTATGTCACCGGCATCCCCGACGGGGACAAGCGGTCTGTGCAGGATATTGTCATCGAACAGCGGGACCCCGGGCCAGTGCTGACCTCCTGGGGCATTCCCAACACCGTCCCGGAGGTCAAGGGCATCTATCCGTCCTTCGACGTGACGCCCCCGCACCTGATTTCCGGGGTGGTGACGGACAAGGGGGTCTATGTCCCCTATTTGCTGGACCGCTATTTCGATTCGGAGGTCCGGGATTTTTATTAAGGAGGATTCCGCAATGCTGTTACAGATGGAACGGGAGCTGGTGGTAGAATACGGCAAAAAAATGAGCGCCGACCGCCTTTGCACCGGCACCAGCGGAAACATCAGCATCTACGTCCCGGAACAGGGACTTATGGCCATCAGCCCCTCCGGCATCGGCTATTTCGATACCCGGCCGGAAGACGTGGTGGTGATGGACCTGGAGGCCCGCATCACGGAGGGGACCCGAAAGCCCTCCAGCGAGTGGGCGCTCCACACCCTTTTTTATAAAACCAAGCCCCATATCCGTTCCGTGGTGCACACCCACTCCATGTACTGCACCACCTTCGCCGTGCTGGGCCAGCCCCTCCGTGCCGTTCACTACGCCATCGCCGACGCGGGGGCGGCGGAAATCCCCTGCACGCCCTACTACCCCTTCGGCACCTTAGAGCTGGCGGAGGCCGCCGTGGAGACTGCCGGGGACAGCGACGCCGTGCTGCTGGGGAACCACGGGCTGGTGTCCTGCGGAAAGGACCTCGCCGGGGCCTACGGCCTGGCGCTGAACATGGAATACGTGGCGGAGCTTCAATACCGGGCGCTGTGCATTGGCACACCCAACATTCTTGACCGCGCCGCCATGGACGACGTGATGAAACGGTTTCAATCCTACGGGCAGCCGGAGGGCAAAAAAACGGGCTATTGACCAGACAGAGGAAAACGGCGGGACGCTGTGCGCATCCCGCCGTTTTTATTTACTGGGGCAGTTCCTTCCCCAGACGCCTATACATGGTCTTCTTCACCGCCCGGAGGATGTTCTCGTACCCGGTGCAGCGGCACAGGTGCCCGGAGAGGAGCTTTCGCAGCTCCGCGTCCGTATACTCCCTGCCGGATTCCAGAATCTCCACCGCCGTCAAAATAAACCCAGGGGAGCAGAAACCGCACTGGATGGCCGCCTCATCCACAAAGGCCTGCTGGATATCGGAAAGCTCTCCGTTGGGCCCCAGGAGGCCCTCCAGGGTGCGGACCTTCTTTCCCTCCGCCCAGACGGCCAGGTAAATGCAGGAGTTGAATGCCTCGCCGTCAATCAGCACGTTACAGGCCCCGCACTCTCCCACCTCGCAGCCCTTTTTGACAGAGGTCATGCGGAAGTCGTTGCGCAGCATGTCGGTGAGGCTGGCCCGGACGTCCACTGTCCGCTCCACGTCCTTGCCGTTGAGGTTAAAACGAACTGTCTGATACTGCATCTCGTGCTTCTCCATTACAGGTCACCTCCCGCCAGTCTCACGGATTCCATGAAGGCCCGCTTTGCGCTCTCCACGGCGATATGGATGCGAAAATCCTTGGCTGCCCGCCAGGAGTCCCGGGGGTTGATGTCCTCCTTGACGGCCTGGGCAAACCGCTCCGCCAGCTCCAGGCTCACGGCCTGGCCCGCCGCCAACGCTTCCGCCGTCCCGGCCCGCAGGGGCACGGGGCCCGCCACGCCGAAGGCAACCCTCGCCCGCTCCACCGTTTTCTTGTCGGCGGACAGGCGGACGTTGACGGAGGTCCCCAATGTGGCGATGTCCATGGCGTTCCGCATGGCGTACTTGATATAGTGGCCGAAGCAGTTTTCATAGCTCTCCTTGGGAATCAGGACAGCGGTCTGGATTTCTCCCTCCCGGATGTCCACCTTGCCCGCCTTGATGTAGAACTCTTGGATTGACTGGCGGCGGACGCCCTCCGGGCCCGTCAGCTCCACCACGGCATCCCAGGCATGGAGGGTGGACGCGGAGTCGGCGGAAGTGACGCCGTTGCAGGTGTTTCCGCCAATGGTGCCAATGTTTCGAATCTGGGGGCCGCCCACCTGATCCACGGCCTCGCCCAGGACATTGATGTATTTCTGAATCAGGGGGTCCCGGGTGATATGGGAAAAGCTGGTGAGAGAGCCGATGCGAAGGGTCCCGTCGGCGTCCAGGGACACGCCCCGGATCTCGTCCAGGGTCTGGATGGAAATCAGTTCCGCCCCGGCCCGTTTGCCCTCCCGCATCTGAACCAGCACGTCGGAGCCTCCGGCGATAATCTGGGCCTCTGGATGGGCAAGGCGCAGGGCCACAGCGTCTTTCACGCTCTTGGCCTGGTACAGGGCTTTCATGTCATACATACGCTGGCCCTCCTTTACTCTTCAATAAGCCCCGCCTCACGGAATTTCCGGTAAAGGACGTGAGGGGTGATGGGGCAGGAATCAACGGCCACGCCGGTGGCGTTCAAAATGGCATTTCGAATGGCCGGCGCGCCGGAACAGGCCGGAGGCTCGCCCAGAGCCTTGGTCCCGTAGGGGCTGGTGGGCTCCGGATTCTCCACGAACCCGGTCTCCAGGGCAGGATGGTCCATAAAGGTGGAGAGCTTATAGTCCAGCAGGTTATTGTTCAGGGGCTTGCCGGTCTTTTCGTCGAACTTCAATTCCTCGGAAAGGCCGTAGCCGATGGCCATGGACATGCCGCCGTGGACCTGGGCCTCCGCCAGGGCGGGGTTGATGAGGGTGCCGCAGTCGTGGACGTTCACCAGCCGCAGAAGGTTCACCTTGCACATGGGAATGTCCACCTCCACCTCCGCGAAGGAACAGCCGAAGGAATAGGCGTTGGATTTGATCTGTGCCGTGGTCTCGGCGGTGATATGCCGGCTTTGCTCCAGGGAGTACAGGCTTTCCAGGGCCAGGTCTCCCAGGGATTTCAGGATGCGCCCGTCGCTCTTGCGGACAATCTGCCCATCTACCAGATCCAGGTTGGAAACAGGCATTCGGGTCTGCTCGTGGGCAACGTTCAAAATGCGCTCCCGCAGGGCCAGGGCCGTCTGCATGATGGAAAAGCCGCCGATATAGGTCTGCCGGGAGGCATAGGCCCCGGTTCCAAAGGGAGTGACGTCGGTGTCCTGGGTCGAAACCACGTGAACGTCGCTGAGAGGAATGCCCACGGCGTCCGCCACCATCTGGGAATAGGCGGTGTCGCAGCCCTGGCCGATTTCCGTCTCGCCAGTCTGGAACTGGAGGGAACCATCCTGATTCAGCACCATGCGGCAGGAAGAGGATTCCAGGGAGATGGGCCACACGGCGGTGTTATACCAGAATACCGCCAGGCCCACGCCCTTGCGAATGGGGCCGGTCTGGTTTTGGTACTCCGCAAACTTCTTCCGGTAGTCCAGCATTTCCAGGGCCTTATCCATGCACTGGTTAAAGGTATCGTGGTACAGCTCGTTTTTGGAAAAGCCGTCCACGTAGCCCATGGGCATCAGGTTTTTCCGGCGGAACTCCAGAGGAGACATGCCGAGGCGCAAACAGATGTCGTCAATGTGGCACTCCCCGGCGAACATGGCCTGGGGGATACCGTAGCCCCGCATGGCCCCGGCGGAGGGACGGTTCGTGTACACCGTCCAGCTGTCGCATTCCACATTGGGGCAGGGATAGAGCTGGGGGAAGGCGTTCATGCCCTTGGCCACGATGCCGTGTCCGTGGGAGGCGTAAGCCCCCTGGTTGGAAAACGCTTCCAGCTTCCGGGCCACCAGCGTGCCGTCGGGCCGGACATAAGAGATAATGTGCGTGCGGATGGCGTGGCGGACCCGGTTGGAGACGAAGGTCTCCTCCCGGCTGCACTCCAGCTTCACCAGGCGCCCCCCCACCTGGGTGGAACACCAGGCGCACAGGGGTTCGTACAGCGCATCCTGCTTGTTGCCGAAGCCGCCGCCGATGTAAGGCTTGATAATGCGGACCTTGCCCCAGGGGAGGCCCAGGGCCTGCCCCACCACCCGGCGCACGATGTGGGGAATCTGGGTGGAGCTGACCACAACCACCCGGCCCGCCTCCTCGTAGGCGAAGCAGCCGTGGTTCTCAATGTGGCAGTGCTGAACGGTGGGGGTGTCGTACCAGCCTTCCACCTTAATCAGGCCGGGTTCCTGCCGGGCGGCCTCGTAGTCGCCCCGGCGGACGTCGGAGTGGGCCAGGATGTTGTTCTTAGAGCGCTCCTGAATCTGGGGCGCACCGTCCTTCATGGCCTCCTGCACGTCCAGGACGAAGGGCAAAACCTCGTACTCCACCCGGATGGCCCGGACGGCCTGGGCGGCGGCAATCTCGTCCTCGGCGATGACCACAGCCACCTCGTCGCCATAATAACGGACATGACGGTTCAACAGCTTCCGGTCCGCCACGTCCTGGTGGTGGGGGTCCGTGGACCAGGGATGACCCGCCGTGGGAAATTCAATGTCCGGCGCATCAAAGCAGGTCAGGACCTTCACCACGCCGGGCACGGCCTCCGCCGCCGATGTGTCCACGGACTTGACGAAGCCGTGGGCGATGGTGGAATGGCAGATTTTCGCGATCAAGGCGCTGCGGTCGCAGAGGTCGTCCATGTACTTGGCCCGGCCTGTGGCCTTTTCGTAGGCATCTACGCGAATTACGCTTTTGCCAACGCTTTTGCTCATAGGGTGCCCTCCTTTTCTATTACAACTTTGCTCCCAAGAAAGCGGGCGCTTGACTGGACGGGAGAAAAGAGGATATACTGCTTTTATAAATACTTGCAAACGATGGGGGTCAAAGGTTATGGTGCAGACATTGGGCTGTGTGGTGATGGCGGCGGGAAACGCCCGCCGGTTCGGGGCGAACAAACTGGCCGCCGGAGTCGGGGGCCGAAGCCTGGTTCTCCGTGCCCTGGAAGCGGTGCCCGCAGAAAATTTTGAAACCGTCGCCGTGGTAACCCAATATCCGGAGGTCATGGACCTGGCGGAACAGTTCCACTTTTCCGCCGTTCGCAACAAACACCCGGACTGGGGCATCAGCCACACCATCCGGCTGGGGCTGGAGGCGTTGGGAAACTGCGGCGGCGCCTGCTTCCTGGTCAGCGACCAGCCGCTTTTGCGGCGGGAAAGCGTCCGGGACTTGACGGAGCTTTGGAGGGGCCGGCCGGATAAAATCGCTGCCCTGGCCCACGGCGGGGTCCGGGGAAATCCCTGTATCTTCCCCGCCCGGTTCTTCCCGGAGCTGCTGGAGCTGCGGGAAGACCACGGGGGAAACGCCGTTATCCGGCGGCATGAGGAGGATCTGATTCTGCTGGAGACGGCGGAGAAAGAGCTGACGGACGTGGACACGCCGGAGGCGCTGCGGCAGGTACGTGCGCAAACGGACATGTAGGAATCCGGGAGAGGGACGGAAGCGTCCCTCTCTTTTTACTTCCGGAGGTCCTCTATGGCCTCCGCCACCTCCGGGTCTTCCAGACCGGCGGCATGTTCCAGCAGCCACTCATAGGCCTCTGGAAACATGTCCGCCAGCAGCTCCGCCGCCCGGCGGAATTCCCACTCCCGCCATTCCGCCTCTCGAAACAGGCACGCCGGGGCCACACTGGGAAGATGGGCGGCCACCCAATCCGGCGGAAGGCGGAGGACTGCCCTCCGCGCCGCCGTGATGTTCCCGCAGTTCTGGCTGAGACAGCCCGTCTCCAGCACCTCCCGCAAAACAGCTTCCGCTGCCGCTTCCGGCAGGGCTTTGATGTCGAAGAGGCGATTGTATACACCCGGATAAATTTTGTTGAGCCGGTCTATGAAATGCTCCTCGTAAACGTTCCAGCTCACTTTTTTGCGTAGGGAGTTCCCTCCAGCGGCAGGGCCGTGCGGCGCTTACCGTCGTAGCGGTAATAGGCGTCGGCTATGGCGGGGGCGGTGGGGATGGACGTGATTTCCCCGATGCCGATGGCTCCGCAGGCCACATTCAGCCCCTCCTTCTCCACAATGATGGGGACAATCTCGGGAATCTGGTTGGCCCGGAAGAGGCCCAGGGTACCGAATTTCACATTGGGCTTGCAGTCCGTCAAAGGATAACGCTCCGTCAGGGCATAGCCCATGGACATGACCACGCCGCCTTCGATCTGCCCCTCCACCGACAGGGGGTTCACCGCCTTGCCCACGTCATGGGCGGCGACGATCTGTTTCAGCTTCCCGTCCTCGTCCAGAATGCACACCTGCGTGGCGTAGCCATAAGCGATGTGGCTGACGGGGTTGGGCACGTCGGCCCCCAGGGGGTCCGTCTTGCCCAGGTACTCGCCGTAAAACTCCTTACCGTTCAGAGAGGACAGCCCCCCCACCTCCAGGGCGGCCTTCAACCCCTCGCAGGCCCGGCGGCAGGCCTCGCCGGTGAAAAGGGTCTGGCGGGAACCGGAGGTAGTGCCGGAGTCCGGCGCGAAGTACGTATTGGACCGCTCATAGACCACGTTCTCGTGGCCCAGCCCGGTCTGGTCGCAGATCATCTGGGTCAGCACGGTACCCAATCCCTGGCCGATACAGGAGGCCCCGGCGAAGATATGGACCTTGCCGTCCTCCACCGTCAGCCGGACCCGGCCGGTGTCCGGGATGCCGACGCCCACGCCGGCGTTTTTCATGGCACAGGCAAGGCCCGCGAACTTAGCCTTCTCGTAATAGGGCTTTACCGCCTCCAGGGTCTCCGCCAGGCCGGTGGACTCGTCCACAATCTGGCCGTTAGGCAGTTCCTGGCCGGGGCGGATGGCGTTGCGCCAGCGGATCTCCCAGGGGCTGATGCCCACCAGGTCCGCCATCTGGTTCAAAAGGCTTTCAATGCAGAAGCAGGTCTGGGTGACGCCAAAGCCCCGGAAAGCCCCGGCGGGGGGATTGTTGGTGTACCAGGCCCAGCCGTCGATCTCAAAGTTCTGGTAGTTATAGGGTCCGGCGGCGTGGGTGCAGGCCCGCTCCAGCACCGGCCCGCCCAAGGAGGCGTAGGCCCCGGTATCCGCCACCACACTGGCCTTCACGCCCTGAATGATGCCGTTTTCGTCACAGCCCAGGGTGAATTCCATCTCCATGGGATGCCGCTTGGGGTGGATCAGGAGACTCTCCGCCCGGCTGAGCTTCACCTTCACCGGGCGTTTCGTCAGGTAGGCCACCAGGGCGGCGTGGTGCTGGACCGTCACGTCCTCCTTGCCGCCGAAGCCGCCGCCCACCAGGCAGTTTTGGACCTTCACCTTCTCCGCCGGGAGACCCAGCATCCCCATGGTCTCGTGCTGGGTGTCATACGTGCCCTGGTCCGTGGAGAGAACCATCACCCCGTCCCCATCGGGATAGGCCACGGCGCACTCCGGCTCCAAAAACGCGTGTTCCGTCCAGGGGGTAGAGAATTTCTCAGTCAGCACATGCCTGGCTTTCGCGATGGCCGCCGAGGGGTCGCCCCGCTGAATGTGCTTGTGGGCCAGCAGGTTCCCCTCCCGGTGGACCAAGGGCGCGCCCTCGGCCATGGCCTCCTGGGGATTCCGCACCATGGGCAGCTCCTCGTAGTCCACCTTCACCAGAGCCTTGGCCTTGGCCAGTGTCTCTGCGTCCTCGGCGGCCACGATGCACACGGCGTCGCCCAAATAGTGGGTGATCTCCCCCACGGCAATCATGGTGTCCCAGTCCTTTTTCAGATGGCCCACCTTATTGCTGCCCGGGATGTCGGCGGCGGTAAAGACGCCGGCCACGCCGGGCAGGGCCTTAGCCTCCTCCGTGTGAATGGCGAGAATCCTCGCCCTGGGGTATTGGGAACGGACGGCGGAGGCGTAAAGCATGCCTTCCATATATACGTCGTCAGGATAAATGCCCGTGCCGGCGACCTTCTCCCCCACATCCACCCGGGGCACTCTAGCTCCCAAGGACCAATCGGAGGGGATTTCAGGGACCTCTCCGGCCCGGAGCAGCTCCGCCGCCAGCAGGATGGCGTCTATGATCTTCACATAGCCGGTGCACCGGCAGATGTTGTTGCGAATGGCAAAGGCCGCCTCCTCCCGCGTGGGGGTTTGATTCCCGTCCAGAAGGGCCTTGGCGCACATCACCATGCCCGGGATGCAGAAGCCGCACTGGACCGCCCCGGCCTGGCCAAAGGCGTATGTATAAACCTGTTTTTCAAAGTCCGTCAGGCCCTCCACGGTGAGGACGCTCTTTCCCTCCAGCTTGTCTGTCTGGGGAATACACGCCCGGGTGGGCTTGCCGTCGATCAACACCGTGCAGGTGCCGCAGGCGCCCTCGCTGCATCCGTCCTTCACGGACGTCAGGCCCAAGCTGTCCCGCAGGAATCGAATCAGCTTCTGGTTGTTCTCCACGGTGACTGCCTTGCCGTTTACGGTAAATGCCGCCATAAAAAACTCCTTGCTTCCGTGCCCGACCCCGGTCCCACGGCTATGTCGTATTCGGAAAGGTCGACCTTTCCGTTGTTGTCTATTATACATGAAGATCAACCCATAATCAAGGGCACTTTTGTCATTTCGTTATTCTATATTTAGTCTAACGGCGCTAATTCCCAGCCCACCGCCAGAGCCCCCTTTCGGACGCTGATGCGGGCCGATGGTTTCAGGATATGATTGCTGACCCCCAGGGGAAAATCCGGGGTCAGGACGGCGTTTTTCAGGGGGTACTGGAATCCCTCCTCATCCACGCCTTCCGCCCGGTCTCCCAGGCAGAAAGCGGAGAACAGTCCCCACTCCACCCTCCGGCAAATGGTCAGCGCCTCATCCTCTATAACGGTCCAGATGAAATCGTCGCCCCACAAAAAGCCCCTGGCCCCCCTCCGCCGGAGGAACAGCAGGGACTGAAGATTCGCTAGGGTGTGATCCAGGCGTTTGCCGCCGGTGCCGCCGTAAATATAAAAGGTATCGCACTTCTGTTCCAGACCCGCCTTCAGGGCGGCCAGGGTATCCGTGTCGTCCTTCTCCACCGGCAGACGGCAAAGGACAGCGCAGTCCGCCGGTGGCTCCATGGAATCAAAGTCCCCCAAGAGAAGGTCCGGTTGGATGCCCTCCTTCCGGCAGATCCGATAACCCGCATCGGCGGCAATGACGAAATCACCGGAGGCGGGACGCTCCCGCAGTCCGTAGAAGGTCCCAGCGGCGAAAATAAAACAGCGTTTCATAGCAGGTTCTCCTTGGCAGTGTTTCTGACACCCTGATTATATCAGCTCCGCCGGAAAAATTCCAGTTCTTTCAGATGGACTCCTTGAGAGCACGCTCAATGTCCAGAACGATGTCGCTCATGTTCACGTCTAATGCCAGGCTGATTCGGTACAACGTTTCCAGGGTAGGCTTCCGCCCGCCCCGCTCAATGGCGCTGAGATGTGTCCTGCCAATATCCGCCAGGCCGCTCAGTACCTCCTGGGTTACCCCCTTCCGAAGCCGGTAGGCGGCAATCACCTCGCCTACGATCAAGGGATTTAAGCGCATCTCGCCCATATTCATCACCTCTTCCAAAGTGTATCTGAAAACGCGGACCGCTCCGAATGCATATGTTGACATTTGAATACTTATGTGTTACCATTTCCCACAAGAACACGCTGGTTTGGCATCGGGAAAGGACGGGGTAGGAATGGCCGCAGCGATTGCCGCGACGGCGCTCTGGTTTGCCTGGACAGCGGGCTGGTGGCGCTGCTTTCAGAAAATGGGCTGTCGGGGCTGGGAGGCGGCGGTTCCGGTCTACCGGATCTGGCTGCTGTTCCACGAGCTCTATGGAAACGGCTGGAGGGCGTTCTGGCTGCTCCTGCCTTTTTATAATGTGTATCTCTTTTTGCGGCTTGGCGTCGACTTGGCCTTGGCCTTTAACCGCAGCGCCCGCTTCGGTCTGGGGCTGGCACTGCTGCCCTTCCTCTTCTTTCCTGTCCTGGGTTTTGGCGGCTCCACCTATCTGGACGGCTCCCTATTCGCCGCTGAATGCTGACCGCAAAAAACGTCCTGGTAAAAACCAGGCCGTTTTTTTGTTTCCCTCTTGACAAGAACTATTGTTCGAGTTACAATAGCAATCGAACAAATTTTCTATGCGGAGGGGTTTTATATGACTGGCTGGACTTTATTCTTCACCGTTCTGGGCGTCGCCATTCTTACCGCCCAGCTTTTCCGCCTCATCGACCTGATTGAGCGGCCCGCCCGGCACACCCGGAGGGCGGCGGTCTGTCTCCCGGCAGCCTGGAACGTACGGCTGTGGGAGGTTCTTTGTGAAAAGCCATGGACGTCCTGGAAAAACTGACCATTCTCACCGACGCCGCCAAGTATGACGCCGCCTGTACCTCCAGCGGCGGGACCCGAACCGCGAAAAAGGGGTATATCGGCAACACCTCCACCGCCTCGGCGGGCTGCTGCCACACCTTCTCCGCCGACGGGCGCTGCGTCACGCTGCTAAAGGTGCTGATGACCAACCGCTGCGTATACGACTGCAAATACTGCGTCAACCGCCGGAGCAACGACACCCGGCGGGCGGCCTTTACCCCGGAGGAATTGGCGGACCTGACCATCCAGTTTTACCGGCGGAACTATATCGAGGGGCTGTTCCTCTCCTCCGGGGTCTTCCGAAGCCCAGACTATACCACGGAGCTGATGATCCGCTGCCTGTCCCTCCTGCGGGAGCGGTACCGCTTCAACGGCTACATCCACGCCAAGGCCATCCCCGGCACCGCGCCGGAGCTGGTGGAGCGTCTGGGCTTCCTGGCGGACCGGCTCAGCGTGAACATCGAACTGCCCTCGGAAGCAGGTCTGAAGTCCCTGGCCCCGGATAAGACAAAGGGGGCCATTCTGACCCCTATGCGGCAGATTCAGGTTCGGAACCGGCAGAGCCGGGAGGAATTGGTCAAATACCGCCACGCTCCCCGCTTCGCTCCCGCCGGGCAGAGCACCCAGCTCATCGTGGGGGCCACCCAAGATACGGACTTTCACATTCTCCGGCTGACCCAGGGTCTCTATGACCGCTACAGCCTGAAACGGGTCTTCTACTCCGCCTACGTCCCGGTGGTAGAGCACGCGCTCCTCCCCGCCAGGAACGTGAAACCGCCCTTGCTGCGGGAGCACCGGCTCTATCAGGCGGACTGGCTGCTGCGGTTCTATGGCTTTCGGGCGGAGGAGCTGCTGGACGAGGGAAATCAGGATTTTGACACCCGGGTAGACCCCAAGTGCAGCTGGGCCCTGGCCCATTTGGACTTCTTTCCCGTGGAGGTCAACACTGCCGCTTATGAGATCCTGCTGCGGATTCCCGGCGTGGGGGTCACCTCTGCGCGGCGGATTGTAAGCGCCCGGCGGGTGGGGCCTCTTCACATCGACAACCTGAAAAAGCTGGGCGTGGTCATGAAGCGGGCCCAGTATTTTCTCACCGCCTCTGGCAAAATGGCGGAGGGCCTGCGCTTCACGCAGGACAGTCTCCTCCGGGGCCTCATCGCCGCCGAACGGCCCCTGCTGCCCCAGCAGGAGGCGGAACAGCTGTCCCTCTTCGATGCAGGGGAGACAGCGTGACGAAAGGAGTGCGAGCCATGCCAGCCGCCTTTGCTCTTTTGGACCATTACGCCGAGTCATGGAAGTGATTTACTACTACGACGGCAGCTTCGACGGCTTCCTCTCCTGCGTCTTCGACAGCTACGCCCACAAAGAAATCCCCGCCGGGTTCTCTTCCGGCGAGGATGACGTTTACACTCTATTCGATTCCCGCAGAGTCTCCACGGACCCGGGACATGCCGCCCGGGTCCTTCGAAAAATTGCCGCGCTGTCCCCGGAGGCCGCCGTCCTGCTGCAGCGGGGCTTTCTCACCTGTCTGCCGGAAAAGGAGCTGCATCTGTTCCGGCTCATCGCCAAGCTGCTCCGGGAAGGCCCGGGCTTTCTCCGCAACCGCTCTGACGGGACGTTGTTTCCGGTCATCCGGGCTGTCCAGCATCTCAACGGGGAGGTTCATCTTCTGAAGGGCTTCGTCCGCTTCTCCGACCTGGGGGGCGTGCTGGGAGGCGAAATTGAGCCGAAAAACCGGGTCCTGCCGGCGCTGGGCGGGCACTTCGCCGCCCGTTTTCACAACGAGCGTTTTTTCCTCTACGACCGAACCCACAGAGAAGCTCTGTTCCACGTTCCCGGTCAGTCGGTCATCCGGCCCCTGGCGGATTTTCAGATGGCCCCGCCGGACGAGGCGGAGGCCCGCTGCCGCCTGTTATGGAAGCGGTTCTATGACACCATCGCCATCAGGGAGCGGGAGAATCCCCGCCTGCGGATGAGCAACATGCCCAAGCGCTACTGGGGCACCATGACGGAATTCCAGGGGGAGGAATACTTTAAACCGGCTCCCGCAGAATCTCCGCTTCTGCCGCCGCTTCCGTCCGGTCTATTGCCCGACTCCCAGGGCGAGTGAGCGCTCTTTTTTCCTTCTTTCAAGAAAAAGAACATCAAGCCTCAAAGCTCTCCCGGAGCCGCTTCAATCCCCGGCGCTCCAGCCGGGAGATCTGCACTTGGGACACGCCCACCACCCGGGCCGTCTGCTCCTGGGTCAAGCCCTTGAAATAGCGGAGGAGAATCGTCATCCGCTCCTTCTCCGGCAGACGGTCGATGGCCTCCCGGAGGGCGATGCGCTCCACCAGCCCCTCCTCCGGCGCCTCGGTGCCCAGGGCCCCCTCCAGTGTCAGCCCCTCCGCCGTCTCCTGCTGGAGGGACTCCGGCGCGTCGGTGGCCAGGTCCGTCCGGGCAATTTCTTCCGGCGTCAGGCCTGTGGCTTCCGACAGCTCTGACAAGGCCGGCTCCCGGCCCAGCTGATGGCGCAGACGCTCCCGGGCGGTGTAGAGGGTCTGGGCCTGTTCCCGGATGCTCCGCCCCACCTTCACCGCCCCGTCATCCCGGAGAAAGCGGCGGATTTCCCCCGCGATTTTTGGCACGGCATAGGTGGAAAAGCAGGTCCCGTAGTCGAAGTCAAAGCCCTGGACCGCCTTTAAAAACCCAAGGCAGCCCAGCTGATATAAATCGTCCGGCTCCACGCCCCGGCCGTAGTACCGCCGGACCACGCTCCAGATCAGGCCGTTGTTTTCAATGACCGCCTGTTCACAAGCGTCCCGGTCCCCCTGCTGGGCCGCCCGGAGGAGCTCCAGCGCGGCGCTCATTTCTTCATGCGGGGGGCCAGCTTTTTCCGCATCACCACCGTGGTCCCCTTGTTCACGGCGGACCGCACCGTCACCTTATCCATAAAGCTCTCCATGATGGTAAAGCCCATGCCGCTGCGCTCCTCCCCTCCGGTGGTAAACATGGGCTGGCGGGCCTTGTCCACATCGGGGATGCCCCGGCCGTGGTCCTTCACCGTCAGCTCCAGCACATTCCCCGCCAGTACCCGGAGCTTCATCGTCACGCCGCCGATGGCGTCCGGGTAACCGTGGACGATGGCGTTGGTCACCGCCTCGCTGACGGCGGTTTTGATGTCCTCCAGCTCGTTGAGGGTGGGGTCCATCTGGGCGGCGAAGCAGGCCGCGGCGGAGCGGGCGAAGCTCTCGTTCCGGCTCTGGCTGGGAAAGTCCATCGTGACCTCGTTGACTGCCTTGGTCCTCATGTATGTAAAACCTCCTTACTTGATCGTCACAAGACGGTTGACCCCGGCGGCATCCAGCACACGCCGGGCCTGGGCGGACGCGCCCCGCACCAGCAGGCTGCCGTCCAGCAGCTGCATCTTCTGCCGGGCCCGAAGAATCACCGCAATGCCGGAGCTGTCCATGAAGGTCACGCCCGACAGGTCCAGCACCAATTTCCGGGGCAGCGCCGCGTCCAGGGCCTCCTCCATCTCCCGGAGAGTGGTCCGGGCCCCGTGGTGGTCCAGCTCCCCGCTGAGCTCCAGAAGAAGATTCCGGTCCGCACTCTTTACCTGGATCTCCATAAGTTTCCCCTCTTTTGTCAAAAATATACGAAATTCGCCAGTTTTTCCCGCCTTCATGCAGGATGGGTCCTTGAATTTGATGATAGCATGTCCCGGCCCGGTTTTCTGTCGAAATCCATAAGAAGGGCCTGGAAATTTTGGCAAAAAGCGGAAAATTCCCGCCGGTCTTTGCAAGGGAAACACCCGCCGTCTTCCGACGGCGGGCGTTTTCATTCTGTAACCCATTTCAGGTTGACAAACGTCTACCTTTCTGTTATCCTTTTCCCATAAGGTAGACATCCGTGTACCAAAGTAAGGAGGTGTTTTCATGAAAATTGAACTTTCCAACAGCGAGTGGAAGCTGATGCGCCGCCTGTGGGACCGCGCTCCCAGCACCATCACAGAGCTGACGGCGGCCCTTCGGGAGGAAACCGGCTGGAGCAAAAACACCATCATCACCATGCTCTCCCGGCTGGAGGCCAAGGGGGCCGTCCGCCACGAGGAGGGCAGAAAGGCCAAGCGCTACTACCCCGCCCTCCGGCGGGAGGATGCCGCCAGGGACGAGACGGAGAGCTTCCTCTCCAAGGTCTACGGCGGCAGCCTGGGGCTGATGATGAGCGCCATGGTGGAAAGCCGCCAATTATCCGAATCGGACATCGCCGAGCTGTCCGCCATCCTGGACAAGGCGGGAGGTGAGGACAAATGAAGGAAATCCTGCTGACCTCCTCGGCGCTGATCCTGGCGCTGCTGGCCCTCCGGCGGCTGTTTCGGAAGGTCCTCTCTCGCCGGGCCCAGTACACCCTCTGGGGACTGGTGCTGCTGCGGCTGCTGGTTCCGGCCAGCCTTCCGGCGGCAGATTTCAGCTTGCTGACGGCGGCGGAACCGGTGGTGTCCGGCCTGGAGGGACAGGCACTCTACCTGTCCCCCTCCCGGGTCACTCTGACCGCTCCAGAGGGGCCCCTTCCCTCGTACCGTTCCGAAGAGGACCCCAAAATCGTGCTGGGCCCGCCCTCGGAAAACAGCGTTTACAGCTATACCAACAGCCAGCAG
>JAAWTB010000017.1 GCA_022801815.1 Oscillibacter sp. | reverse complement strand
GAGCTGACGGAGCCGGTGCGGGAAACGGCCCGCCAGGCCGCCCAAACGGCGGGACGGGTTCTGGAGGCCGCAGGCCGGGCGGGCGTCTCTGCGGCGGAGCAGGCGGGAAGGACTGCCGCCTCCCTGGCTTCCAAGGCCGGGGAAGCTGCCGGAGAGGCCCGGGCGGCGCTCCGGAGCTGGATGGAGGAGGTTACCGCGCCGCCTCTCCAGCCGGAGCTCTTGGGCGAAACAGATTCCGCCCTGGCTCAGCCGGAGGTGGCGCCGCCCAAGGAAATCCTGGACCCCCTGATCAGCGATCTCATATTCCGGCAGGGGCAGGAGGTCCTCACCGGCGGCGGGGTGGATGTGGTCTATTTCAACCAGACCGACGCTTCCCGGGCGGAGCAGACCTATGGCTCCGATCCCCTGGCCACCCATGGCTGCGGCCCCACGGCGATGGCGATGGCGGTTTCCTCCCTGACGGAGGAGACGGTGGACCCGGCGGATATGGCAGCCCTGTGCGTAAAGCGGGGATATTGGTGCAAGAGCCACGGCTCCTATCTCTCCATAGTGCAGGGGGTGGCGGCGGCCTATGGGCTGGAATGCGAATCCCTGGACCTGGCGGCCCTGGAGGAGGACGACCTCTACCGCCGTTTGGCCACCGGGGACGTGGCCGTGGCCCTGATGACCAAGGGGCACTTCACCAAGGGGGGGCATTTTATTCTCCTCCGGGGCACCACCCTCGGCGGGGAGATTTTGGTGGCAGACCCTGCCAGCCGGGACCGGAGCCTGATCCCCTGGGATTTGTCCCTGATTTTAGACGAGCTTTCTCCCAGCCGCCACGACGGCGCGCCGCTGTGGGTGCTGTCCAGACCGGAGGAATATAGCGAACAAAGTTGAAACCGTGCAAATCGCACCCTTTCAGCCAGCGGACAATGGCCCGCCGATGCGTGAGTCACGCGCTGTTCCCTATGAAGTCCAAACCGGTGCCGCAGATGCGGACATCCGTAGCGGCTTTTTGACATGTTTCAAACAAGTCTTATAAGCACAGCCAGCCGGAACCGGCTGGCTGTGCTTACTGCGTCATAGGGAGGAAACGCTGCCCTACCCTTTTTTCAGCACCTTTTTCACCTTCGCCTTCACCTCCGGGGAGAGGACCTTCCCCGCGGCCCGAACCGGCAGGGGAGGCAGGGCGCAGAACCGGCGCACCACCTGATCGAAGGGGTCCAGGGCGTAGGCGGCGAAGAAGGCCGCCCGGTCCGCCGGCTGGGCGGTGGGAGAGGCCAGCCGGGGATTCCCGGCAATGGCCCGCTCCACGGGGAAGGGCTGGCGAATCAGATGAAGCTGGTCGAAGATATGGCTGCCGTGGGGGGTATTTACCAGCAGGAGGCTGACGCCTTTTTGCTGCTGCTCCGGCAGCTCCTCAGGCCGGAGACCCCACAGATCCCCCAGGGTGAAGTCCCCAACCCGGTTCAAACAGGCGTAGGGACAGCGGTAGCAGCAGGGCCGCAGGAACAGCGCCCGACCAAAGGCCCGGCCATACTCCGTCTCAAACAGGGGGTGGGTGTCCACGGTGCCGTCGTCGTAGACGGCGGTGAAGTGGCTGTTTTTCCAGCCTTCCACCTTGTTGCGGAAGCGGACGGTCTGGAGCTCCCGGCCCCATTTCCGCTCAATATAGCGGGCCATATCCTCCCACACGCCGGGAGAGGGTACGCCGTGACACACCAGGTCGCAGGTGGTCAGGTTTTCCGGGCGGCGTCCCAGATAGCGGTATAGCCCGTCCACCTGACAGGGGGTACCGGAGAAGAGAACCTGCCGGCTTTCCAGGCATTTTTTGATCTCCCGGAACACGCCCTCCAGGTCGCTTTGGACATATTTGGCCCCCCGGAGGCGCCAGAGGTCCTCCTTGCGGAAGCAAGCGGTGTGCCGCAGGCGCTGCCTGGCGTCCAGAGCCGCGCCGAACACCACGCCGCCCCCCTCCAGCACATAGTCCGCCAGGGCGGAAAAAGCTCCGCCGGAAGTGGAGTCGCGGCGGACCTCCGCCTCCCGGTTCCAGGCGGCAAAAGCGGCGGGAAGGGACTTGGGTTCCCGCGGCTGGAAGACGGGACAGGTCTTGGTACAAAGGCCGCAACGCACGCATTTCTCCGGATCTACGCTGGGGAAAGCGAAGCCCTCCTTGTCCCGAACCAGGGCAATGGCGTCCTGGGGACAGCAGGCGGCGCAGGCGGAGCAGCCGGTGCAGCGGGTTCGGTCCGCCAGAAGGGGGCCGTCTTCCTGAGGAAGCTCTCCGCCCTTCTCCCAGGGCTCGTCGGCCAAGGCGGCCTTTAAATAGGCCATGGCCCCCTCCCGGGCGGCGGCCAGCCGACCCTGAACGGCGGGCCAGTCTGGAAGGTTCCGCAGCCCGGCAGCGTCTCCCCTTCCGGCGATTCGGTCCGTCAGGCCCAGGCGGCTCAGCAGGCTGAAGGTCCGGGAACACTCCGGCTCCCGGAGCTCCGCCGGTGCGGCGGCGGTAAAGAAGGGCCGCTGAAACAGGACGGAGAACACCGTCCCGTGGAAGGAATTGGTGCAGACGTAAGCGGCGTGCCGGAACAGGCTTAAAAACTCCGCCGGACCCGCGTCAAAGACCAGCTTCGCCTTGGGATGGAGCTTGTGCCGGGTGCCGCAAAGCTGGACCACCGGCAGGCCGGTTTCCTCCGCCAGCCGCCGGATATAGGGCTCCAGAGCCCCGGAGCGGGAGATGCAGTAGCAGAGGATATACTCCCCCCGAACCGTCCGCTCTGCCGCCAGGGCGGCCCAGTCCTCCGCCGTCAGCAGCAGCGTGGGGTCCAGCACCACCTCTGCCTCCCGTTCAGCGGCGTCCCGGATAATGTCCCGTCCGGCGGCTTCCCGGACGGAGAGGTGGCTGAAGCCGGCAAGATAGGCCTTCAGCTCCTCCTCCATCCCCTCGGGCAGATGGGCTGTCCCGAAGGAGGGGGCGTAGGCAATCTTCCGCAGGGGGGAGAAAGCGCCGAAGAAGACGGGGTCGAACCGCTGGTCCGGGAAAATAGTGGGGTTCCAAATCTGGTCGCTGCCGGAGACCAGAAGGTCATAGGGCAGGGAGGCGGCGCACAGCTCCTCCCGGCTTTGGTAGCGGCGGGGGGTCAGGTTCAGGTGATCCCTGGAAAAGGCTTCAAACCGCTGCCAGCGCCGTTTCAGGGCGGGATAGTGGAGGGTGTTGTAAGCGTCGCTGGCCGCCCGGCCGGGGGTGGTTGGAGGCTTGAGAATGCGAATGTCCTGATTGACAAAATAGTCGATGATTTCGCAGTCCCAGCCCAGGGAGGCCAGGGCCCGCTGGGTAGCTGCGGCCTGGAGCACCGCCCCATAGTGGTGCAGGTGATAGAAGGTGAGAAGTCCCGCTTTCAAACCAATCCTTCCTTTCCGCATGTTCCGTCAGATAGGGACGGTGTCGTCCTCCGCAATCCATTGGGAGACGGGGATGACCTCGAATTCCGTCTCCGTCCGGCGGATGACCACCCGCTCCAGCCCCGCGTTGATGATTAGGCGGCGGCACATGGAGCAGGACGTGGCGTCTCCCAGCAGTTCCCCGGTCTGGGCGTCCCGCCCCGCCAGGTAGAGGGTCCCCCCCGCCATATCCCGCCGGGAGGCGGAGATGATGGCGTTGGCCTCGGCGTGAACGCTGCGGCACAGCTCATACCGCTCTCCCCGCGGGATCCGGAGAGCCTCCCGGGAGCAATAGCCCAGCCCCGAGCAGTTGGACCGTCCCCGGGGGGCGCCGTTGTAGCCGGTGGAGATGATTTCGTCGTTTGTCACGATGATGGCCCCATAGACACGCCGCAGGCAGGTGGCTCGCTCCAGAACCGTCTGGGCGATGTCCAGGTAATAGTTTTCCTTGCTGATGCGGTTCATAAACGGCCCTCCTTTTTTTCGACGTTTCATTTTACCATGGGAGGCGTGGATTTGCAAGACCTTGCGCCGGGGGCAAATATGGAAAAACGGGCCCGCCGGCGGCGGGCCCGTACTAGAGCAGTTCCCAGAAATCATGAGAAAAAAGGAAGCGGGGGCAGGGCAAGGCGGAGGACGCAGGCGGGCCTGACGCCCGTAAAGGACGGCAACGCGGCCCTGCAATTCCTGGACCGCTGAACTTTTTTCATGATTTTTGGGTGCTGCTATAAATTTGCTGTTTAAAACAGCTCTACCTGGTCCGGCAGCACGTCCTCGCCCAGGTGCTTGAGCTGGCGGAGGTTTTCCTCCCAGAGGCGGTCGGCCACGGCGATTTTGCAGATGATGTTTTGCACCGTCTTCTCCAGGGCCTGGCCCTCCCCATAATCCGCCGGGAAAATGAAGTCCACCCGGCCCTTGGCCAGCAGGTCCTCCACCCCCGCCCGGTTGGAATTCTGGTACACGGCAATGGCCTGTCCGCCATAGGCCCGCATCATCTTCATGCAGGGTACGTCGGAAAGGCCGTCCCCCAGGTAGACCATGTTGGGAAAGGGGACCCGCTTGCTGTCGTCGGGCATGGAATCGTTGAGGGTTTTGTCGTCGGAGACGTCCAGAACCCCCTTGTTGATCCGGTAGACAAACTGGGTTTTCGCAGTGAAGTTCACCGCCAGCTTAGGCCAGACGGGGCGGCCCGTTTCGTCGTAGTGGAACTCGCTGGCGTAGATTTCCCGAAACTCCCCGCTGATGGAAGACCCTTCGATAATCTCCCGCAGACCGGAGGAAATCACATAGTGTTCCACCTGGACGCCCTGGGACGCACCAAAGGCGTTGATCCGGCGAAACCAGTCCTCCACCCCGGGAAAGAGTTCGATCCCCCGGCCCTTTTCCACCAGGTCCTCCCGGGTAAAGGGCAGGTTTTTCCGCTCCGCCTCCCGGAGCATGATGTACATATAGGCCAGCACGCCGTCTATCCGGTGCCGGCGGCCGAAGCCGTTGGCCTCCGTCCAAAACTCCGCCGGGGTCATCCCCAGGCTGGGGATGAAGGCGTAATCCTGCATGTCCGTGGTGCACAGGGTTTTGTCAAAGTCGTACAAAAACGCGGCGATGGGCCGGGGCGCAGCCATGGCGCTTCCCCCTTTTTGGGCGCGGTCAGTCGGTGCCGCCGCGGTAGTTGGGGCCGAATTTCAGATCGTTGATGTTCACCCGGCGGGTGGCGCTGAGGTCCTCCTCCGTTTCCGCCGCGGCCAGGGTGTCCAGCAGTTTCTCCGCCGTGGGAGCCTCCTGGGGAATCACCGCCGCCTGGGGGGCGGGGGATGCCTGGGGCGCGGGAGCCGCCTGAGGGGCCGGGGCGCCGGCCTGGGGCGCAGCCGGAGAAGGCGTTTCCTGTACGGCGGCAGGCTCCCCGGCGGAGAGAATCGCCGCCTCTTCCGTCACGGCGGGCTCGCTCTGCTCCAGCGGGAGGCTGGGGAATTCCTCCAAAAAGCGAAGCTCCTTTTCGCACAACGCCCGGCTCTCGGCCACGAAACGCAAAAGCTCCTCCTGCCCCTGCTGGAGGCGCTTGCTGTACTGCTCCGCCTCCCGGCGGTAGTCGTCCAGCTTTTCCCGGGCGGCGGCCTCCGCCTGCTTCAAAATGCCGTCCCGCTTTTCCTCCGCCTCCTTGACGATGGAGTCGGCCATTCGCTGGGCGGTGAGGAGCGTGGCCCGCATGGAGTCCTCCGTGGCCCGGTACTCCTCCACCTTCTCCACCAAGACCTTCATCTTGGCCTTCAGGGAGGCGTTTTCTTTATACAGGGACGTATAGTCGTCGGTGAGCTCGTCCAAAAACTCGTCCACCATGGTCATGTTGTAGCCGCCCATCATGGTTTTGGTAAAAGAGCGGGCGGAAACCTCCTGCGGTGTCAGCATAGTCGCATATCCTCCCCAGCACGCCAGTCCTAATGTCTTTCCAGTCTCAGAAATACAGTCCGTTGTTTTCCAGCTCGTCGATCAAATCGCCCTCAATGTCCACGTGATAGGGCGTAATGATATAGGTGTTGGCGGCCACTTTTTTAATCTTGCCCTCCCCGGCGTAAGCCACGCCGGACAAAAAGTCGATGAGCCGCCGGGCCACGTCCTTGTTGGTGGATTCCAGGTTCAAAACCACCGTCCGCTTATCCTTCAGCTGATCGGCGATTTCCGAGGCATTTTCAAACCGTTCCGGCTTCACCAGGATGACCTTCAGCTGGGTGGTGGCATGGATATTCACCACCTTGCTCCGGCGGTCGTCCATCCGGGAGCGGCGGGGTTCAAATACGTCCTGCTCCTGGAGATCGTCCTCGAAGCCGGCGGGATCGTCGTCCTCATCCTCATAGGGATGGGTCAGTTTTTTCAGCTCGTCCAGGATGCTCATAGCGTACCTCCCGTTATATATCGTAATGGCGGCTCCCGAAAATGGCGGTGCCCACCCGGACCATAGTTGCCCCGGTGCGGACGGCGTCCTCGAAATCGCCGCTCATGCCCATTGACAGAACCTGGAGACTATTATGAAACAATTTCCCGTTCATGTCAAGAAAAAGCGCCCGGACTTTGTCAAAATAACGAAGATTTTCCTCCCGCTCCGCGTCTGCCGGGGGAATGGCCATCAAGCCCAGCACCCGGATATGGTCCTTTTTCAGCGCCGCCTCTGCCCCGGAGAGGAGCATGGAGGGAAGAAAGCCGCTTTTGGCCTCCTCCTCCCCGATGTTGACTTCCAGCAAAATGGCCTGAACCAGCTCCAGCCGTCCGGCGGCCTTCTCAATTTCTTCCAGCAGCTCCAGAGATCCTGCGGACTGGATAAGGCTGGCCTTTCCCACTACCTGTTTTACCTTGTTCCGCTGGAGGTGGCCGATGAAGTGAAGGGGCGCGCCGTCGTAGGCGTGCTCCTGAAACTTGGTCGTCATTTCCTGGACCCGGTTTTCCCCCAGAGCGTCGATGCCGGCGGCAACGGCCTCCCGGCAGGCGGCGGCGGCGTTCATCTTGCTGGCCCCCACCAGGGTGATTTCCTCCGGCCTCCGTCCCGCCTCTTTGGCGGCGGCGGCAATATCCGCCCGGACCCGGGCGATGTTTTCGGCTATAGACATGCGTTTCGCCTCTTTCTGTTTGATGTCGCGCGGACCCTTGGGGAATGGACCGGGGTTAGGCAAGCACTTTCCCGTCGAAGAGTCCCCGGGCGGCGACGATAACCTGCTCCCCTGGGCGGATGACGCGGGTGGCGTCCAGGTCCGGCGCGGGGGCCACCAGCAAGAAACTGTCCCCGCTGTAGATCACCTCCACCGGTTTGAACCGGGCCTCCCGGCCCACCAGGCAGTAGATGCCGGTGCGCTCTTCTGTGACGGTCCTTCCGTTTTCATCCAGATAAGCCCGCTCTGCGCGGAGGCATTCCCGGGGCACCCGGATGCCGCCGATGGTCTCCGTAATGATTTGGGCCCGCTGCCGGCGCAGCAAGGTCAGCTCCCGAAGATAGGCGCTTCCCCGGAACACCGCCACCACCCGGCCGTTCTCCTGATGGCCTGCGGAGACAAGGGTGACGGGCAGATTCCGGTCCACCCCCTGGGAGAAGCGGAGAAGCAGGGTCCCCCCGTTTTCCGCCTGGCGCGTTTGCAGCAGGGCGGCATCCTGGGCGGAGAGGACGGCGGCGTAATACCACTCGTCTCCCAGCACCAGCTTTCCCGTCCGGGAGGAAACCGCCTGGTCCGCCGTCAGGCTGGAGAGGGCGGAGGGAGTCAGCTCCTCCAGAGAGGCCGGGGTCAGCACGGTCTCATAGCCGTCCACCTCGGCGGAGTACAGTCCCGCCTCCGGGGCGGTGATGGTGCGGACGGACCCTTCGGCCTGGGAGCGGAGGGCCAAAAGCTGGGCCCCCAGCTCCTGGAGCTGAAGAGAGACGTCCCCGTTTCCCGTGTCACTGTAGTCCCGCTTGAGGACCAGGGCCCGAAGCTCCAGGGCGGGGCTCTCCGCGTCGTAGAGCCGGCCTGCCGCCAGAAAACGGCGGTATTCCAGCAGATTCTGGGTGATTTGGGCGTCCAGTTTCCGGGTGGTCTCCGCCGCCAGGGCCAGGTCCTGAGCGTACTGGAGCTGTTCTACCCGGCTTTCCAAGCTCTCAATTTCCGCCTGCCGGTCCAGGGACGCCTGGTCCGCATAGACCGAGGCCACGACGCCCCCGGCAGCCACCCGTTCCCCCTCGGAGCGCTGGAGGCGCAAAAGGCCGTTTCCCTCGTCGGGCAGCACCCGCTCCTCCCGGACCAAAAAGCCCGACAGGTCCACAGTGCGCTCCACCTCGTAACGGTAGGCCAGGGTGACGCCCAGGGGGTCGTCCAGATAGCGGACGGCCTCGATGCCGAAGTAGGCCGCCACCCCCAGAAAGAGGGCGGCCATTAAAAGTTTGGTTCCAATGCCGGTTTGTTTCTTTTTCATGGCTTATGTAATCATGAGTTGTCCGCCTGGGCGGCGGGGTCATTCCTCCTCGGTGAGAGAAACCGGGCGGGTGGGGGCGATGGTGGAAATGGCGTGCTTGTAAATCACCTGCTGGCGGCCCTCGCTGTCCAGAACCACCACGAAGGGGTCGAAGCCGGTGATGGTCCCCCGCATCTGAAAGCCGTTCATCAAAAACATGGTGACGGGCACCCGGTCCCGCTTGGCCCGGAGGAGGAAGAGGTCCTGTAGGTTCTGCTTGTTCTGCATATGATCCGCTCCTTTTTCTTTGTCCCCGCGTCCCCCGTTGGGGGCGCTGTCGTATGTTTACGCGGAAGAACCGAAGGCTTGTCCGCTGGTATCTAGGATACCCCCGGGACGGAGAGGATTCCCGTCGAATTCGGTAGGGCCCGGGCAAAATTCCCTTCTTTTTTTCAAAAACCCCGGAGGAGGGCGGGACTCCGCCGCCTCAGAACGCCTGCCCCAGCTGCCGGGCCGCTTCCTCCGCGGCGCTTATGAACGACGCGGCCTTGGCGGGGACCGCGTCCAGCCCCCCCGCAAACACGTAGTCAAACCGGGGAATGCCGAACATGGCGGCCAGCTGCTTCCAGTGCAGGACCCCCAGACTCTCAGGCCGTTCAAAGTCCCCGCTGGAGGTCAGGTAGGCCAGCCGGGAGGCCCGGCAGTCCCCGTGGCAGCCGTCGTCCGCGTAATGATAGCAAAGGCCGTTGGCGCAGATATACTCAATATAGGTCCGCATCACCGCCGGGAAGCTTAAATCCCAGAAGGGGGCCGCCGCCACGATTTTATCCGCCCCCCGGAACTGCCGGGCCAGGTCAAATACCGGCGCGTCAAAGGCCCCAATGGCGGCCAACGCGTCCCGCTGGTCCAGGGCGGCGGGAAGGAAGGGGACAAGACCCAGCTCCTCCAAGCGGACCGTCTCCACCTCCGCCTGGGGATGGGCGTCCCGGAAGGCGGAAAGAAAGGCGTTGGCCAGGCGGCGGGTCCGGGACGCCGGACCCCGCTGGCTGACGCAGCCGTCGATGAACAACAGTGTTTCCATGCTGCTTCTCCTATGCCCGTTTAAACATTTTTTCCAATTCATACCGGGTCAATTTTACCGCCACGGGCCGTCCGTGGGGGCAGTAGCGGATCTCGCCGCTTTGGACCTTGCCCACCAGGGCCCGAAGCTCCTCCGGCCCGCTTTTCCAGCCGCCCTTAATGGCGGCCTTGCAGGCCATGGTGTGAAGAAGAGCCTCCCGCCGCTCCGCCGGGGAGCGGCCGGAGCGGAGGTTTCCGGCGATTTCCTCCAAAGTGGCCGTCACGTCTCCGGCGTCTAAGTCCGCCGGGACCTCCCGCACCAGCACGGTCCCGCCGCCGAAATCCTCGCAGGAAAAACCGAAGTCCTCTAAAAGGGACAGGTTTTCCAGCAGCAGCGCCCCGTCCTCCTTCCCCAGCTCCACAGCGGCGGGAGTCAGCAGGGCCTGGCGCATAGGGGGCTCCAGGGCGGCCTTGAGCCGGTCAAAGTTGACCCGCTCGTGGGCGGCGTGCTTGTCCACCAGCCACACGCAGCCCTCCTCGCTCTCGCAGATAATGTAGGTCCGCAGCACTTCCCCCGCAATCCGCCAGGGGGCCTCCCTGGGGGGTTCCAGGGCTTCCTGCCCCCAAAGCTCCGCTGTTTGCCGGGGGATGGCCGGAACCGGGGGCCGCGTTTGCGCCGCTGGAGGAGGGACTGCCTCCCTCTGGGCAGGGGCCTTTGCCGCCGGCTGGGGCGGTTCCGCCCGTTCCGGCGGCCGGCCCAAAACCGAGTCCGGCGCGTCCCTCCGCAAAGGCGGGAAGGGCGGCTTTCTCCCCGGGCCTTCCCGGAGCGGCGGGACGCTGTCCGACAGCCGGGGCCCCGTCCGCTCTGTGTTCCAGGAGGGAAGGGGAGTCCCCGGCGGGGGGGCGGAAGGCTTCGCCGCCTCTCGCTGCCGGTAGGCGGCCGCGTCCATGGACTGGAAGAAATCCCCCCGGGGATTTACAGTTTTCCCCGGGTCCGCCGGGGCGGGAGGGACCGGGCCGCCCCGTTCCGCCAAAGCGTCCAGGACGGTGTGGTATACCGCGTCGAAAACCGCCTTCTCCTGGGCGAATTTCACCTGGGTTTTGGCGGGATGAACGTTCACGTCCACCCCGGTCACCGGCAGTGTCACCGCCAGCACGCAGCCGGGAAAGCGGCCCTTCATGAGCTGGTTTCGATAGCCCTCCTCCAGGGCCGCTGTCAGGAGCTGGGACTTGATAAACCGCCCGTTGACGAAAAAGGTCTGCATAGACCGGGAGCCCCGGCCCTGGAGAGGCCGGGTGATGAAGCCGGAGACGCTGACGCCTTCTCCCCCTCCCTTCACGGGGAGAAGGCTTCTGGCGAAGTCTCGGCCCAGGGCGGCGTAGACGGCGGAGTCCAGACGCCCGTCTCCGGGGGTGTGCAGGGCTTCCGCGCCGTCTTTGAGGAACTTAAAGGAAATGCCGGGATGGGACAGGGCCAGGTGCTGCATAAGCCCCGCCGCCGCCGCCGTCTCGGCGCTGTCCTTCTTCATGAATTTCAGACGGGCGGGGGTGTTGTAAAAGAGGTCCCGGACCAGAATGGTGGTGCCCTCCGGAGTGCCGGCCGCCTCCACCTTCCCGGGGACGCCGCCCTCCAGGCGCAGGGCCGCCCCGGTCCCGTCCCCCCGCCGCCGGGTTTGAATTTCCACCCGGCTGACGGCGGAGATGGCCGCCAGGGCTTCGCCCCGGAAGCCCAGGGTGCCGATTTTTCCCAGGTCCCCTGGACCCCGGAGCTTGGAGGTGGCGTGACGGAGAAAGGCGGTGGGCAGCTCCTCCGGAGCGATGCCGCAGCCGTTGTCCGTCACCCGGATGAGGCCCATGCCCCCCCGGCGCAGCTCCACCACCACGGCGGAGGCCCCGGCGTCCACGGCATTTTCCACCAGCTCTTTCACCACGCTGGCGGGACGCTCCACCACCTCCCCGGCGGCAATGAGATCCGCCACATGAGGGGGGAGCTGCTGAATGCTTGGCATGAGGATTCCTCCTTTCCGGGGCCCTTGGTCAAAGCAGGACCGCCGCGACAATGGGAATGGTGACGATGGAGGCCAGGGTGGAGATGAAGGTAATCTGGGCCATACATTCCGTGTCCCCGCCGTACTCCATGCACAGCAGCGACCCGTTCACCGCTGCGGGCATGGCCATCTGGGTGACGGCGATGCCCAAAATCATGGACTCCGTCCCCAGGGCCCGCAGCATGGGACACAGGGCCGCCGGCAGGACCAGCAGGCGCACCGCCGTCAAAATCCACAGCCTGGGAGAGGACAGCAGCCGCCCCATGGGCAGCCCCGCCAGCAAGGACCCCACGAACATCAGCGACAGGGGGACGGTAATCCTCCCCACGAATTCCGCCGCCTCCCCCACCATGGCCGGGGGCCGCAGCCGGCAAAGAGCCAGAACCAGGGCCAAAAGAGAGGCCGCCACGCAGGGGGAAAACATCTGGCGGAGACTGAACCGCTTGGCCCCGGCCAGCATCAGCGGCCCCAGGGTAAAGGACAACAGGTTAAAGGGCAGGGCCAGGATGACGGCGTAGAACAAAGCCTCCGGCCCAAAGAGGGCCACGGCCACTGGATAGCCGATAAAGCCCACGTTGGGAAAGACCAGGGCATAGCGCCAAACGCCTTTTTGCCCCGGCGTTCCGCCCAAAAGGGGCGGGGCCGCCAGGGCGAAAGCCAGCTCCAAAACATAAAACACGGCGGCCACCTTTAAGACGCCCAGCACCACGGATACCTCCGGCAGGGCGTCCCCGGTGCAGACAGCCCCCAGAATCATGGCGGGCATGGTGATGCGCAGCAGCAGCTTGGAGATGTTCCGGTCGGTCTCCCCGCCCAGAATGCCCAGGCGGTTGGCGGCAAAGCCGCAGAGTATGGCGAAGAGCAGGACCAGCATCTCTGAAAGGGTATCAAAAAAACTCATGGAAAAACTTCTTTCCGGGCGCGCCGCGCCCCCAACTCGGAATCCATTCGCCGTGCCGGGGAAAGACCCGCAGGGCGAATGCTCATACCCGCGCCGCCAGTGCCGCCAGGGCGTTGACCCCGGCGTGAAGGCCGATGGAGGCCCAGAGCGTCCCGGCGTGGTCATAGGCCCAGGCCAGCACCAGGCCGGGAATCAGGTACTGGGCCATCAGCAAAAAGTAGGACGGGTCCCGGTTTGCCACCGCGAACTGCCACACGTGAACCAGGGCGAACAGGGCGCAGCTCACGGCGTAGGCCAGCAAGCGGCTCTTCTCCTTCAGCCCGCCGAAGACCAGACCGCGGAACAGGGTCTCCTCCACAAAAGGGGCCAGAAACACCAAAATCAGCAGCGTCATGTGGGGGGCGCTTCCCGTCCGGGCGGAGATGGCGGAGTCGTTCAAATTCCCGGAACGGTCCGCAAAGACCCGCCCCAGCCGGGCCGCCAGCTCGCACAAGCCGTAATAGGCCACAATGCCCGCCGCCGCCGTCTTCAGCGTCCGGGACGGGTCGTCCAGGAAGCGGCGGGTGGAGGCGCCCAGGAGGTGGTGAAAGAGGATGGCCGTCACGGCAAACAAAGCGTAATAGTACAGTGCGCCGTACAACTCCCCGGAGATCCGCCGCCCCAGCAGCTTCCCTGCAAGCTCCCGGGCGGGCCCCGCCGCCAGGGGGAGGAGGAGCAGGTAAAAGGCAAAGAAGACGGTGCCCCCCAGGCGCTCCAGTTTCGTCAGGCCGCCGCTTCCCTTCCGCCTAGCCATGGCCGTTCCCCCGGTTCAGCGTTTGCTTCAGCTGGTAGAGAAGGCTCATGGCTTCAATGGGCGTCAGCGTGTCCGGCTGGCAGCGGCGGAGAGCATCCAGCACCTCCCCCTCGCCGATGGAGCCCAGGGAAACCTGTTCCGCCTCCCGCCGGGGGGCGGAACAGGGGGCGCCGTGCTCCTTCTCCAGCTCTTCCAGCACCTGCCGGGCCCGCTGGAGCACCTTGTCGGGAAGGCCCGCCAGCTTGGCCACTTCAATGCCATAGCTCCGGTCCGCGCCGCCAGGGAGAATTTTCCGCAGGAAAATAATCTCCTCCCCCCGGGCCTTCACCGCAATGTTGTAATTCACCGTGCCGGGCAGGGAGTTCTCCAACTCCGTCAGCTCGTGGTAGTGGGTGGCGAACAGCGTCTTGGCCCCCAGGGTCTTGGGATTGGCGCAGTGCTCCAGCACCGCCCGGGCGATGCTCATGCCGTCAAAGGTGGAGGTGCCCCGGCCAATCTCGTCCAGAATCAAAAGAGAGCGCTTTGTGGCGCAGCGGAGAATGTCCGCCACCTCCGACATCTCCACCATGAAGGTGGACTGCCCGGCGGAAAGGTCGTCGCTGGCCCCCACCCGGGTGAAAATCCGGTCCACCACGCCGATGCGGGCATGGGCGGCGGGAACGAAGCTGCCCATTTGGGCCATGAGGACGGTGAGGGCCACCTGGCGCATATAGGTGGACTTGCCCGCCATGTTGGGGCCGGTGATGATGGCCACCCGGCTCTCTTTCTCCCCGAGAAAGGTGTCGTTGGGGACAAACAGGGTGTCCCGCAGGACCCGCTCCACAACGGGGTGGCGGCCTTCCCGAATCTCAATTACCCCGGACTCGTCCACATCCGGCCGGCAGTAGCCGTTTCGCACCGCCACGGCGGCCAGGGACGCCAGGGCGTCCGCCTCCGCCACGGCGGCGGCGGTTTTCAAAATCCGGCCGGAGGCGGCGGAAATCTCCCGGCGGAGCTGGGTGAACAGCTCGTACTCCAGGGCCACCACCCGGCCGGAGGCGGTGAGAATGGAGTTTTCCAGCTCCTTCAATTCTTGGGTCACGTACCGCTCCGCCCCCGCCAGGGTCTGCTTGCGGATATAGTCCTCCGGCACCTGGCCCTTATAGCTGTTGGAAACCTCCAGATAATATCCAAAGACCTTGTTGTAGCGGATTTTCAGTGTCCGGATGCCGGTGCGCTCCCGCTCCCGGGCCTCCATCTCGGGGATAACGCCCTTGCCGTTTTTCAGAATGTGCCGCAGGCGGTCCACCTCCGGGTCGAACCCGTCCCGGATCAGGTCCCCCTCCCGAACGGAGAAGGGGGGCTCGTCGCAGAGGGTCTCGGCAATGCGCTCCCCCAGGTCCTCCAGGGCGTCCAGCTCTGCCGCCAGCTCCGTCAGGCGGCGGTCCGGAAAGGCCGCCAGCTGCTCCTTGATCTCCGGCAGCTTTTCGATGGCGGAGCGGAGGGAACGGAAGTCCCGCCCTCCGGCGGAGCCGTAGACAATGCGGCCGATGAGCCGCTCCATGTCCCCCAGGCCGGAGAGGGCGGCGATCAGCTCCTCCCGGCGGATGGTGCGCTCCGCCAGGGCGGCCACGGCCCCGCTGCGCCGGGTAATGGCGGCCACGTTTAAAAGGGGCCGCTCCAGCCAGCTCCGGAGACACCGGCCCCCCATGGGGGTCTGGGTCCGGTCCAGCACCCAGAGGAGGCTGCCCTTCTTCTCCTTGCCCCGCAGGGTCTGGGTCAATTCCAGATTGCGCCTTGCCGCCAGGTCCAGCTCCATGAAGCGGCCCTGTTCGTAGTAGTCCAGGTCGTTGATGTAGGAGAGATCCGTCTTCTGGGTCTCGTATAAGTAGCTCAGCAGGCCCCCCAGGGCCAGGGCGGCGGCGGGCACCGCCGCCGGGAGGCGGTTCCAGGCGTCCTCGCCGAACTGCTTGCGGATGCTTTGCTCCGCCTCGGCCAGGAGGAAACGCCGTTCCCCGGCGCGCTCTATCCGGCAGCGGAATTTTTCCTGCAGGGCGGACAGCAGGGCGGCTTCCGAACAGGCCCCGTCGTTAAGCACCGCCTCGGCAGGAGAGAAGCGGCCCAGCTCGTTGACGGCGTGCTCCATCCGGTCCTTCCCGGTAAAGGAGGTGAGGTGGGCCCGGCCGGTGGTGACGTCGCAAAAGGCAATCCCGGCGGACCGGGAGTCGGCGTAGACGGCGCAGAGGAAGTTGCCCGCCTTTTCCTCAAGGCAGGCCGTGTCGGTGACGGTGCCCGGGGTGACCACCCGGATGATGTCCCGCTTCACAAGGCCCTTGGCCTGGGCCGGGTCCTCCAGCTGTTCGCAGATGGCCACCTTATAGCCCTTGGCAATAAGCCGGGCGATATAGCTCTCGCTGGCGTGGTAGGGAATGCCGCACATGGGGATCTGTTCCTCTGCGGGCTTGGCGTGCTTGCCCTTGTCCCGGCTGGTGAGGGTCAGGTCCAGCTCCTGGGAGGCAAGCTTCGCGTCCTCGGCGAACATCTCGTAAAAATCGCCCAGGCGGAAAAACAAAATGGAGTCCGGGTTCTGCTCCTTAATCTCCAGGTACTGCTTCATCATGGGGGTCAGCTCCGCCATGGGACACCTCGTTTCTCTCTAAGCCGCATTCCCGCTTACAGCTCCGCCGCCGCGCCGCAGTCCATGACCCGCAGCCGGTCCCCCAGGGTCTCCCGCAGCCGGTCATAGGCCCAGTCCCCCGTGCAGTGGCCGGTATAGTAAATCGTAGTTCCCTTGGCCAGCTCCGCCGCCGTGGCGGCCAGAAGGGCCTGGGATTCCGGCGCGTCCGGCTTCAGCTCGAAGAGATGGAAGCCGCCGAAGACCATGTCGGGCCGCCGGCCCAGGCGGCGCTCCGCCGCCCGGAGGATGTTTACAATTCCCAAATGCCCGCACCCGGCCAGCAGGACCGCCTTTCCGTTCTCCTCCGCCAGCAGGTGCTGCTCGTGGGCGAAGCCGTCGGGGCGGAAGCCCTCCATAGTTTTCTCCTGGAGCTTGGGGGCCGCAGCGCGGAGAGAAGGCTGGTCCTCCACGCCGGAAAACAGCGTCAGCCCCTGGTCCAGGCGCTCCAGAGCCCCGGTGTAGGCGAACCGCTCCGCCAGGTCCCCGGCCTCCGGCGGCAGGCCGACGTAGCCCGGTTCCTGCCCCGGCAGCACGGCGTAGTAAGCCCCCAGGGCCTCCCGGCGGAGGTAAATCTTCGCCTGTTGGTTTGCTTTGCAGAAGGCCGCCAGGCCGCCGCCATGGTCGGAATGGCCGTGAGACAGCACGGCGGCGTCCACGGCGGAAATGTCCACCCCCAGAACCCGGGCGTTTTCCAGGAAGGAGGCGTCGGGCCCCATGTCGAAGAGGACCCTGCGCCGCGCCGTCTCCAGATAGAGGGAAAGCCCCCGGGCGGCGGCGAGGCCGGAGCGGCGGGACGTGTTTTCCAGCAGCGTGACGATCTTCATGGGGGACCTCCCAACGTTGTATTCAAACCGCCTTGGACGGCGGGACTGAGGCCGTGTATCCGGGAGCGGCTTCGCCGCTCCCGCAGGTATTTCCATTATATCACGCGTGTCAATATCCTTTTGCGCTAAGCCTCCGGCCCCCTGGGCCAGTCCCGGCAGACCAGCTCGTCCAGAGATATGTCGTAAAAGTCCGCCAGGGCCATAAGGGTGGACATTTGTGGTTCCCGCTCCCCGCGTTCGTAGGTCTGATAGGCCCGCCAGCTGATGCCAATGAAGGGGGCTAGTTCCGCTTGCTTCAGCCCGCGCTCTTTGCGTAATTTCAAAAGATGCTGTGAAAATGTCATAGTCTTCTCCTGTACGCCTTGACAGACATAGATGTGTTTGTTATAATGGCCCCATAAGAACATATTTGCGTCTTTTAGGGGGGTCACACCATGGACGGCTATCTCGACTGCCTGTATCGTTATACCTTAGATCATCTGCTTCTGGACGTGCGCCTGGACCTCATAGACTACAGCCGCTGGAACAATCGCCAGGATTTCGCCTGGGAGGCCCTGGAGAAAGCCCTGACCCCGGAGCAGCTCCGCCTGGTGGAGGATTACAAGGACGCCTGCTGCGGCCTCCGGGACCTGGAAGACCGGCTCTTGTTCCAGGAGGCCGTCTCCCTGGGCAAGTGGATGGTACAGGGTTAGGCGGGCCGCCGCCCCCTGGCCGGCCCGTTTGCCGGGGACGCCGGCGTCTGCCCTAAACCGGCTCCCCGTATAGGGCCCAGGTGTTGCTGGCGGTAATCCGCACATCCAGAAACCGCCCTATGAGGGACGTGTCCCCCTTTAACCGCACCAGCCGGTTTCCCTCCGTCCGGGAGGAGAGGGGGAATTCCGCGTCCCCGCTCTCGCCGTCCGCCAGCACCCGGACAATTTTCCCCACATATCCGGCGTGGATGTCCGCCGAATGCCGGTTCTGGACCTCCAGCAGGCAATCGAACCACCGCTGTTTCTCCTCCCGGGAAGCCGGGTCCGGCAGCTCCGCCGCCCTGGTGCCGGGGCGGGGGGAATAGATGAAGGTAAACAGGGCGTCGAACCCCGCTTCCTCCACCAGGGACACGGTGTCCATGGCCTCCGCCTCCGTCTCCCCGGGGAAGCCGATGATCACGTCGCTGGTCAGCACCAGCCCCGGCATGACGGACCGGGCGTATTGGATAAGCTCCAGGTATTTCTCCCGGGTATAGCGCCGGTTCATCTCCCCCAGCACCCGGTTGTTTCCGGACTGGAAGGGGAGGTGGAGCTGCTTGGCCACGTGGCCGCACCGGGCCATGACGTCGAAAAGCCGGGGGGTGGCGTCCTTGGGGTGGCTGGACATGAAGCGAATCCAGTAGTCGCCGGGAATTTGGTCGATGTCTTCCAGCAAGTCCGGGAAGTGGTACCCCATGTCCAGATCGTTTCCATAGGAGTTGACGTTCTGGCCCAGCAGGGTGATGTCCTTGTACCCGGCCTCCACCAGTTCCCGGACCTCCGCCAGCACGGCGGCGGGCTCCCGGCTCCGCTCCCGGCCCCGGACATAGGGCACAATGCAGTAGGAGCAAAAGTTGTTGCACCCGTACATAATGGAGACCCAGGCCTTTACGCCCCGCTCCCGGACCACCGGCAGGCCCTCGGCAATGCTGCCGTGTTCGTCTGCAATGGAAAAGACCCGCTTTTTCGTCTCATAGACCTGCCACAAAAGCTCCGGGAACCGCCACAGGGCCTGGGGTCCGAACACCAGGTCCACATGGCGGTAGGACTGCCGTACCCGCTCCGCCACCCGTTCCTCCTGGGCCATGCAGCCGCAGAGAACGATGATCTGCTCCGGGTTCTCCTTTTTCGAGTGGGTCAGGATTCCCAGATTTCCGAATACGCGCTGCTCCGCGTGCTCCCGGATGGCGCAGGTATTTAAAAGCACCAGGTCCGCTTCTCCGGCGTCTTCCGTAAAGGCGAAGCCCATGGCCTCCAGCATGCCCATGAGCCGCTGGCCGTCCGCCACGTTCTGCTGGCAGCCGAAGGTCTCCACCCGGGCCCGGGGATGGGCCCCCCGGGCGGCGAACATGGCGCGGATCCTGTCCTGAAAGTCCCGCTGCCGGGCGATTTCCCCCGCCGGGACCATATGTTCCTCTCGCTTCAAACCGTTTCCTCCATCTATGCGGGTGATGTTTATAACACAACAACGCTATCATACCATGGCATCCCGGAAAACACAAGGCAAAATCCCGGCTCCGGCCGGGCGCTTTGTGGGTTTCGCCGGAGAGGGCTGGACATTCTTTGTGAAAAATGTAAAATTTCACAAAGGGGATTGACAAACAGACGGAATCGTTGTATATTTTAGCTATAGAAAGAGGTGAGTCCAGTGTACAATACAGACACGGAACCCCACGTCTTCCAGCGCCGTTCGAAAGACCCCAGCGCCTTCCCAGCGACAGCGTGATCGCAGGCAATTCCCAAAAACGAAACACCACTCATTTTGATGAGCCGCGGGACCAGCAGGTCGGCGCAAGTACTGTTTCATGGATTGGAAACCCCACAGATCACCCACACCCCAGCCTATGCCCCACGAACGGTAAACTTAAGAAAGCACGAGGTAAGGAGCCTAATGGACAATCCAATCAATGGTTGAGCCCCCCATTCGCCGACGGAGCGGATGGGGGGATGTTTTTGCGTCCGGGGTACGCGGCTGAATCCGCAGGAGACGCAAAAAGGCCCGGAGCAGACGCTCCGGGCCTTTCCGGTTTTCTGGATTATCCCTTCACCAAAGAGGCGATCTCGTCGGCAAAGTTCTCCTGCTTCTTCTCGATGCCCTCGCCCTTTTCAAAGCGCACGGCGGTCTTGAAGGTGATGGCCCCGCCCAGCTCCTTGGCGGCGTGGGCGATATAGGCCTCCACGGTGCCCTCGAAGACATCGGCACGGACGGAATCCTGCTGGAGCAGGCAGTTCTCGGCGTAGAACTTGTTCAGCTTGCCCATGACGATCTTCTCCCGGACCTGCTCGGGCTTGCCGGCCATCTTGGGGTCGTTCTCCATCTGGGCCAGCATGACCTTCTTCTCCTCGTCCAGAACCTCCTGAGTCACCTGGGACTTATCCCAGAAGCGGGGGTTCAGGGCGGCGATCTGCATGGCGATGTTCTTGCCCAGCTCCGCCACCTGCCCGGCGGAGAGGCCGGTTTCCAGGTTCACCAGCACGCCGATCTTGCCGCCGGCATGGACGTAGGGCACGGACACGCCCTCGGCGTACCGGGCGAAGCGGCGGACCTTGATGTTCTCGCCGATGACCAGGACCATCTCCTGCTGCTGCTGGGTAACGGTGAGGTCCGTTCCGTTATACTTGCACTCCATCAGGGCGTCCAGGTCGGCGGGGTTCTCCTTGGCCGCGGTGGCGGCCACGCCCTTGACGAAGTCCACAAATTTCTCGTTTTTGCCCACGAAGTCGGTTTCGGCGTTCACCTCCACCACCACGCCCACGCCGTCAATGACAGCGGCATAGGCCATGCCCTCGGCGGCCACGCGGCCCGCCTTCTTCACGGAAGCGGCCATGCCCTTTTCCCGCAGCCACTCCACGGCCTTGTCCATGTCGCCGTCGGTGGCCACCAGGGCCTTCTTGCAGTCCATCATGCCTACGCCGGTCATCTCGCGCAGGTTCTTTACATCAGTCGCGCTGAAAGCCATAATTGCGTTCCTCCAAATTTATTGTATCGCCGTATCTCACTCGGCGGCGGCAGGGGCGGCTTCCTCGGTCTGCTCGCCCTGGCGGCCCTCCAGCACGGCGTTGGCCATGATGGAGGAGATCAGCTTGATGGCCCGGATGGCGTCGTCGTTGCCCGGGATCACATAGTCGATTTCGTCGGGGTCACAGTTGGTGTCCGCAATGGCCACCACGGGGATGCCCAGCTTGTGGGCCTCGGCAATGGCGTTGCGCTCCTTCCGGGTGTCCACGATGAACAGGGCGCCGGGGAGGCGCTTCATC
>JAAWTB010000016.1 GCA_022801815.1 Oscillibacter sp. | reverse complement strand
CATGTCCCCCGCCAGGTCGCAGAAGGCCATCTCCGGCTCGATCATCCAGAACTCGGCGGCGTGGCGCTGGGTGTTGGAGTTCTCCGCCCGGAAGGTGGGGCCGAAGGTGTACACGTCGCCAAAGGCCATGGCGAAGTTCTCGGCGTTCAGCTGGCCGGAGACGGTCAGGTTGGCGGGCTTGCCGAAAAAGTCCTGGGAGAAGTCAATTTTGCCGTCCTCGGTCCGGGGCGGGTTCTCCGGGTCCAGGGTGGTGACCCGGAACATCTCCCCCGCGCCCTCGCAGTCGCTGGCGGTGATGATGGGGGTGTGGACGTAGACAAAGCCCCGGCTCTGGAAGAACTCATGGATAGCAAAGGCGGCGGCGCTGCGCACCCGGAAGGCGGCGGAGAACAGGTTCGTCCGGGGCCGCAGGTGCTGGATGGTCCGCAGGTATTCCACGGTATGCCGCTTCTTCTGAAGGGGGTAGTCGGGGGAGGAGGGGCCTTCTACCAGGATTTTGGAGGCTTTCAGTTCCAGGGGCTGCTTGGCCTCCGGGGTGAGGATCACGGTGCCGGTGACAATAAGGGCCGCGCCCACGTTCTGGGCGGCGATGTCCTTATAGTTTTCCAGGGTCCCGGCCTCCATGACCACCTGGAGGTTTTTCAGGCAGGAGCCGTCGTTCAGCTCAACAAAGCCGAAATTCTTCATGTCCCGGATGGTGCGGGCCCAGCCGCCCACCGTGACGGTCTGGCCGGACAGGGCGTCCTTGTCGGCGAAAACCGCCGCGATTTTCGTATAGCTCATGGTTGTCACCTGATTTCTGTATATTTTACATGGATGATACATTATATCATAAATTTTTTCTTTTGCAAGGGGGCTGCTTGCCCTTTTACCGGCGGCCTGTTCCTTCACTTATGGTATCTCGTCCCCCCGTTAATCTGGCACGCCCGGTAAATCTGCTCCAGGAGCATCACCCGGGCCAGGTGGTGGGGGAAGGTCATGGGGGACATGGACAGCTTTCCCCATGCCTCCGCCTTAATGGCCTCGTGCAGCCCGAAGGAACCGCCGATCAGGAACACCAGCCGTTTCTCCAATCCATGTTCCGCACCGGCGGCCCAGGCGGCCATGGTCCGGGCCAGCTCCTCGCTGGAGCGGAGCCGCCCCTCCACACACAAGGCAATCACCCGGGAGGAGGGCGGAATCTTCCGGCGGATGGCCTCCGCCTCCTTTTCCAGGGCGGCGTCTATCTGGGCGGGGGCGGGATTCTCCGGGAGGCGCTCCTCCGGCAGCTCCACCATTTCCAGCTTGCAATAGCGGCTGAGGCGTTTGGCGTATTCCGCCGCCGCCTCAGCGTAAAACCTTTCCTTCAGCTTCCCGACGCAAAGCAGGGTAATCCGCTGCATACCGTCCCTCCCTCCAGCACATAGGCCCCGCTGAGGCAGTCCCTGGGGGCGGCGGAGAGGCGGGGGCTGAGCCCTGCGGCGCTGAGGGCCGTCTCCACTGCCCGGAGAGCCATGGCGGGGGTGTTGTTCTCCCGGCTCAGATGTGCCAGGACGATCTCCCGGGCCCCCGCCGCCGCCAGGGTGACGGCGAAGGCGGCGGCGTCCTCGTTGCGCAGATGCCCGCCGGGGCCCAGGATTCGTTTTTTCAAAAAATAGGGATAGGGGCCGCTGCGAAGGGTCTCCACGTCATGGTTGGCCTCCAGCACCGCCAGGGCCACGCCGGGAAGAACCGCCTCCGCCTCCGGCGTCACCACGCCGCTGTCCGTCAGCAGGCCGACAGCCCCATCCGGGGTGTCGAAACGATAGCCCCGGGATCCGGGGGCGTCGTGGGAGACGGGGAAGGCCGTGACGGCGCAGCCGTTTACCCAAACAGTTCCCGCTGCCTCCTGAAGGCGATCCTCCAGAAGGACCATCCGCCTCAGCAGGTCCCGGCCCGCCGGAGCGGAGGCAAAGACGGGGCAGTCCGTGCGCTTGAGCAGGGTCTGGAGCCCGGAAATGTGGTCGCTGTGGGTGTGGGTGACACAGATGGCGTCCAAACTGGGCAGATCCAGGCCCAGGGCCAGCAAACTCTGGCGGATGCGCCGGCAGGAGATGCCCGCGTCCACCAGAATGCAGCCCCCCTCCCAGCTCAGCACCAGCGCGTTTCCGGAGGAACCGCTGGCCAGGGTATGTATCGTCGTCACGAGGGGGAACCTCCTTTGCCCCGCAGGGCGTCGCAGAACTCCTTCAAGTCCTGCTTCACCGCTTCGGGAAGATCGTTAAAATCCACGTCCCGGACCGCACTCTCCAGGGCGTAAAGGTGCACCAGGCAGACGTTGGGATATAGGGTTTTCAGCCGGAAAAAGGTGTCCTTGGCCCCAGCCTCCCTCAGCTCCTCCGGGGAGGCAACGCCCACTGCCGCCAGCTTCCGTGCCATCTCTTTGCCGATGTTCTTCAGCGATGATAAATCCGGCATGCCGTTCCTCCCGCGCTCACAATCTCATGTACAAAAGCGGGTAGGGCCCGCCCTGCTCGTCCGTCTCCGTCCGCCGGCAAACGCGGAAGCCCATGCGCTCATAAAAGCCCCTGGCCCGGGGGGTTTGTTCGTTCACCGTCAGCTCCCGGAGGCCATAGCGGTCCATTCCGTATTGGAGCAGCGCCCGTCCAAAGCCCTTCCCCCGCGCCTCCGGCAAAAGGAACAGCGTTTCCAGCCGCTGTCCGTCCGCGCCCAAAAAGCCGGTGAGAACTCCCCTCTCGTCCTCCCCCGCCACCAGATGCGGGACCTCCCGCAGGGCTTGGGGGACATAGGTTTTGATGGCCTCCACCTCGCCGGCGCACAAAAAGGCGCGGGTGGCCCTGACGGAACGCTCCCAGACCTCCAGCAGGCGGTCCAGACACTCCGGCGTTCTGGATTCCAGTTCTGCAATCCGCATAGGCTCTCCCTCGCAAAAGCCGGGAGACGGAAGGTCTTCCTCCTCCATCTCCCGGCAGCTCTCTAAAAGTCAGCCAAGATTTAACCGCTGGCGCTCCTCCATCTCCTCCACGGCCCGGATGTTGGCCCCCAGGCCCCGGAGCTTTTCCACCAGGTTCTCATAGCCCCGCTCAATGTAATGGACGCAGGAAATCTCGCTCTGCCCCCTGGCGGCCAGGGCGGCGATGACCAGGGCCGCCCCCGCCCGGAGATCCGGCGCCTGAATGGGCGCGCCCACCAGATGGTCCACGCCCTCCACCACGGCGGTCTTGTCGTCCACCTGGATGTTGGCCCCCATGCGGCGAAGCTCGTCCACATAGCGGTAGCGGCTGCTCCACACGCTCTCCGTCACTAGGGAGATGCCCTGGGCCAGGGAGAGGACGGTGGTAATCTGGGGCTGCATGTCCGTGGGGAAGCCGGGATAGGGCAGCGTCTTGATGTTCGCCCGGCGAAGGGTCCCGTTCCGGCGAATCAGAAGGGTGTCCTCGTGCTCCTCCACCTCCACGCCGCACTCCTGGAGCTTGGCGGTAATGCAGTCCATGTGCTTGGGGATGATGTTTTTCACCAGAATCTGTCCGCCCGCGGCGGCGGCGGCGGCCATGTAGGTGCCCGCCTCGATCTGGTCGGGGATGATGGCATAGCTGCCGCCCCGGAGGCGGTCCACACCCCGGATCTTAATGGTGTCCGTGCCGGCGCCCCGGATATTGGCCCCCATGGAGTTCAGGAAGTTGGCCAAATCCACAATATGGGGCTCTTTGGCGGCGTTTTCAATCACCGTGCGGCCCTCCGCCATGACGGCGGCCATCATGATGTTCATGGTGGCCCCTACGGAAACCACGTCCAGGTATATGCTGGTGCCCTTCAGCCGCTCCTCCCCGGCGGTGGCGCGGATAAAGCCGCCCTCCACCGCCACGGTGGCCCCCAGGGCGTTGAAGCCCTTCATATGCTGGTCAATGGGCCGGACGCCGCCGAAGTTGCACCCGCCGGGCAGGGCCACCTCCGCCTGGCCGAAGCGCCCCAGCAGCGCGCCGATAAAGTAGGTGGAGGCCCGGATGCGCCGGGCCAGGTCATAGGGCGTGCGGGTGGAATGAATATGGCGGCAGTCCACTTCCACGGTGTGCCGGTCCACGCTGCGGACTCCCGCGCCCAGCTGTTCCAAAATGCTCAGACACAGCGTCACGTCGGAAATTTGGGGGATGTTCTCAATGCGGCAGACCCCGTCCACCAGCAGGGCGGCGGGAATAATCGCCACGGCGGCGTTCTTCGCGCCGCTGATTTCAACTTCGCCAAACAGGGGCGTTCCGCCCTGTATGATATATTTCGTCAAAATATTGACCCTCTTTTCAAGCAACAGTTTGCCGGTCCTGGGCATTTGCGGGAGGCACAAGAAACAGTTTGCCCGGCTGGCGGCGCTTCATACCCGCACGGGACGCGCGGGGAGGTAAATTCTTCTTCGCATTTTTTACACGCTTTGTAATCATAGCACAGGCAGCGGAAAAAAGCAAACCTTTCCTTCCGTGTTTTTGTATAATGTTTGGCAAAGCGGGCCGCTTCGCTTCCGTGGCCGGCGTAAAAAGCCCGGCCCTGGAGACCGGGCTTTTTGCGCCGTCTGAACGCGGGGACTTATCCCTCTCCCGCCGGGGCGCCTCCGGCGGTGACCACGCCGGTGAGGCAGTTTACATAGTAATCCTCCGTGTCGGTGACCACCCGCCACGCCGGGGCCAGAGACATGGCCGCGCCGGAGTTTTGCAGCTCGTAGCACAGCCGGGCGCCCGTCACTGTAGAAGCCACCGCCGCGCTCTCCCGCCGCATCCGCTGGAAGGCCGTCAGGGCCCCGGCGGCGGAGAGGGGCGGCTCCTCCCCCGGCGCGGGCGTGCCGGTCTGGGGCAGCAGCGTGCCGCTGACGGCGGTGAGGACGCCGTTTTCCAGCGTAAAGGTCACCACGCAGTTGAAGACCGTCAGCCCGCCGTACCTCCCCGCTGCGGTAAGGACGCCGCTCCCCCCCTCCGGCCAGGCGCCGGGGAGTTCGTAGGAGAACTCCCGGCAAAAGTCCCGGCAGAGCTCCGCCGCCCCCTCTCCCTCCGCCAGGGTCCCGGAGGCCTCGAAGCCGCCGCTGGATCGGAACAGGGCCTCCCCCGCCGCTCCGGCATAGTAAAAGATGCCGCCGCCCTGGTCGGAGGCGGTCAAGGCGTCCCCCAGGAGGAAGGCGGCGGCCCGCTCTTCCAGGGCCGTGTCCCGAGTCAGGGTCACGCCGCCTGGCGGATCGTCCCGGGAGATGGCCCCGGGGTCCAGGGTCATGCCGTCCCCGGCGAACAGGGCCACCATCTGCTCCGCCGTCCGGCGAAAGGCCCGTTGTTCCGAGACCCGGCGCTGGGCCAGGGAGAACAGCAAAAAGCCGTTCAGCAGGGCCAGGATCAAAATAATGATGTTTTTCAGGCGGCAGCGATCCATAAGAAACTCTCCAAACGAATCTGAAAAAAGGGAATGCGGCAGAGCGGAATTCCCTCAATCCGACAGCCAGCAGGCCCGGCATTCCCCGTTCCGCTCCACATAGCCCACGGACAGCTCCCTTCCGGGGCTGGCGGCAGCCACGGCCACGGCCTGGGCCTGGGGCAGCAGCAGCGACGCCTCCGCCGCCGGATTGTACTGGCGGAAGCGCAGGGTTAAAGCGGTCATGGCGGTTCCCGTCAGGGTGACCTCCACGGCGAAGCCGCCGTCCTGAAACCGCACGGGCACGCCCCCCAGCCGGTAACCGAAGCGGAGCGTTGTCACCTCCCCGCTGCGGCGGACGTTTTGAAGCCAAAGCCGGGCCTCCCCGGAAACGGGGGCAAGCAGCCCCTCCAGCAGGGCCCCGGCTCCCAGGGCCGCCTCCCGGGCGGTGGGCAGCTCCCCGGCGGCCTTTACCCGCAGGCTGGGGTCACCGCCGCTTTGGTATTGGACGGTGCCGTCCGGCCGGATGCGCAGGGTCCGGTCCCCATCCATGATGAGCTCCGTGCCGTTGGACTCGGTGTGCCGGGTACGGCTCCGGGGGTTGAAGCCCAGGGCGGAGAGAAGCCAGTCCGTTCCCCCCGCCAGGGGCGCGCCCAGGGTATAGGCCCCCAGCTCCGGCGGCTGGGCAGGCAGAAGGGAGCAAGGGTTCAGGGCCTTTTCCTCCCCGTCCAGGGCGAAGGAGGCGTTCCCCAGCTCATAGCGGCCGATGACCTGCTCCAGGCTGTCGGCGGAGACGGCGGTGGCGGCCCGGAAACAGCTCTCCCCTCCGTCCCAGAGGCAGAGGCTGACGACGCCCTGCTGAAAGAACAGCAAAAGGCGGCGGGCGGCGAGATCCTCCCGGGGGGACACCTCTTCCCCGCCCCCCAGCAGTCCCGCCAGCACAGACAGGGGCAGGGGCTCAAGAAAATCATAGTACAGGGAGGGCCCCCTCAAAGCCCGGAGAAAGTCCGCCCCGGTACAGGGGCTGTAGTCCCGGGCAGAGCCCAGGGCCTCCAGCAGGCGGCGGCCCAGAGGATCGGCAAAGGCGGCGTCGGCCGTGGTGAGGGTCACGCTGCCGTGGCGGCCATAGTCCCCGGTGACGGCTACGCGCACCGGGGCGGCCAGCTCCGCCGCCGGGGCCGCGGATTGGAGGGGACCCGCCGCCGGCGTTCCCCCGGTGGTCAGATCCAGATTATAGAGCTGGGTCTGGGTGAAGAGCGCCGCCGCCGAGAGGGACAGAAGGGTAATGAGAATGTTTTGAAGCAGGTTCCGGCGGTTCCGCCGCTGTTCCTCCATGGCTCAGCCCTCCGTTTGCCGTCCCCGGCCCTGGGCAATGGGCAGGGTCATGCGGATGGTGGTGCCCGGTCCTTCGTGGGGAACCAGGGCGATGACGCCGCGGTGCCGCTGCACAATCTCCCGGGCGATGGAAAGGCCCAGCCCCGTGCCGCCGGACTCCCGGGACCGGGCCTTGTCCACCCGGTAGAAGCGGTCAAAGATTCGCTCCCGGTCCTTGTCGGGAATGCCGATGCCGTCGTCCCAGACCTCCACCCAGACGGTGTCGTCCTCTCCGCAGCCGGCGGAAACCCGGATGTGCCCCCCGTCGGGGGTGTATTTGATGGCGTTGCCCAGGATGTTCACCATCACCTGCTCCAGGCGGCTCCGGTCCCCCACGATGAGGGGCAGGTGGCCAAGGTCGGCGCAGGTGAGCTCATGGCCCCGCTGCTGGGCGTTCAGCGCGCTGGAGCGGACCACGCTCCGGATGGCCTCGGCAAAGGGGAAGCGGGAGAGGACCAGCTCCGCGTCTCCCCGGTCCAGGCGGGAGAGGGTGAGAAGGTCCTGAACAATGTGGGTCATCCGGTCGGTCTCTGTAATGATAATGTCCAAAAAGCCGTTGGCGGTTGTCTGGGGGATGTCCCCCTCCGCATCCCGGAGGGTCTCGGCGTAGGTGCGGACATTGGTAAGGGGGGTACGGAGCTCGTGGGAAACATTGGCCACAAATTCCTTCCGCCGCTCCTCGTTGCGGTGCTGCTCCGTCACGTCGTGGAGCACGATGAGCACTCCGCCCCGCTCCCGGTCGGAGAAGGGGGCGAGGTACACCTCCAGGGTCTTCTCCCCGGCCTCCAGTTCCGCCTCGGCGAAGCTGGGCCGCTGGAGGGCCAGCATCTCCCGGAAGGGATAGAGGCCGCCGAACAGCTCCTCATAGGTACACTCCGGCCCCACGGGGCGCTGGAGCATAGTGTTGGCGGCGGGGTTGCAGTGGATGAGGTTCCCCTCGTGGGAAAAGGCCACCACGCCGTCGGTCATGTGGAGGAAGAGCGTGTCCAGCTTGTTGCGCTCGTTCTCCACGGCGGCCAGCGTGGCCTGAAGGACGCCGGCCATCTCGTTGAAGGTGCCGGTGAGGATGCCGATCTCGTCGGTGGATTCCACGGGCAGGGCGCTGCCGAAGTTGCCTGCGGCCATCTTCTCCGCCCCGGCGGTGAGCTTTTCAATGGGGCCTACCATGGTTTTGGAGAGGGGGAAGCTCAGCAGCGCGGAGATCAAAAGGCCGATGAAGAGGGCCTGCATAATAATCTGGAACAGCTGGCTGTTCAGGCCGGACACCAAGTCCCGGGTGTCCAGGATATAGATGATGAAGGCGTTTTCCCCGCCAAAGATGGGAATGGCGGCGTCCATGTATTCGGCGGTAATGTCGCTGACGTCGCCAATGCCCGTCTCGTCATGGCGCAGAACGGCGTTCCGGGCGGTGAGGAGGTTGGGGCTTTGCTCCCGGGGCATGGCGCTCCCGGCGGCGGAACCGTTGAGATAGGCCCCGGTCTCCCCATCCAGCACAAAGTAATTCCGCGTGCGGTAGTCGATGCCCAGCTTTCCGGCGGTAAGCTCCATCATGTCATGGACCCGGTCGGCGCCGTCGCTCTGGGCGGCCTCGCCCCGGAGGGACGTGACAAATTCCCGCTGGTCCGCCCCGAAGACGCTGTCAATCTGCTGGTAAAAGGTGTTGGTAAAGAAGTTGGAGACGCTGATGGTCAAAAAGGCCCCCACCACCGCCATCAGGGAGGTGATCAGAAGCAGTAAGATCAGCGTCAGCTTCATGTGCAGGCTGCGGAACACGGCGGGGCCTCCTTTTTGAGCGTTTCGATTTTGCGTTTAGGGCTTGTTTGATAATTGGCGTTATGCCCAACAGCGAGGAATTTTTTTGCAGGCATCCTGACGGATGGCAAGAAAATTTAACGATGCATGGCAGAAAAAGGCCCGCTGTTTGGGCGTGCTGACAATTTTCAAACAAGCCCTAGTTCACGGCGAAGTAATATCCCGCCCCCCGGCGGGTCAGGATGAACTGGGGCGCGGCCGGGTTTTCCTCAATCTTTTCCCGCAGCCGCCGGACCGTCACATCCACCGTCCGCACATCGTCCCCCACATAGCCGTAGTTCCAGACCTGCTCCATCAAATCCACACGGGAATAAACCTTGTTGGGGTGGCTGGCCAGAAAAGTCAAAAGCTCGTACTCCCGCTGGGTGAGGTCGATGGCCTTTCCCCCCCGAAAAACCTGGTGGCTGTCCGTGTTGATGGCCAAGTCCCCCGCCACAGGCATGGCGCTGTCCGCCGCCGCGGTTCCGGCGGGGGCGGACATGGAGGTCCGGCGGATATTGGCCTCCACCCGGGCGATGACCTCCCGCATGGAAAAGGGCTTGGTGATATAGTCGTCCGCTCCGATCTCCAGCCCCCGGACCTTGTCGTCCTCTTCCTCCCGGGCGGTGAGCAGCAGGATGGGCACATTGTCCCCGTCCTTGCGCAAAGCCTCGCACACGTCAAAGCCGATCATCTTGGGCAGCATGATGTCCAGCAGGATCAGGTCCGGCTTCTCCGTCCGGGCCTTGCGCAGGCCCTCCTCCCCGTCATAGGCCTCCAGAACCCGGCAGCCTCTCCGCTCCAGGTTGAAGCGCAGGATGTCCACGATGTTCTTTTCGTCCTCTACAATTAACACGGTTTTCTCTTCCGCCATGATTGACCTCCCCATTCTCCCGCCGGAGGCGGCGGGCTTTACAGCGTCACAGGTTCAGCAGAATTTTTGCCTTTAAAACCGCGGCCACGGTTTTGGCGTCCTCGATTTCCCCGGAGAGGCAGCGGCCGGCCATCTCTTCAAAGGGAACCCGCTCCACCTTCAAAAACTCGTCCTCGTCCAGGTGTTGCTCTTCCATCCGGAGATCCCGGGCCAGGTACAGGTGCAGCGTCTCGCCATAGCACCCCGGAGAGGGCAGGATGCGGCCCAGGGACTCATACCGTCCGGGCACCGCGCCGGTCTCCTCCCGCAGCTCCCGGAGTCCCGCCTCATAGGGGTCCTCACCGGGGTGGTCCAGTTTCCCGGCGGGAATCTCCAGCAGGGTCCTGCCGAAGGGATAGCGGTACTGGGTCACCGTCAGCACGCGGTTGTCCCCGTCCAGGGCCAGCACGGCCACGCCGCCCGGGTGGTCCGCCACCTCCCGGAGGGCGGTTTCCCCGTTGGGCAGCGCCACGGTGTCCACATGGACGGTGAGAATCCGCCCGGCAAACTTGTCCTCCCGGCTGAGCTTCCGCTCGGCAAGGGTCTGCTTTTCGCTCATAATCTCCGCGTCCTTTCAAAAGAGGCCCGGGCGGGGCCCAATTTTTGCGCCGCCTGGCGCTTCCTGGATGGAATTATACCACGCCGGAGGGAAAATGAAAAGAGAAATTGTCTCAGGGCCGCCGCAGGGCGAAAAAAGTCGGGTTCGTTCACAAAATACCTCTTGTTTTTGGGGGTGAAAAGGCGTATGATGGGGAAAACAAGCCACAAGATATGGTGGGTGCAGAAAGGAACTGCGTCAACATGAAATGGACCAAACGGGCGGCGGCGCTGCTGGCGGCGCTGCTGCTGCTGCTGACCGCCGCGCAGGCGGGAGAGCTGTATAAATCCCCCTCCAAGGAGCCCCGGGCGATTTCGGGCAGCCGGCTCGCCCCTCCCCAGGAGAACGGGGGAGCTGAGAAGCTGCCGGAGCTGACGGTGGTGGCGCCGGAACCCGCCGGGGTCCAGGCGCCCCTCCCCAGCCAGGGGGATCCCGCCTTCCCGGAGGCGGAGGACTGGCAGCTCCTCCTGGTAAACCCCTGGAACGAGATCCCGGAGGATTACACGGTAACCCTGAAGTCCCTGCCCGACGGGCAGAAGGTGGACGAGCGGGCCTATGAGGACCTCATGGCCATGCTTCAGGCTTGCCGGGATGCGGGCCTCCGGCCCAAAATCTGCTCCGCCTACCGGACCCAGGCCAAGCAGACCTATCTCTATAACAACAAGATCGCTCGCCTGCGGAACGCGGGCTACAGCCGGGCCGCCGCCGAGGCGGAGGCGGGCCGCTGGGTGGCCCGTCCCGGCACAAGCGAGCATCAGCTGGGCCTGGCGCTGGACATCGTGTCCCAGTCTTACCAGGCCCTGACCCGCCGGCAGGAGCAGACCAAAGAACAGAAATGGCTGATGGAGCACTGCTGGGAGTACGGGTTTATCCTCCGCTACCCCAACGACAAAAGCGAAATCACCGGCATCGGCTACGAGCCCTGGCACTACCGCTATGTGGGCGCCGAAGTGGCCTTGGACGTGCGGGAGAGCGGGCTTTGCTTTGAGGAATACTTACTGCTGCGGGAGGAAACCCTGGCGGCAAACCCAGAGGCGTAAACCGGACGGAGACGGCGAAAGCCGTCTCCCTTTTTGTCTATCTTGTCCAAGGTGACTTGGAATTTTGGTGAAAAAGTCCCGAAAAATGTGGATTCTTCCGTTGAAAAGCGGCACGGAGTGGCATATAATAAGAGACCGTGAATTTTTATCGTCTATTTTACGGCGGAAATCCCGCCTTTTTTAAAGGAGCCTGTGAATGTATGCAGAATGAACACCTAAGAAACATCGCCATCATCGCCCACGTAGACCACGGCAAGACCACGCTGGTGGACGAAATGCTCAAGCAGGGCGGCGCTTACCGGGAAAACCAGGAGGTGGTGGACCGGGTCATGGACTCCGGCGACCTGGAGCGGGAGCGGGGCATTACCATTTTGGCCAAAAACACCGCCATTCAGTACGGCGACACCAAAATCAACATCGTAGACACCCCGGGCCACGCCGACTTCGGCGGCGAGGTGGAGCGGGTGCTCAAGATGGTCAACGGCGTCATCCTTCTGGTGGACGCCGCCGAGGGTCCCATGCCCCAAACCCGCTTTGTGCTCTCCCGGGCCCTGGAGCTGGGCCATCGGGTCATCGTGGTGGTCAACAAGATCGACCGGCCCGACCAGCGGGTGTACGAGGTCATCGACGAGGTGCTGGAGCTTCTCATGGATCTGGACGCCACCAGCGAGCAGCTGGACAGCCCCATGCTCTTCTGCTCCGGGCGCAACGGCACCGCCTCCTGCTCCCCCAGCGTCCAGGGGACGGACCTTAAGCCCCTCTTCGACACCATCCTGGAGTATATCCCCGCCCCGGAGGCGGAAGTGGACCAGCCCTTCCAGATGCTGGTCAGCTCCATCGACTACAACGAGTTCGTGGGCCGCATCGCCATTGGCCGCATCGAGCGGGGCTCTTTGAAGCAGAACCAGGAGATTGCCGTTTGCAACTACCATGACCCGGAGGCCGTCCTCCGCAAGGCCAAGGCCACGGCGATTTACGAATTTGACGGCCTGGGCCGGAAACCGGTAACGGAGGCCTTCGCCGGGAACATCATTGCCATGAGCGGCATCCCCGACGTCACCATCGGGGATACCATCTGCGCCCCCGACACGGTGGAGGCCCTGCCCTTTGTGAAGATCTCCGCCCCCACCCTGGAGATGACCTTCTCTGTCAACGACTCCCCCTTCGCCGGGCGGGAAGGGAAGTTCGTCACCTCCCGGCAGATTCGGGAGCGTCTCTTCCGGGAGACCCTGCGGGACGTGTCCCTGCGGGTCACGGAGACGGACGCAGAAACCGCCTTCAACGTGGCGGGCCGGGGGGAGATGTCCCTCTCCATCCTCATTGAGACCATGCGCCGGGAGGGCTATGAGTTCCAGGTGTCCCCGGCCCGGGTGCTCTATAAGGAGATCGACGGGAAGAAGTGCGAGCCCATCGAGCGGCTGGTGGTGGACGTGCCCGCCGACTGCGTGGGGGCGGTCATCGAAAAGCTGGGCCAGCGGAAGGCGGACATGGTGGAGATGACCCCCGTGGGAAGCCGCATGAAGGTGGAATTCCTGGTCCCCGCCCGGGGCCTTTTCGGCTACCGGAACGACTTCCTCACCGACACCAAGGGCGAGGGCATCATGGCCTCCGTCTTCGACAGCTACGCCCCCTATAAGGGCGACATCTCCCGCCGGGGCAACGGGTCCCTCATCTCCTTCGAGACCGGCGAGTCCATCACCTACGGCCTCTTCAACGCCCAGGAGCGGGGCACGCTGTTCATCGGGGCGGGCATCCCGGTCTACGGCGGCATGGTCATCGGCGTATCCCCCCGGAGCGAGGACATGACGGTGAACGTGTGCAAGAAAAAGCAGCTGACCAACACCCGGGCCAGCGGGTCCGACGACGCGCTGCGTCTGGTGCCCCCCCGGCAGATGAGCCTGGAGCAGTGCCTGGAGTTCCTGGCGGACGACGAGCTGCTGGAGGTCACCCCCAAGAGCCTTAGGATGCGCAAGAGCATTCTGGACCACGAGAAGCGGATGAAGGCCCTTCACGGAAAAAAGTAATCGGTTTCCTCCGCCAGAGGGAAGGCCGTCCTGTGACGGCCTCCATCCCCCGGCGGGCAAATCCCGGTCAGGCTTCCCTCCCATTTTTTCAACGGCAATTTTCCGAATTGCTCTTGACCTTCCGGGAAATATCCTTTAAAATAAGGGTTTGTGTACGGTCCCGGCCGTACCGTCATCACTATAAACGGAAAGGCGAGACGACGTTATGAAGCATCCCTACAAGACGCGGGAGGGCGGCGCGACGGTGACGGTATTCGTCCCCTACGACTGCAAAAATCACTGCCCCTTCTGCATCAATAAAGGCGAATACGCGGACCTGACCGGCTTCTCCGCCGAGAAAATCCGCGCCAGCATCCGCCGGATGGACGCCATTACGCCTTACTGCGATTTTGTCTTCACCGGCGGCGAGCCCTTCGCCGACCTTCAGGTCCTCCAGTCCATGCTGGACGAGATTCCCACCACCCACAAGGTCTATATCAACACCACGCTGCCTGTGTCCGAGTTCCAGACGGAGGAGGATATCCTGGCCTTCACGGAGCGGAACAAGCATAAAATCACCTGCATCAACGTCTCCCGGCACATGCAGAAATACGTGGTGGAGTCCAACGACGGTTTGCTTGCCCGGCTCCCCGTGCCCTTCCGGGTGAACTGCGTGCTGTATAAGGACTACCCCGCTGAGAACCTGATCCCCTATCTGGACCGCTTTAAAAAGGTTCCCGGGGCCTCCATTCAGTTCCGGTTCGATTACACCGCCACCACGCCGGAGAACCTCTATGAGGAAGAGGGGGACAAAATCCTCCAGGATCTGAAGAAAATCGCCCGGTACACCGGGCTGGACGGCTGCCGGATGCGCTGCGGATTCCACTTCGATTACCACGGGCTGGAGCTGACCTACCACAAGACCCTGCCCTATTCCACCATTGTGGAGACGGACCCGGCGGACGGCGTGACCTACGACATCCTCTACGACATCCTGATTAAGCAGAACGGGGACATCCACGGCGATTGGGACGGGACCCCGCTGGACGTGGAGGCCTATGAAAAGGTGGTCTTCGAGCCCTATGACCTAAAGTGGCTGGCGAGGATTGCGTAACGGCATAAAAGAAACCAAACAAGCGGACGGCCTTAGCCGTCCGCTTTTCTCATGCCCCCAGAGCCTCCAGCAGGGCCGCCGGGTCCACCGCCTTCCCATAGGGATATTCCACCCCGTCCCTCCAAACGGAGACGGGCCGGGCGGTGGACCGGGCGGCGGCGAGGAATTCCTCAAACGTCACCTCGGGCTTCACCTGACAGGCCAGGGCGTAGAGCCCCGCCACATAAGGAACCGCCCAGCTCATGCCGCCCCCGGCGAAATAGGCGTACTCCGCTTCGCCCGCCGGGGAGGCGGCGGTGCGGCCATCCATGGGAACCAGGAGAAGGGACCCGTCCGTCCCCCGGTATTCCCCGCTGTAAAGGCTCTCCTCCCAAAAGGCCCCGGGGAGGCAGTCCTCCAGGCGGTTGGGGTCCCCATAGGGCCGCCGCCCCATGCCCATCCAGGGCTCCAGCAGGGGGTCCCGGCTGTTGACGCAGACCACGGCAATGCCCGCCGCCCGGGCCCGGGCGATGGCGGCCTCCAGGGCCTCCGCCCCCGGGTCCCCCGGCATCCAGCCCACGGACATGGAAATCACCCGGATGCGCTCGCCCTCCGGCAGGGTTTCATTCAGGGCCGTGAGGCGGTCTACGTCCTCGGCGTACCAGCTCAGGTCCCGGGAAAACGCCGCGCCCTCCCCGGTTCCCAAATCGTCGGCCAGGAAGTACAGCAGGGCCTCCGGGGCCACGCCCACCGTCTTCCCCAGGGCGATGGAGGCCACGGCGGGGCCGTGGGCGGAGGCGGGGCCCTGGGCGGCGGTGTGATATTCCTGATAGAACCGCAGGCGGTCCCCGTACTCCTGATGGTCCGCCGGCAGGGCCTGGTCTATGATGGCAATCCCCACGCCCCTGCCGGTGATTCCCCGCCCATGGAGGGCCCGGAGGCCCAGGCCGGGGTCCTTCCCCAGATCCAAAAGCCGCGCCGGGTCAAAGCCCTCCGGCAGCTTCTCCGGCCACTGGGTCCGGGTGTCAAAATCCCAGCGGTACGCCGCCTCCTCCAGGCCCGTCAGATCCAGCTCCCGGAGGTCCGCCCCCCGGAGATCGCCGGAGGACAGGAGAGCCCGGCTCTCCGCCTCCGGCTCCATGGGCCCCTCCCGGGACGGCCCGCAGCCCGCCAGCAGGGCCAGCAAAAGGCAGAGGGCGGGGCGCAAAAGTTTGCGGTTTTTCATGATGCATTACCTCCTTGTTGAAATGCCCCCAGCATACCAGGCAAATCTTACGAACGGCTTGACAGCTTTCTTACAAATTTCTTACGGTTTGCGCCCTCCCCTTTTTCTTCCAACTTTCTTCAACTTTATCAAAACCCCTTGACGGGAGGCGGCGGGAGGATTATTCTTATTCCATAAAGAATCCACCGGATAAGCCGCGCAATGCGGAGGAGGGCTTCCTGTGAAAAAAATCGTATCCTTGCTGCTGGGGCTGGCCCTGTGCCTGAGCCTCTCCACCCCCGCCGCCCGGGCCATGGGCATTTGGGACGGGCACACCTCCCCCATGCTGGGCCCCGGGGGCACCTATATCTCCAAATCCTGGTCCACGGTGAACCGGGCCTTTCAAAACTTCCAAAAAACCCGGGACTACGCCGCCGGGACCTTTTCCGACGTGCCCGCCGGGTCCTGGTACGAGGAGGGGGTCCGGACCCTTTACGAGCGGGGATTGACGGAGGGGAGCGGCCGCTTCTCCCCCCAGCGGGGCATTTCCCTGGGGGACGTGGTGTCCATGGCGGTGCTCCTCCACCGGACCTATAACGGCTGGTCCATGCCGGAGGGGATGAGCGGCCTGCAATACGCCCTGAATACGGGCATTATCACCGCCGGACAGTACGACGACTTCACCGTGCCCGCCACCCGGCGGAGCTTTGCCGCCATCATGGCCAACGCACTGCCCGGCGAGGCTCTGGAGGGCGTCAACATCGTCATGGACGGGTCCATCCCCGACGTGCCCATGTCGGACCCCGGGGCTGCGGGCATCTACCGGCTTTACCGGGCCGGCGTCCTGGTGGGCGGGGACGCCCAGGGGACTTTCCGTCCCGACAGCCCCATCACCCGGGGAACGGCGGCGGTGATTTCCGCCCGGATGGTCAACCCCGCCCTGCGCCAGGGAATCACGCTGATGAAGGACGAATCCCACAGCGTCTCTCTGAGCCGCGCCTCCCTCTCCCTCTCCCCGGGGGAGTCCGCCCAGCTCACCGCCGATGTCTTCCCCATCAATGCCGGCGACCGGACCGTGACCTGGGCCTCTTCCGAGACCCGAACCGCCGTCGTGGACCAGGACGGCCTTGTCACCGCCATCCAGCCGGGCTCCGCCTACATCATCGTCTCCACCCCGGCGGGGGCCACGGCCACTTGCAACGTCCGGGTGATGGACCGGAGCTGAACAATTCAAAAAGCGGACGGCTGTGCCGTCCGCTTTTTTGGCTTATTTTAGGAAAATCCGTTTTCCGCCCCGGTATTCCCGGACCCTCCCAATCCGCTGGACGCTGGGAACGGCGGCCTTCAGCTTCTGAAACAGGGCCTCCGCGTCGCCGGGGTCCGCCGCCAGGAGGAGGCCGCCGGAGGTCTGGGGATCATACAGAAGGTCCTGCCGCCACAGCTCCGTTTTGCCAGGGTCTACCGAATCCTCTGCAAAGGCGCGGTTGCGGTACATGCCCTCCGGGAGGATGCCCATCCTGGCCAGCTCCGCGGCCTCGGGGAGGAAGTCCACAGCCCCCGCGTCCATCTCCAGCTCCACGCCGCTGCCCTGGGCCATCTCCAGGCTGTGGCCCAGAAGGCCGAAGCCCGTCACGTCGGTGCAGGCGTGAACCCGGTACTTCACCATAACGTCCCGGGCGGATTTGTTCAGGGTGGTCATCAGGCCGTAAACCCGGGCCATGACCTCCGGGCCCGCCAGCTCCGCCTTGGCGGCGGTTGTCAGCACTCCCAGGCCCAGGGGCTTGGTGAGAAACAGAACGTCCCCGGGCCGGGCGCCGGAGTTGGTGAGCATGTTCTCCGGGTGGACAAAGCCGGTGACGGCCAGGCCGTATTTGGGCTCGTCGTCCAGAATGCTGTGCCCTCCGGTAATAAGGGCCCCCGCCTCGTAGACCTTCTCATAGCCCCCCCGGAGCAGGTCGTGGACCGCCTGGGGCGGCATGTCCTTGGGGACGGCCATGATATTCAGGCAGAGCTTGGGTTCCCCGCCCATGGCGTACACGTCGGAAAGGGCGTTGGCGGCGGCAATCTGGCCGAAGAGGTAGGGGTCGTCGGCAATGGGGGGGAAAAAGTCCACCGTCTGCACCAGGGCCAACTCCTCAGACAGCTTGTAGACCGAGGCGTCGTCGCTCCGGTCGAAACCCACCAGCAGGTTTGGGTCCTGATGGACCTGGATGCCCTCCAGCAGCCGGGCCAGGGTTCCGGCCCCGACCTTGGCCCCGCAGCCGGCGCACTTGGCCAGCTTGGTCAGTTTCACTTGGTTTTCCGCCATGGCAGTTCCTCCTATTCTCCTCGCGATGGGTCTGCTTCTCCTGATTTCAGCGCGCCGGACAGGCGCAGAACCGCCTCCAGCACCCCCCCGCCCACGGCCAGGGCCTTGTCGCTGGCGCAGTAACAGTGTTCCATGCTGCACCGGGGGTCGATGTCCCCGGCCTTCATCCCCTTTCGGACCGGGGTCCCCTCCGGCAGAATCCCCCGGAGCACCCCGTCCAGAGTGCAGGTCATGGGGAGACCGCCCACCTCGGCTGCGGCATCCCCCATCTTCACCTGGGCCCCGATGTCCAAAAGCTGGTGAAACACCCCGTCCGCCGGGGCCCGGAGGACCCGCTCCCCCGCAAAGCCCCCAATGAGGCCGGGAACGCCGGTGTTGGCCTGGGCGGAACCCTGGTAAATGGCGCGGCCCAGATAATGGCCCCGCATGGTCTCCACCACGGCATGGCAGTCCTCTCCCGCCGTGAAGCCGGGACCCACCCCCACCACCACCGGCGCGTCGGTGATGCGGGTGCCCAGGTTCCGCTTGGCCAGGATGGCGTCCACCACGGCGCCGGGGCGCAGGGCGGGAACGCAGCTTCCCTCCGGGTCCGCCAGGACGGGGACAACGCCGCTTTTCAGCAGCTCCAGGGCCTGGGCCGGGGAATCCGCCCGCCGGGCGGTTACGCCCTCCACCGCGGCCTCCCCGTGGACCACGGCCTCGGAAAAGGCCACGGTGCGGCGGATGGCAGTGGGCTGGGGGAGATCCGTCATGACCACCCGGATTCCCGCCCGCCAGAGGCGGAGGGCAATGCCGGTGGCGATGTCCCCCGCTCCGCGAATGACGGTCAGCATACAAAAAACTCCTCTCTTTGCAGTGCCCCTCCCGCCGTGGGGCAGGGCAGCAGCGTCGCCAGGGCGGCGGCCCGCCTCCGGTTCTCCGCCGTCTCAATCTGGTTGATAAACACCCGGTCATGGAGCCCCTCCGCCAGCAGCACCGCCGCCTCGGTCTCCGGCGCGGCGGGGGCGTCTTCCAAAACCCCGGCCAGCCGGGCATAGAGGGCCGGACGGTGGGCCGCCTCCCCAATGGGCCGGCCAAAGCCGGAGGCCCCCACGACGCAGACAACCTGGTTCGCCTCCGGGGGAATCACCGGCTCGTGGGGAGCGTGGGCCTTGAGGGGGCGGCCCGCCGCGCCGTCGGCCTCCGCCAGCACATACTCCGCCAGCGCGGCCAGGCGGGCCATGGGGATGCGGGGGGCGGTGAGCTTTCCTGTGCCGGGGACCGGGGTTCCGGCGCAGAGAAGCGGGCAGGTTTCCAGTGCATCCGCCAGGGTCCTTTCCGAGGGGTCTTTCAGGTTCGTCAGCCCCTGGAAGGGAAAGATTTTTGTGGAGGCGCAGAGGAGCACCCGGGCCCCGCCCGCCGCCAGCTCCTCCCCCAAAGTCCGCAGGAGGGTGGTCTTTCCTCCGCCCCCTATGACGGCGGTGACGCCGGGACGGATTTCCAGCAGCTCAGCCAAGCCCATGGCGGCCCTCCCTTTCGTTGTTCTATCTATAGGATAACATCCCCCGGCCCTGCCGTCAAGGGGAGAAGCGCCGGGGCTTGCGCTTGACAGCGGCGGCGGGAGGGGCTATGATGAAGCGGCGGACACGAAAAGGAGGGATGCGCCGTGTATGACGAACTGACGGCGGTGGATATCCAAAAAATGCGGGAGGAGCTGGACCACCGGATTCGGGTCCTGCGGCCCCAGCTGATTGAGGAGGTCCAGACCGCCCGGGCCTTCGGGGACCTGAGCGAAAACTTTGAGTACAAATGCGCCAAGCAGGCAAAAAACCGCAACGACAGCCGCATCCGCTATCTGGAGCGAATGATCCGCACGGCAAAGGTGATAGAGGTCACGGGGCCGGAGGACGCCGTGGGGCTGTTCGACCGGGTGACCCTTTACAACGAGATGGCAAAGAGGGAAATGGAGGTCCGCATTGTCACCACCCTGCGCCAGGACGCCCTGAAGGGCCTGGTGAGCAAGGAGTCCCCGGTGGGAAAGGCCCTTCTGGGCCGCCGGGCCGGGGAACGGGTGGAGGTTGTGGTCAGCCCGGCGGTGAAGTATTTTGTGGAAATTCGGTCCATTGAAAAGGGCCGGGACGATGAGAGTCTGGGCATCAGCGCCTACTAGGGCCATTTTTGTCAAATCCGACAATTTTTTGAAAAAATTTTCCCCCTATTTCCCCTTGAATCCCGCTGGGAAATGTGCTATACTAAGCCTATTCTTGCGGTTAGGAGGAGCTAACTTTGCAGAAACGAACCCACACTCTGCTGGCCCAGACGCTGCTGCGCAGCGAGACGGGCTTTCCCGCCCGGCGCTTCGAGCTGGCCTTTCTCTTCGGATCCTTCCAGCCGGACGTAAATCCCCTCAGCTATTTGAAGGGCTCCCTGCGCTATAACAAGCTCAAGGGACACAATTACGTCAATTCCCGGGCGTACATCAACGCCAAAATTTTGAAGCTCCAGCGCCGCCGGCGGTGGACCATGTGGCAGTACTATACCTTGGGCAAGCTGACCCACTACCTGGCCGACGCCTATACATACCCCCACAACCCGGACTATCCCAACAGCATGCTGGACCACCACAACTATGAGACGGATTTCCGCCGCTTCATGCGGGGCTACCTGGCCCACCAGCACCTCCGCCGCCAGCAGGCCCGCCGGGACCTCATCGCCGCCCTGGAGGAGCTCCACGAGCAGTACATGGCCACCCGGGCCAGCATGGTCCGGGACGCCAGCTATATCCTCAAGGCTACCAGCCTTTTAATGGCCGGGTGCCTCCCCGCCGCGTGACAGGGAAACGGCCCGCCGGGGGCGGCCCGACCTTCGGTTTCTGCGCAAAACCCACAACCGCGTATTTTCTAAAACCTCCGCATTTGTAAAAACTCACAGTTTCCATTTCCCTAGCGTTGTGTTATGCTTTAAACATCTAAAGATCAAAGGGGAACCCAGCCATGACCGCCATTGCCCGCACCGCTGAATACGGCTATTTCTACTTTAGCTTTACCAGCTTTGGTAAGGCTTTTCGTGGTTTGGCTGAAACCGAGCGTGTGTGAGCTTCCGGTCCTGATTCAGGACGCAGTGTACGAAGCGGCCCGCAGCCAAACCGGCTGCGGGCCTTTTTGC